>JAYKIB010000201.1:0-23459 GCA_035285005.1 Prochlorothrix sp.
TGCTAGCAGTGATACGGTGAGTGTCAGTGGTACTAACTCAGCGATCGTGTCTGCTGCTGACCTCGGTGGTACAGCGGGAGACATTGATATTACGGCTCCGACGTTAACGGTGAGTGCTGGGGGTCGAATTGGGGTGGATGCGAAGGATAATGGCACGGAACTGGGCACTGCCGGTTCAATTACGGTTAGCGGTGCAACAGCTATCACAATTAATAGCGGGACGATTGGGGCAACGACTGAAGCAGGATCTGGGGGGTTGATTGAGATCCTGAATGCCACCCCTAATGCCACCACCGTAGACATACTGAGTGGCGGGGCAATTAACTCTTCCACGGTGAGCGGGACTGCTGGAGATATTCGTGTGACAGCGGATGGAAGCGTGACGGTTGCAGGCGCAGGCTCAACGATCGAATCCAAAACGGGAAGCGGCGGAACTGCTGGGTCCGTCACAATTACGAGCGATCGACTTAACCTAGCTAGCACAGGGTCTGTTTCCGTGGGGGCAACGGGGACGGGAACGGCGGGTTCGATTTTAGTGAGTGCCCCAGCGATCGACTTGGATAATGGCGTTATCGAGGCGGTAACGGCGGCAGGGGGGGAAAGTTCTCCAGGTCACATCACCCTGCAAAATATTAGGACGTTCACGGCGACCAATAATTCCCTGGTTTCTGCATCAACAGATACGGGTCTTGCAGGTAGCGTGACGATCGGGTCTGCGACTAGTGCTGCAACAACCGTGGACTTGACAGACAGCACGATCGAAGCCAAGGCGACTGGAGCAAGAGGGAATGCAGGAGCAGTCACGCTATATACGGCAGACTTAACCTCAAACGCGTCTAATATTCAAAGCAGCAATATTTCTGGGACGAATGCGACGGGCAACGTGCTGATTGAGGAAATCCAGACTCTGACAGCCACGAATGGCACCAATATTTCAGCTTCTACGGACACTGGCTTGGCTGGTAATGTCACGATCGGCGCTTCAGGCAGTGCTGCAACGACGTTTGATTTAACGGGCAGCACGATCGAAGCCAAGGCGACTGGAGCAGGGGGGAATGCAGGGACAGTAACTCTGTATACGGCTAACTTAACCTCAGATAGCTCCAGTATTCAAAGTAGTAATGTTTCTGGGACTGGCACAGATGGTAACGTGCTGATTGAGGAAATCCAGACGCTCACAGCCACGAATAACAGCAATATTTCAGCTTCTACGGAGACGGGTTTAGCGGGTAGCGTCACGATCGGCGCTTCAGGCAGTGCTGCAACGACGATTGATTTAACGGGCAGCACGATCGAAGCCAAAGCGACTGGAGCAGGCGGCAACGCAGGGGCGGTGACGGTTTATACCAACGCTTTGACCGCTAATACCTCAACCTTGCAAGCCAGTAACGAATCAGGGAGTGCTGGTAGTGGCAACGTCGTCCTAGGTCGCTTAAATACCCTATCGCTTGTGAATAGCTCCCTATTGGCATCGACCCAAACCGGCACTGCAGGGAGTGTCTTGATTAACAACGGTGAAGCCGCCATTCCCCGTGTGAGTTTGACTGGAGCCAGTCTGATCTCAGTTGAAGCGGATACCGATGATAATCCGGCCACGGGGACGGGAACCGGGCAAGCAGGTCAAATTGTGGTGAATACCAACCAGTTAAGTCTGCTGGGAGACAGTACGGGTCGCGCTGTGATTTCTGCGGCCACGGAAGGAGGAGACAGTCAGGGCATTCGTCTTGACAACCTCAATCGCCTCGAAATTATCCAAGGAGAACTGACTGCCTCCACAGTGGGCGGTAATGCAGCAAACTTACAAATTAGTGGCCCGGGTGGGACTGCCCTCGATCAGGTGTACCTCAATGACGGCAAGATTACCGTCGCCGCCACAGGATCGGGAACCGCTGGTCAATTGTCAATTAACACGGTTGACTTGACCGCAGAGAACCAGTCCGCTGTCTCCGCCTCTACCAATACGGGACAGGGGCAGAGTATCCTGTTGCAGGGTCTCAATAACATTAGTTTAACCAATAGCAATATCTCTGCCTCCACGATCGATGGTGTTGCTGGCAGTATCACCGTTAATCAAAGTGAGACACCCATTCAGACGGTCAACCTCAACCAAGGTAGTTTGAGCGTGGCAGCCACCGGGACCGGCTCTTCGGGTGATATTCTGCTCAACGCTCTGAATCTTCTGGCCCAAAATCGATCGGAAATTTCTGCCTCGACGAACTCAGGAACGGGTGGGGGCGTGAATCTAACCAATATCAAGACCTTAGAACTCCAGAATAGTAATATTCTGGCTGCGACTCAAACCGGTACTGCTGGCAGTATTTCCATCAATAAAGATGCAGTAGCGGTACCGATCGTTAGGATTTTGGGTGCCAGTCGGATTTCCGTCGAAGCTGATACGGATGGCAATGCAACCACGGGCGTAGGTAACGGGACTGCCGGCCAAATTACGATCAACGCTAACGAATTATTCCTACGGGGCAATAGTCGTGCCCAGATTACAGCTTCGACAGAAAATGGTAGCAGTCAAGGGATTGCCTTCCAGAATCTCGATCGGTTGACGGTTATCCAAGGGGATATTACGGCGACTACGGTGGGAGGAAGTGCGGCAGATTTAGTCATTGGTAATGATAACGGGTCCACTGTTGTTCCCCTGAGCCAAATTACTTTGAATGATGGCAACCTATCGGTGGAGGCGACGGGTAGCGGTACGGCAGGACAGTTGGTGATCCTGGCAGAGACTTTGAACGCCACCAACGGTTCTCTGATTTCAGCGGCTACGAACAGTGGGTCTGGGCAGGGGATCACCCTATCGGGTCTTCAGACCCTGAGTATTACCAATAGCTCGATTACGGCTTCAACAGTTGATGGCAGCGCGGGCAATATTTTGGTCAATTCCCAAACGGCGACTGCACCGACGATTGCCCTCAACCAAGGCAATATCAATGTGGCTGCAACCGGTTTGGGATCGTCAGGAAGCATTAACCTCAATGCGGGCACCTTGACCCTGCAAAATGATTCGACTATTTCAGCCTCTACCAATCTAGGCGTGGGTGGGAGTGTACTCTTGCCTAATTTGCTCAATCTATCTGTTGAAAATAGCCAAATTCAAGCGACTACGACCGCTGGTGAAGCTGGTAGTGTGGTTGTTAATGCAGCGAATGGTGTTCAGGTGCAAGGGGTTCTACGGAATGGCCAAGCGGCGGGGCTGTCGGTGGAGGCAACGGCGGCGGGCCGAGCGGGGAACTTGACGGTGACAACCCCGGAACTCCGTGTGAGTGACGGAGCGGTTCTCTCGGTGGCTGCGGGGGGGAGTGCCCAGGGGGGGAACCTCAGTATTACACCTTGGGGCAGTGGCCGAGACCTAGTGGTGACGCTCAATGGTGGCACAATTTCAGGTTCAACCCAGGGCAGTGGTGTAGGTGGATCCCTGTCGTTCCAAGCTACTGATACCCTGCTGCTGCGAGGACAGGGCCGAATTGCGGCAGAAAGTAGCGGTAGCGGTACGGCAGGTAGCGTTAACCTCAATGCTCTCTATGTGACGATCGCAGATGGCATCGAACTTTCCACCTCGACCACCAGTTCCGGACGCGGGGGGGACGTGACCGTGACAGCAGGGAATCGCTTTTTGCTCAATAATGCCCAGATCAGTACCAACGCAGCTGGTGTGGGGAATGGTGGGGATATTCGGATTTTGGTGGAAACTCCAGCTAACAACCTGGTTCTCGATAATATTGTCTTAAATCGCGGCTTAATCTCCGCAGAGTCCCAGCGGAGTCAGGGCGGTAGCATCAGTTTTCGATCGGCCAACTCTCTGATTCTGTACAACAGCAGTCTCATTTCCACTGGGGCTGGGGAATTGGGCAATGGCGGAGATATTAATCTGTTCGCCAAGTTTGTGATTGGGATGCCCCGGAGCGATCGGGATCTGGGCAATAATGATGTGGTTGCGAACGCGATTTTTGGGAATGGGGGCCGTATTAACCTGACTGCTGAGGGATTATTTGGATTCCTTGTGCGCAGTGTGGATAATCCTCGACTGGGCTCACGGAATAACATCACTGCAAGCTCTCGGTTTGGGACCACGGGCATTGTCTCCATTTCCACCAACGTCGATCCCAGTCAGGGTTTAACGGCCTTAGCGGTGGATCTCCTTGATCCCTCCAGTTTGATCGATCGGCGCTGCAGTTTGCGCAGTAGTGCCAGTCAGAGCCAGTTTACGTTGGCGGGACGTGGCGGATTCGCCCCTGCCCCGGGGTCTGGTGTTGAACTGAGTAGTACGGGAGATGATCTGCGTCTGTCCCTGTCAGGAAATGGGGAAACCCAAGGGATTGCTGCCCTTTCCCAAGGACTTGGCACGGTTAAACTGAGTGCCTGGGGTGGATCGATGGGGACCGATGCAGACCCGAATGGGGGGCTCCGTCGTTCAGCCCTGGCCCAAGGGGTGGGAGTCCCCAGGTTAGGTGACTGTCAGTAGGGCACTGCTCGTAGGATGCTATCCGTCGGGCATTAATGCATCCTTTTGGGCACCTCGATTAATTGGATTGCGCGGCACAGCTGCCTAATCCAACTCATCGAGCCAGTCGAGCCCATTTGATCTAAATTTCGTTGTTTTTCAGCTTTGAACCATGAAACCAGGCCCTACGACTTTCACTCCTTCCGTACTACTAGGCCAACGGCAATGGATTGGCTCATTACTGCCAGAACTGGGCCAGGGATTAGGGCAATGGTGGCAGGCTGGGATGCGGACGGGCAAGGCTGTTGGCTTGGGGGCATGGCGGTGTGGGCTAGCCCTGGGGCTGGGGGTGTGGGGATTGGCTGGCATGGCCCCAGGGGTTATGGCGGCGGAGTTAGTCCCTCTGGAAGTCACGCCCTTGACGATGGCCCGATCGATCTCACCCGGAGATGTGCCCTTTGCTGGCGATGATCCTGTATCCCGCGATCCTTTCGCAATTAGGGACCCTCTTTCACCTGGAGATGCGCTTGCATCCCGAGAGGCTCTTATATCCCGAGACATGGTTACCTTGGACGATAGCCTGCCTAGTCTTGCATCAGGGGCTGACTTGCTGCAACAAGGAGTAATACGCTATCAATCGGGGAATTTTGCCCAGGCTGCCCAGCTTTGGCAGCGGGCAGCGGAACAGTTTGCCACGGATCCCCTTGCCACGGATCCCCTTAACCACGCGACGGCTCTGATCCATCTATCCCTGGCACTGCGCCAGTTAGGCCAATGGGATGCGGCACAAACTGCTCTTAACCAAAGCTTTACGCTGCTTCAGGATGCAGTGACGGGCAACGACCAGAAATTCGCATTAGCCAAGGCTTTTAATGCCCAGGGTAGCCTCGACCTGGTGCAGGGACATCTTGGTCCTGCTCTCGCATCATTTCAGCAGGCTGTGCTGCTCTACGACCAACTTGGCGATCGCTACGGTCAGTTTCAGAGCCAGATGAACCAGGCCAAGGTTTTCCAAGCCCAGGGCCGCAATACCTTGGCAAAACGGCAGTTGGAGAGTCTGGCCACGGCGATCGAAGGATCTCCAGACTCTCCCTTGAAAGCCGCAACCCTGCGGCAGTTGGGTGAAGTGTTGCAGCTTACGTCCAGTTTGGACGAGGGGGCGGTTTGGTTGGAGCAAAGTTTAGCGGTGGCGGAGGCGATCGGTTCAGAAACGGAGCAGAGTGCAACCCTATTGAGTCTGGGTTTGCTGGCTAAGAACCGTCAGGATTTCAGCAAAGCGCTGGAATATTACCAGTTAGCGGCAACAACGACCCCCTCTCCCTCGGTGCGGCTCCAAGCACTCACCAATGCCTTTGAGTTACTTCTAGAACCGGGCCAGGAACCCTCGCGGCAAGGGGACACAGCGGGCGAGGGAACTGTGCCCGCCAGCTTCACGCTGATGGCAGTGCAACAGGCGATCGAACAAACCCTGGATCAGGTGCCCCCCAACCGCACGACACTATTCGCCCAGATCCACTATGCCCAGATTCTGCTGCGTGCGCCGATCGAGTTGGCGACTCCGGGTCAAATTGCCCAACGGCTGGCCAAGGTGGTTCAGGAGGCCCGAACCGTTGCCGATCCCCAGTCCGAGTCCTATGCTTTGGGACGGTTGGGGCAGGTCTATGAACGGGCTGAGCGTTGGACTGAGGCAAAAACGGTCACGGAGGAGGCCCTCGCGATTGCGGACCAGGCTAATGTCCCTGAAATTGCCTATCAGTGGCAGTGGCAGTTGGGTCGGATCTTGAAGGTACAGGGTCAATTGGAGCAGGCCGAGCGAGCCTATCAAACTGCGATCGATATTCTCCAGGATTTACGGGGTGACTTGGCGAGTTTGAACCCAGAGGCCCGATTTTCATTTCGGGAAGAGATTGAACCCATTTACCGGCAATATGTGAGTTTGCTCCTCACGCCACGATCCCAGACTCAAGTGGTGGGGCGATCGGGAGTTCCCTCGGCTGACTGGCAACTCGATCGGGTCATTTCCCCAAGTCATGCCCTAGCAAAAACCCTCGATCGGACTTTAAAAACCTTAAAACCCGGGTCTAGTGCTGAACCAGACTCTTTTTTCTCTCCAGAAATTCTACTTTCTTCGGGTTTATCTGTAGTAGATAACGATCGACGCTTTAATCAGGATTTCAGCCAGGATTTCAGCCAGACCTTGCCCGACCAGGGTCAAGTGAGCCAAGACAAACTGGATCAGGCTCGGCAGGTGATTGAGTCGCTCCAGGTGGCGGAGTTGGTTAACTTCTTCCAGGCGGATTGTGTCACCGTCAGTGCGATCGATGCGGATGAGATTGATCCAACGGCTGGGGTTGTGTATACAATTTTGCTGGACGATCGGCTAGAAATCCTGATGAGCCAGCCAGGGTACCCGATTGTGCACCATAGCGTTGAGGTGGCAGCGACTCGCGTCGAATTTATTGCACGGCGGCTTCAAAATCAACTGCGGCGGCAGGAAGGAGGCTTCCAGGGCGCAAGTCGCATTTTATATGACTGGTTAATCGAGCCATTGGAGGAAGACCTAGACCAGCGTGAGGTCGAGACCTTGGTGTTTGTCCTGGATGGGGCGTTGCGTAATATTCCCATGTCGGTTTTATTCGACGGGGAGCAGTATTTGGTGGAAAAATACGCCCTGGGGCTAACGCCCGGTTTACAGCTCTTTGATCCGAAGCCCCTCCAGGGGCAAGAGCTAACTGCGTTTATTGGGGCGTTGAGTGAGGCGCGCCAGGAGTTTAGTGCGCTTCCAGCGGTGCCGAAGGAGGTGGAGACGATCGGGGGGCTCCTGCCCAGTAATGTGCTGATTAATGACCAATTTCAGGAGGCAGCCGTGGCGAAGGAGATCACGGAGGCCCCAACGCCGATCGTCCACTTTGCAACCCATGGTCAATTTAGTTCTAATGTAGAGGATACCTTTATTTTGACGTGGGATGGCAAGATTAATATTGAAGAATTCAGTGAATTGCTCCAGGGGGGCTTTATTGGGGATGATCAGGCGATCGAACTTCTGGTATTTAGTGCCTGTGAAACAGCAGCGGGAGACTCACGGGCGGCCTTGGGGCTAGCGGGACTGGCGGTACGTGCTGGGGCGCGTAGTACCTTAGCAACGCTGTGGCAGGTGGATGATCAGGGGACTTCCCAGTTAATGGGTCAATTTTACGCAAATTTGGCGACTGGAGAGATGACCAAGGCGGAGGCGATTCGACAGGCACAGTTGTCCCTATTGCAGACGACGCAGTTTACCCATCCGTTTTATTGGTCTCCCTTTGTTTTAGTGGGGAACTGGCTCTAGGGCACCTCGATTAACTGGCTCTAGGGCACCTCGATTCATTGTGGCCGGCGGCGAAGCCGCCCCCCACAACCCTGATTCTGCCCTAGGCACTAGGGTGAAAATTTGAATGAATCGAGGTGCCCTTTGTTGTGACTAAAACACTGTGAGCAGGCTGAGCAGCAGGGCCTCGGTCCATTCGACCACCGCACCGTAGGTATCGCCGGTGTGGCCGCCCAGGCGTTGATTGAACCATGCTCCCGTTACTCCGGCGAGGATGAGACCACCCAGACTGAGGCCGATCGCAGCGTTCAAACTGAGCCCCCCGATCGCCACGGCAATCGCAGTGAGGCTGAGCAGCACAATGGGGCCGAGGAGACTGTCGGCAGGGCCTTGGAATTCCTGTTTGTGAAAGGCTCCTTTGCCCTCGGCCTTGAGGTAGGGGTAGCGATCGATGCTGAGTACCTGTGCCCAGCGGCCCCAACCGGCAACGAGGGGCAGAGTCCAGAGGAGATTGGGGGAGCATTCGGCCCAGGCGATGGTTTTGAGGAGCAGAATCAGGGCTGCAACCATGGCTCCAAAGGCTCCGGTGACACTATCGGCCATGACGGCGAGGCGACGATCGGGATCGGTGACGGCAAGGCCATCGGCGCTGTCCATGGCTCCGTCGAGGTGAAGGCCCCCCGTGAGTCCGACCCAGAGGGTGACTCCGAGGGTGGCACGAACCCAGGGCGAGAAGCCGAGAGCTTGGAGACTGTAATTCAGGCTGGCTAGGAGAAAACCGAGGATTAGACCAACAATGGGAGCAAAGCGGGCGATGCGGTGGAAATTGGGGGTGCCGAGGTGGTGAAAGGGAAGGGTGGTGTAGAACGTGAGGCTGGCGAGAAGGGAGGCATAGACTTGGGAGAACGGGGAAGATGGGGTCATATGGAGGACTCTGGTTTAGTAGGGCTCTGGTTTAGGCACCTCGATTAATTGGGTTGGGCGGCGAAGCCGCGCGTCACAATCCTTATTCTGCCGTGGGTACTGGGGTGAAAATCTGTATTAATCGAGGTGCCCGTTTAGGATTCGGGATATTCCTGTAGCAAATAGGCCCGCATTTGTCCCTTCCCCTTCACCTCAATCAAACCCCGATCGACAAACTCAAATTCATGCTTCAGTAACTCATAACTACTCTCACTCACCTGAATTTCCATGGGTAGGCCATGGGACTCCATGCGGCTGGCAATATTCACCGCATCCCCCCACAAATCATAGACAAACTTCTTCAGACCAATCACGCCCGCCACCACTTCGCCCGTATTAATCCCAATCCGAATGCGCAGGTTCAGGCCACGACTCTGGGAAAACTGAGCCACGATCCGGCGCATGGCCAGGGCCAAGTGAGCCACTGCTGTTGCATGGTCCGATCGGGGCAGGGGTACCCCACCCACCACTAAATACGCATCCCCCACGGTCTTGATCTTCTCCAGCCCCAGGGCTTCCACTTCGCAATCAAACTCGGAAAATAAATCATTGAGCAACTGCACCAGTGCCGTCGGTTTCAGCACCGTCGAAAGTTGGGTAAAGTCCACTAAATCCGCGAATAAAATCGTCGCCTCTTCAAATCGATCGGCGATCGCCTGGTCGGAGTTTTTCAACTGCTCCGCCACACTGGCGGGCAACATGTTCAGCAACAGCCGCTCCGATCGTTCCCGTTCCTGCTTGAGCGCCAGCTCCATCTGCTTCCGTTCCGTAATATCCCGCACAATCATCACCACCTCATCGGCCTCGCAGGGGACCACCCGTGCCTCGTAGTCTCCCACCACGGCTTGCACCGAGAGGTGATATTCAAACACCTGGGTTTCCCCCGTCGCCAGGGCAGTGCGAATCGCTGTCAGATATTGTTCCGCCAGTAGCGGTGGCAGAATATCCTGGACGGTTTTGCCCAGCCGATCCGACGATCGCTTCACGAGCAGATTAATTCCCTTGGCCTCGATGAAGTCCAAATAGACTCCCGTTGCACTGAGCCGCATAATCAAGTCTGGAATCGCCTGGAGTAGCGATCGATGGCGGGCCTTACTGGACAGTAGTGCTGCTTGGGTTTCCGTGAGTTCTGTTTCCAGATCCGCAATCCGACGGCGTAATGCCGCTAGCTCAGCCGTAGCCTCAAGCATCGTCTCAACTGCATCAGCCGCAGCCGGAGTATGGGAAAGGGGCAAGGAAGAGTCCATGGGGCAGGGCTAGGGGCTAGGGGGAGCAGTCAGGACGCGGAAGCGTCTGGAGCCAGTATTCCCAGCTGGGGGATGGGAATATTCAGGTTCGTGGGTCTGGTTGGGGGGTAGCTCGCAACCGTTGGGTACCTTGATTAATTGCGGTGTGCGGCGAAGCCGCACGCCACACCCCTGATTATTGGGTTGGGCACAGGATGAAAGTTGGGATTAATCGAGGTGCCCTGCTGTATGGGAATGTCAAGGATCGGGGTCTGGCTAGGGTGTCGTTTGCAACTGTTGAAACAGACCTTGTACTTTCTTCCAGGCATCGGCGTAAGCATCGGGGCGATAATCGGCCCGCTGGTCACAAACAAAGCCGTGGCCTGCGCCGGGATAGCGGAAAACCCGGTGCCGATCGCCCGCTGCCGTCAGGGCTGCTTCCACCTGATCCACCTGGTCGTTAGGAATTAGGGGATCCGCTGTGCCAAAGAAGCAGTACACCGTCCCTTGAATCTCGGCGGTGCGACTCAGGGTGGGATTACCTCCGCCCGGTGTGAATGTGGCGATGCCGCCCCCATAGAATGAAGCCGTGACCCCCACCTCCGGCAGGGTCGCGGCTAGGTAGGCCACGTGACCCCCAAAGCAGAAGCCGATGGTTCCGACGGGACCGGGCTGCACCGTGGGCAAAGCGTTTAGGTAATGGATCGCCCCTTGGATATCCGCCAGCAGTTCTGGGGCGGTGGTCAAATCCTTGTATTTACGCCCCATTGTAATCTCTGCTTCACTGTAACCCACCTCAAATCCGGGGGCGGTGCGCTGATAGAGGGCCGGGGCAATTGCCACATAGCCGAGGGCTGCAATTCGCTCCGTGACGGCACGAATGTGGGCATTCACGCCAAAAATTTCTTGAATAACGACGATCGCTGGATGGGGGCCGGGGGTGTGGGGCTGGGCGAGGTATGCCTCGATCGTGAGGTTAGTGTGGGGAGCAGCGCTGGGGAACTGAACGGTCGTGGTGGTAATGCTCATGGGCGGCGGGGGTCATGGAGTGGATCGATCGGCAATGGCGCCGTTACGCTATGGGCATCCTAGCGTGATTGCTGGGATCCATTCCACCGGGGTCAGCTTGGGGTATCACTCTAGCTCTAGGGATCGCAGTAAGTTGAGTAAATTCGCGGGATCGGTAAAAATACCGCGCTCCTGGGCCAGGGTGAGGATGCGATCGTAGTCTCGATCGGATTCTGGCGATACACCGGACTGGTGGGGCCAATAGGTACGGCACACATAGGCAGTGTCCAGATCCTGGGGGATGAGGGTGGTCAGGCGCAGGTCACAGCCAATCAAAATCGCGTCTTGGAAGGTAATTTCGTGCATGATGGCCCCCCGCAACTCCAGTTGAATTAAGGTCGCCCGATCGCAACAAACCCCGAAAAAATTCGTGAGTGCAAACTTAAGCTGCATTAAAGATGCCTCTGCCAGGTTTGCCCCCTGAAAATTAGCCCGGGCACAGTTATTTTTATAGAGCGTCGCCCCCTGGAGATTGGCCCCTTGGAGATTAGTATCCACCAGCGTCGTTTCTGCGAGGTTGGCCCGTAGCAACACCGCATCGCTGAGGTTGGCCTGCTTGAGGTGGGCTTGGTGGAGGACCGCCTCGGTGAGATTGGCTCCCCGTAGGTTTGCTCCCCGTAAATTGGCCAAGCTGAGGCCACAGTGACTTAAGTTGGCTAAGGAAAGGTCAGCTCCCCGCAGATCTGCCCCCCGCAGATCCGCATCCCGTAGGTTTGCTCTTCCCAGGTGGCTCCCGACAAATTTGGTGTTGCGGAGATTTTTGCCGCGCAGGTCTACTCCCTGGAGATCTAAGCCACTGAGGTTCTTGCCCCGTAAATCCTGCTGTGCCAGGGTTACGGGATCCAACTGAGCTAGGGATGGCTCGGCTTGGAGTTGTATGGTTTGGACGTGTCTGGTCCTCGGGGCCGGGGCATGGGCCTGGGGGGCATGGGGTGCCGTGTCGTCAGTCGCCGCAGGTTGAGGACGAAACAGTTGGACCCGATCGATCGACAGGGCAAGGAACGTGAGGTGATGAAACCGCAGCGTTGCCTCTAGTAGGTCAGGATTGGGTTTTTGTGTGGGTTGGACCAATAAATGCAAGACCCCCATCCGCCAACGGTGTTGCAGTAAGGCAATGCCCCAGCGCTCAAAGCTGCTTTTGAGGGTTTGGACCAGTTCGGTCAAGGTGGTCTCAGCTTCTGCCGGATCGAGGGGCTGGACTACGGGGGAACGGGGCATGGGAGGAGCTGCGGGAGTGAGGGATTGGGGGCTAGCGTTGGGAGACATGGGCAATTCCGGGACTGCAAGGGGATCGCAACGGACAGGGGTGAGATCGATCGCGATGGGCGCTGTGTTGCTGTGAGGGCGCCGGGGGATTAGGGTCGATCGCGGGCGATATCCAGGAGAATTTTCTGCTCGATCTGGGCTAACCAGCGGCGCACCGTGTCGATCACGGTCCATTCGACGGTGATGCCGGTTACGCCAGCTTTGACCCACTGTGCTATCAAATCCCGGTTGAGCGCTGCGCTGGGGGCTGCGACCACGCAGTCACGATCGAGGGCGGCTGCGCGCTCGATAATTTGGACAATGGCTTGCTGAAGTGCTGGGTGGTGGAGGGGCAGGGGTAGGCGGGGGTTGGATTGGTTGCGATCGAGCCCGAGTAAAAGCTGGCCCAAATCATTGCAACCCACCACAAACCCCTGGACTCCTGCGGCCACATAGGCTTCCAACAGCAGAAGTACCGAGGGCACTTCTGCCATAATCCACAGGGGAAATGGGGGCTGAGTAGACTGCAAGGTGGCGAAAACTTTCCGTATCTGGGCTTGACGTTCTTGGACTTCTTCCACAGTCCGGATATAGGGGAGGAGGAGCCGGAAGGAAGCACGATGCTGGGGGTGGGCGTAAATTTGGCTCAAGACTTCCAACTCCACCTCAAAAAGGTCGTGGTCCAGACTACGCTCTGCCGGTGATGAGCTTGCATCCATCTTGCTCGCTTCAAGCCAGGGATTTCCCTGAAATTCTGTCCCATGGAAGTCAAAACTGCGGTAGAGGACGGGACGCTCTCCCATGGCCTGGAAAACGGGCAGTAGGGCATTGCGCAGTCGATCGATGAGATCCTGGCGACGGCCCTGGAGGAGCCAATGGTGGGGCAGTTGTTGATCGAGGGCATGGAGAAAGAACCATTCCGACCGGATGAGGCCAATGCCGTCCGCAGACTGGAGAATGGGGCGATGTAGGGTTTGGGGTTGGCTCAGGGTGAGGAAGACTTCGGTGGCGGTGATAGGGGGCGCAGCGAGGGAGGGGGGAGGGCTGGTGGCACCCGCCGAACCGATCAGGTTTGTAGGACCGCTAGAACCGGCAGGTGCGGTGCTAGCAGTGGGGACAGAATCCGGCGTAGTGGGGTTAGATTGGGGGGAGGAGGATGAATGGGATCGATCGGGACTGTGGGGCTGAGGATTAGCTTCAACCATGGCCAGTTCCTCGTTATCGTGGAG
Source organism: Prochlorothrix sp. (assembly GCA_035285005.1). Classification (GTDB taxonomy): domain Bacteria; phylum Cyanobacteriota; class Cyanobacteriia; order Prochlorotrichales; family Prochlorotrichaceae; genus Prochlorothrix. The sequence continues at coordinate 13,492 of JAYKIB010000201.1, forward strand.
GTCTATGCTGAACGTTGGAGCCTCGTGGGGAGCAGAATTAGGTGTTGTGGTGAGCGGAGTCGAAAGGCGTGGAGACCTTGGAGAATGCGGAGTCCCAGACCTGAGGCGTGGAGACCTTGGAGAATGCGGAGTCCCAGACCTGTGGGCGGTGGGGGCCGGACCCGGTGGGCTAAAAGAGCTGGCGTATCCCGTAGTATTTGCAGCAGGGGGGGGGGTGGCAGCCGATGGACGTGTTGGTAGGGACCAGTTCGGTGAAAAGGGCCGAGATGGGTTAAGGGATGCGGTTTGAGGCTTGGGGAAGGTATGGTTCGGTGGCTCGATTGGATCTGACTGCCTGGGGGAATCTGCTGGATATGGGGCTGAATAAGGCCCAGGGTGGAGATCGGCGTGGGGCGGAGGGTACGGTTGGGAGGCGTACTCCGGCAAGGTGGACTCCTGAGACCCATGGGCTGGATAGGCTACCGACTCGATCCCGGTCTCATGCCCCGTCGCTTGGGGAACGGGCATCAGTTGTACCACCCCCCGATCGCCATTCAACTCCACCCAGGTTCCGGTCTGGAGGGCTTGGGTAATTCCCAGCGCACCCACCACGGCTGGAATTTGGAGCTCACGAGCCAGTAAAGCGCCATGGGATGTCAATCCCCCTCGTTCTGTGATCAGTCCCTTGCACTGGCTCAATAATGGGGCCACTGCCGCTGTCACTTGGGGAACGACTAAAATACTACCCGCAGGCATCGGTCCCTGAACCTGTTCTTCCCAAGGCAAAGCTGCCCCGCTGGGGTTGCCTGCCCCTAGCCACACCGGACCTTGCACAATTCCGGTTACTGCACCTTCACCCTGGTAGCTGCGGCGACCGGACTGGGGCGAGAGTTTGGGCTTTTTCAGGGCTTCAACCCGGGCTTGGAGCCAGAGGATGGGTGGGGTTGAGTCTTGGGCAGGGGTGGGATAGGCCCACTCTAGGGTGACGCGAGTTGGAAGGTGGAGACCGAGGTGCTGCTTGATGGACCAGGCCGTCTGGACGAGGTGTTGGAGCTCCTCTGGGTTCAGCAGGGGGGCGGTACTGGGGGCGATGGAGACCACTTCAATGTGACGATCGAGCGGGCGATCGAGATCCTGATCGGTGTGGGCGATCGACGGGTCTGGGTTGGGCGTTGGGACTGAATTGCTGGAATTGGGGCAAGGGGAAGCAGGGGAAGCAGCAGTATTGCAAGGATCGGGTAAGGACTGGGTTGGAGTGAGTTGGGGTGTTGGCTCGGGGGTTAACTCGGGGGTTGAACCCTGGGTTTGTTTTGTCCCGTCCCGATCGGCCCAAATTTCAGTTTGTGCCCTGGGTTTTTGGCTCTCTTCTGGGTTTGGGCTTGAGTGGGTTTCTAGATTGGTTTCTAGGTTTAGTTCTAGGTTTGGTTCTAGGCTTGTTTTTGATACTGTGTTCGGGTCTATTTCTGTTTCGGTGCTGGAGTCTGTCCCGACGGTGATTCCTGGGTCTGCTTCTGATGCTATGGCTGAGGTTATTTCGGAGTCTATTTCTGCCGCCAATGGGGCTAATTCTGCGTCTATTACTGGGCTGACTGCTGTACCAATGGCTAGATCCTGGGTTTTCGTTGCATCTTTGGGTGTGACCGCCTGTGTCGGTTTGACCATGGTGGGAGTCACGGTGTAGCAAAAACTTTGGTGTCCCAGATATTGACTGCGAAGCTTACCCTGGAGGCCGATCGATCGGGCTGTCCCTGGTTCTAAGGGCGATTGCAGCCGAGGACTGCCGGAGAGGCCAGGATTGCCGGGATTTTCTGCGGGGTTCGGGGGCTCGATGCCGCTGGCTTCGATCGTCTGGGTTTTTCGATTCTCGACGTTTTGGGCCTGATCGGGCTGCCCCCGCCACTGATAGCGATCGGGAATGACTTCACCTCGGGTCAGGACCACGCCCCAGCCTCGACAGGCTTCCACCTCCACTTCCACACCGGCTTCGGTTTGATCGAGGGTCAAGGTGCCGCTCAGGCCAACGGCTTCAAACTGCTGTACTAGGACCGCAATGCCGACCGACTCCAATGGGATCCCCTGACGCTGCCAGCACAGCAGACTTTTCGCCTGAAACAGCTCCGCCCACATCCGCTTCACCTGCTTGACACAGGCTTGCACGTCCCCGGAGCAGACCCGCGCTGCGATCGGTACCCAATCCAGTGCTGAACTGGGGAGCCGCCCACCGCCCAACCCCGAAGCCCAGGAACGGGGGGAGGCGGATGCCGCCAGGGCGAGGGCCGATCGACCGCCGATGCCCTGGCCCTGTGGTTGCATCAAGGGAGGCTGGACGTACCATCGATCGCTAGATTCTGCCGTAATCACCCCACAGGGGCGCAAAATCACTAAAGGACTGCCCAACTGATCCAGGGCGGTTCCTAGGGTTTCCACCCAAGCTTGAGGCCAAGGTTGGGCTTGGAGGGCGGCCTGAAGCGATCGAGCCACCTGTCGCAGTTGAAAACTATTATCGACATCCAAATGGAGCGAAGAATGGGGAAAATCCATCAGGAGCGGTGTGGTTCCTGTGACTTCGCCTAAAAAACTTTGGCATTGGGTTGCCGGAATTACAAAGCCATCGGGGACCGCAAAGCCGAGGCGACGCAGCTGTCCTAACGTGAGTGCTTTCGTACTGACGGTTCCCCGATCCGAGGGATTGAGATCATCTAACCACTGGAGCGTGTGTATTGGTTGCAAGGGACAAGGAGCAGTAGAGGACAAACTGGAAATTCCTCGATTACTTGGGGTGAGCAGCGACGCGATCGGTGCCCAGGCTTGGGTTGTGCGGAGATCACCAATTGAGGAGGACAGTTGCAGAAAGTTAAGAGCGGTGGTGGGGAGGGGGCTGAGTCTTCGGGCGTATTCTCAATACCCTGTGGAAACCGTTCGATGTTCACCTCAGAGGATATTTGAAAACTTTGGCTAGGTGTCGTAAGCGTTTTGTAGAATCCCTCAGTCCCCCTTTCCAAGGGGGAAGAAGAGGCTGCCCCCCCTTTATTAAGGGGGGTTAGGGGGGATTCTCTTAGAGGATGTTTGAAAACTTCGGCCAAGGGCCTACGGCCCTTGCCGAATCCCCCTCAGTCCCCCTTTTGAAGGGGGAAGAAAAGGTTGCCCCCTCCTTTACAAGGGGGGTTAGGGGGGATTCTCTTAGGTTGCCAAACATCCTCTTAGGCTCATAAATATCCTCTCAGCATCTGCCCCCACATGGTTTTTGCAACTTGACGATGACGGCGGTGCTTTTCTTAACTGTCGAGTGAACTGGCCTAACGTGACCCACGGATCTTTCCTCTTCGCCCCCATTGCATGGGCACCTTGATTAATTGGGTTGGGCTGAGCGGAGGCGAAGCCCAACCCAACCTTGATTCTGCCGTGGGTCCTGCGGTGAGAATCTGTATTAATCGAGGTACCTGCAGGACGATTGTTGTGACTGTTGAAGAACTCTGCCTCGTTAATTAATGCCTAAGAGGATGTTTGGAAACTTCGGCCAAGGGCCGTAGGCCCTGGCAGAATCCCCCTCAGTCCCCCTTTTGAAGGGGGAAGAAAAGGCTATCCCCCCCTCTTTACAAGGGGGGTTAGGGGGGATTCTCTTAGGTTTCCAAACATCCTCTAAGAATCATTCTCCCTTAAGATCCGAAACTCTAGGTACCCTCGATCCAAGACGGTTACTGCTGGTGGTCGAGGACAGTGACGAAGACTTTGAAGCACTGGTCCGGACCTTCAAGAAACTAGGGACTGTTCCTCAGATCCAGCGCTTAGCTGATGGTGACGAGGCCTTGGACTATCTGGAGCAGTTGAAGGCTGACTCTAGGCCAGCCGGGTCTGTCCCCCTTTACCCCTATGTGATTTTGCTCGACCTCAATCTTCCAGGCACCGATGGTCGGGAAGTTCTCGAAGTCATAAAGCAAGATTCGCTACTGAAACAAATTCCGGTTGTCATTTTTAGTAGTTCTATGAGTCAGCGCGATGTTCAGAACTGCTATACCTTGGGGGCCAATAGTTATCTCATTAAACCCATGGGAATGAGTCAATTATTGGAGACGATCCGACTCTTTCTGGACTACTGGTTTAGATGGGTTGTGATTGCATAGCCCTAATCGCGCAGTCCTAATCGCGCAGTCCCACATGACCCCATTTGTTGATCTAGCCAGTGGGTACCTCGATTAATTGGGTTAGGCGGCGAAGCCGCCTAACCCAAACCCCGATTCTTGCGTGGGCTGTCTCCCAAAAATTCGGATTAATCGAGGTGCCCCAGTGGTGATCTAGCCGATGGTCGTGTTGCTTAGCCTAATCGCTGACTAGCCTTCATTTCCCGAAGTCCTCTAGTTTTTAACGCTCCCTTACGCTCCCATGACTCTAAAGCCTATCACAGTCATGATCGTGGACGACTCCCAGGTCGATCGGAACATCATGGTCCGCTACCTCAGTCCCTATCAGGATTTGTACACACTCGTTGGAGTAGAGACCGGGGAAGAAGCCCTCGAAATTTGCCGCCAGTGCCAACCGCAGCTCTTTATGCTGGACTACTTTCTGCCAGACTACGACGGCATCGACCTGTTCCTCGAACTCCAAAAAACCCTGGGCGATCGGATGGCGCCTGCGATTTTGCTGACCGGACATGGGGATATAGACATTGTCCGGGAGACGGTGCATGTGGGGATGCAGGATTATTTGGTCAAGGATACCGTCACCCCAGACTTGCTCCATCGCACCCTCACTAAGGTCTTGGAACAGTGGGAGCTGCAACAAACCGTCCTGCAACAACAAATCCAGCAGCAACTGTTGGCGAATTTAGCTCTGAAAATTTCCCAGTCGCTCCAGGTGGATGAGATCCTGGATATGACTGTAAGCTCTCTACTCCATGCGCTCCGGGCCGATCGGGTGCTCATCCTCCAATTTGCTGCCGATGGCACCAGCACCCCGATCGCCGAGGCCACCCAAGACTCTTGGCCCTCCTGTCTCCAGGAAGAGCTACCCGTCAGCACCTGGGTTCCCCCCCACCTCATCACCGATAGCTTTCCCCACGACATTCCCCAAAGCCATTGGCAAGACCCTAGTTTTTTTGCCACCTATCCCACCGCTCTCCTGAACCGCTGGCAGGTCAAGTCCCTTTGGGTTGTCCCAATCTGGGCCAGTAAACCCCTCCCGCCGATCGCCCCAGCCCCACAGGTAGATGCAGGAGCACCGACAGATTCAGCCGCTACTCCTGCTGTTACGCCGAATCTGCCCGCCAGTTTGGAGGCTCTCGCCGCAACTCCATCCTCTGAGCTACCGCTCACGGCGCTTCCCCAGGCCGCTCCCTCTCTCCCCGCAGACCCAGACTCAAGTTTTGGTTTGCCCTGGGGACTCCTGATGGTACACCAGTGCCAGCGCAATCGCCCCTGGCAAGTGATCGAAACCGGCTTGCTCCAAAAATTGGGGGTTCACCTCTCGATCGCCATTCGCCAAGCCGAACTTTACCGCTACCAGGAACAGGCCCAGATCCACCTGCATGCCCAACTTCAGCGCCAACAAGTCCAAGCCCAAGCCTTGCTCCAGGCTTGTCCTGATTTAGTGGTGCAGATGAATCGTGAGGGACGGTACCTCGACTTTCTCAATGGTCGCCCCCAGGGAGTGATTCAGCCGCCGAAGCTTCCCCTTAAGGCGAATACGGTTTTTGATGTGCTGCCCAGCAACCATGCCCAGCAGTACCTTCACCACATTGGGCTCGCCCTTGATACTCAAACGCTTCAGGTGTATCAGCAGTCGATTGAGGTGGAGGGTTACTTGTTGCTGGAGGAGGTGAGGATAATTCCCTGTGGTGCTCAGGATGAAGTGCTGGCGATTGTTCGGGAGCTTTACCGCACTACTTTACCGTCGGTACAACCGTCGGTACAACCATCGGGACAACCGCCGGAGGTAAAACCGCTGCCCGTACAGCCGCCACTGGCTCAGTCGGCGGATCTCCTACCGGTCAACCCCCCGGAGGCCAAACTGCCGGAGGTAAAGCTGCCGGAGGCGTAACGGGTCGGAGGAGTTAGCGAGGCGGTCGGGGCATCACCTTAACCCACGTAAATGCCTAGGGCTTGGGCTACCTGGACCAGTTCCGAGTCTGGGGTTACGGGGCCTGCGCAGCGGTTGTCCCGGTGGCACTGCCGGATGACGGGCAAGACTTCCGCCAAGGGCTTCACGGTCACTTTACCCCCTTGCCACAAAACAATCTGGTTGCGATGGCCCTGGGCGATAAGTTCCACGGCCTTAGTGCCGTAGGAAGTAGCCAGCAGTCGATCGAAGGCGGAGGGAGTTCCGCTGCGCTGGATATGGCCTAATACGGTCGATCGGGTGTCCACTTCCTCCATCCCACAGAAATCTTCCTGCCCCGATGCACAGAGATGGCGGCTGATCTCCTTAATCCGTCGCGCCAAAATCTCGCCCACATTTTTCTCAATGTCACCACTGGGGCCACGCACCCCTTCGGCCACTACAATTAGGGCAAATTTGCGTCCTTCCTTACGGATTCTCGCCAAATGTTCACAGATTTCCTTGACTTTTGCATCGGTCAGTTGGGGGACCCGCTCGGGAATCAAAATCACATCGGCCCCCCCGGCAATGCCCGCGTTGAGGCCCAAATGTCCCGCATCCCGCCCCATCACCTGGACCACCATCACCCGATCGTGACTGGCCGCTGTAAAGGTGAGGTCGTAGAGGGCATCGGTGACTGTGTTCACCGCTGTGTTGAAGCCCACGGCCTGCTCGGTGAAGGGCACGTCGTTGTCGATCGTCTTGGGCACCCCAATCACATTCCAGTTGCCCTGTTCCGCCAGGGTGCAGATAATATCCAGGCTGCCATCTCCGCCCACCACGACTAGGGCATCGAGTCCCAGGGTTTTATAGCCCGCCAGTACCTGTTGGGCCACGGCGGGCTCGTTGGGGTTTCCCTTGCTGAGGGAGCCGAGAATACTGCCGCTGAGGAATTGCAATACGTCTAAACCTTGGACAACGCCGGGAATATCGTAGCCATGCTCCCGAAGTTTCAGTTCCTAGGGCGTACAGAGACCTTGGTGAATATGGATAAAGCCATCCGTGCCTCGGGGAATCCCGTACACTTCCCAGCCTTGGCGCGTTGCGGACTTCACCACGGCTCGGATTACTGCATTGAGGCCGGGGCAGTCACCGCCACTGGTGAGAATCCCAATTCTTTTCATGGTCAGTGCCTCCTTTGCCATTGGGTACTGCTGGTCTTGACTCATTTTTACGGTAGCCGATCGGCCCTAGAAAACAATGGGACTTTAGGAACCTTATCAGTTCTCTCATACAATAGGGCACCTCGAAAAATCCAAATTTCGACCGCAGTACCCACGGTAGAATCAGGGTTGTGGCAGGCGGCGAAGCCGCCTGCCACAATTAGTCGAGGTGCCCAACAGTGGCCCCCCGTTGCGGTGCCGATATCCTTACCGACTGAGGACCGCCCGCCGGGGCAAAGCCCACTAACGCCGGGGCAAAGCCCACTAACGCCGATCGGTCCAGGATGCCCCAATTCCCTGCAAAATCCCTCGCCCAATTAACCCGATCGCCCGTCCCACCACCTGTGTCAGCACATAGACCACGCCACTGCCCACCCAGGCAGTCAGTGCCCGCAAGCGGGGGGCGATCGCATCTCGTAACTCTAGGACAAGGGTGTAAGCCTGTTGGAGACGGGTTAAACGGTCTAATTCTCCCCGTCGAGGCGCATAAATACGGTATTGCCGTAGTCCTTGACGATCGAAGCCCCAAAGCCAATGGCAGCTTTCATAGATACTTTGGGGGGTTTCCCAGTAGAGCACCACTCGATATTTCCAGGACAAATTATTCCGGAAGCGCTCCACCTCACGGGTCGAAAGGAGTTGCTGACGGTATAGGGTTTGTTTGATCACTTCCCGGTGGCCAAAGCGATCGAGGAGGGGCTGCATCACCGCATTGGCGATCGTAATCAGGAAGTTTTGGCCCAAGAGCAGCAGTCGATCGAGGGCTTCCGGGGCTGGCAGACGGTAGGGCACGCCATCCAAGGGGACCGGTGTCCCCCACAGGAGCGCAGAAAATAGGACAGGAAGCTGGGGGATTTGTTGTAGAATCTCCCGATCCACCGTTGGTAAGGCTTGGAGTAGCTCGGAAATCAGATTTAATCGCTCTGATTCAGTGCGATCGGCGCGATTTTGATTGCCCCTCCGCTCTATTCGCCCGAGATTGCCGGTGCTGCTTCTTCCTAGGGGCATCGGTCCCCGATCGCTTATATTCTCGGTGCGCCCTTGGCCCCCCGCCCAGCCCATCTCACTGCGCCAGACGGGGGGCCAGTTTTGCTCACTGCTGGCCTCGTTTCCCGCGATCCCGCCTCCAAACCACTCCCACGCTCCATCCAAGTCCGGCGAGAGATCACCATAGGGTTGTAGAAACTGGGTTAGGACGGCTTGCCACAGGTCTTGGACACCATGGGCTAGCCGCTGGGAGAAGGGAACCCCGGCCCGATCGGCCTCGGGCCACTCCTGTCGCAGATCCGTCATTTGGTGATCCCAACAGGCCAAAATCAGCAGTAATAGCTCCCGTTGTTTGTCGGTGCGCAGAATATCGAGCTCCAGAGGTACCTCAGTGGTGTTATGGAGCGGGGAGTGCTGGAGTTGGTCCCGGAGCCGCGCCATAAAGAATGTTTGGAACTGGACCGGATCGGGGGGAGTATTGAGGGGCCAGGGGGCGAGATTCGACGGATAAAAGGGACCCAGGGTTCGATCGGACTGGGCTGTCTCTCCTGTATTCGATCGGGATGGTGCTGCCGGTCCTGTTTCCTGGGTCTGTCGATCGATCGCCGCAGTATTTCCCCCCCCATTCTCCGCAACATCCCTTGCACGATCTTCTGATGTATTCTCCGCAGCATTCCCCGCAGGATTCCAGAAATTTGTCTGGGGCCCCAATGTTCCGAAATCCGTCGTTTCTGCTTGGGTTCCCGGGGGCTCTAACCCGATCGACGGATCCTCTCCCATGGCTCGTAACGATCGTTGTAAGAGCCACTGGGCTGCCTGCAGTTCTCGCCACTGACCGGCTGCTAGCCGCTGATTGAACCAGGGTTGGGTCCAGGGAAGCGCCATGGGATCGCGTTGGGGATCTGGGGTGTGGGCCAGGGTTGTTTGCACCTGGCGCAGTCCCGATCGTAACAGGGGCCGTAGTCGCTTCTGGAGGCTTGTTTGGAGGGTGGCTGGAGTTTGTGGCCCTGTCACCTGGGGGCCGATCGATCCTGATTCCGGCGATCGATCGCTGCCCGGTTCCGTCATTGTCCCTAACAGCGGTAATCCCACCGTCGCCGCCGCCGGATCCTCTACCCACGTTTTGCCCGTCGCCACCTGGGTTACTAACTGAATGAGAACTTCAGGGGTCACTGTGGGTAAACAATACCCCCAGGCTCCCAGGGCTTGGGCTTGGCGCAGGGCCCTTAAATTGGGGGGGAGACCGACGAGAAGCGGCCGAAATGATGGATTTTCAGGACTTTGGCCGAGAAGAATTAAGTCTGCTAGCAGGGATCCCCAGTCCGAATGATGCAAAATAAGAACGATCGGGTTGGTGATTTCTGGGTTTCGGGTTTCTGGGTTTTGGGTTTCTGGGTTTTGGGTCTCCAGATCGAACCGGTCGGGATTCGGCCCGATCGAATTTGCAAGCCCGGGCCACTGGGTCAAGGCAGCGGTGAGCGTTGTTGTTACCAACCGCACGCCCAGCTCGATTTCCCCGATCGGTTCCTCCGATGTGCCTTGCCCTATTCCATCCCCCGATCGATCGCCCAGGGCCGCCTGCAAGCCCAACCGCACCAACGCATCGGGACTAACTAATACTAAGGAGAGACGGCGATCGGCCATGGATTCAGACGGACACAACAAGTGCGGAGCAGTACGCCTCTTAATGTATCGCGCCCTGCCCCTTTCCCCTACCCTTGGGGCAACTTTTCCCCGATCGTGGTTCCC
>JAYKIB010000202.1:0-21519 GCA_035285005.1 Prochlorothrix sp.
ACTGGGTTCAGGTTATTCACGGTTACATCCTGATCCGCAATGGGAGCCGCCACTGCTCCACCGGCACTGAATACCAGATCAGTATGACGGTACTGAACTGTATAGGTTCCACTACTCAACACTGGATTAGTGGGCACAAAGATGAGTTGGTTGGTTGCATCATCAAAGACCAACGAACCGGGCACTGATGCACCATTGGGACCCGTCACTTGCACACTTGGGGCGCTTAGCACCTCAGCATCAGGGCCATCGTAAAGACCCAAACGCTCCAGGTCGAGCCGATTGTCTAAGCCCAATCCAAACGTCCGGTTAGCCGATGGTAGGGTTTGCGTGTTGAGTTCTAGCGCTGTGATACGAAGGTCATAGGAACCTGTGTTTTGGGCAAACTCTTCCAGGTCGGCCAGGGTGAGCTGGTCAACTCCGTTGGCATCAAAGAAACTCGTCGTTGCAAAATCAAACTTGCTGGCTCCCTCCCCTTCCGGCAGAACCACGAGGAAATAGTCTCCTGCATCCAGGGTGGCAATCAACTGAGCTGTGACTCCTGACTGGGAATCCTCAACTTCTGTAACGGTAACCCGTTGCCCCTGTGCCGTATACAGTTGGAGCACAGGGTTAGCAGCCGTTTCGCCCAGGGCACTATTGTTATCCAGGGTTCGCAGATCGTAGGCACCAGCCGTTTGAATACGGATGGGATAAATATCCACATCATCTGCACCAACATTATTATTGATGTCACCCTCTGTGTTACCCGAAGCACTGAGGTAAATCGGACCAAAAGCGTTCCGCAGCGCAGGATTTCCAACACTATTGCCGCCACCCGTCGTGCTGTTGGTTGCGGTGCCAGCAGATTCCACATCCTCACCAAGGTTACCAGTCAAAAACAGTGGCTCTGTATTTGTGACCGTAAACACTGTCAAATTATTGTCAGCAAAGACGTTGGTAGCGCTGAGATCCAGTCCTTGCACATCAATGTCAAGATCTGGGGAACTGCCACTGAGGAAGACGGGGTGTTGGGCACGGCGACGGTTGGGGTCGTTGAGGTAACCTGGAAGACGGGCACGACCATTGTTATTGCCCGTATCACCATCACCGCCGTCGGAAACATCAGAAAGACGCAAGTCAAGGCTGTAGTCACCCTGGGAGCCACCATTGCCGGAACCGACAACGAAGGGGTTAAAGCCAAAGTTGCCATAGCCTGTCACAGCAACGTAGTAGTCTTGACCTGGATCCAAAGAAACTTGGAGGCGGGAATCTAGACGATCGTCTCCACTGCCGCTGTCATCATTAAAGGCCAGCCGATTCCCTTCCCCATTGAAAACATAAAGCATGGAATCCAGGCTGCTGGAGTTAGCCCGTGCAGCAATGTCTGCGGTTAGGATGCGGCTGCTGTCACCGGTGAAGTTAACTCGATAGAAATCCACATCACGGTTGCCAACAGGAACTGCGGAGTCTGTGCCAATATTGCCCGTTTGCTGAACGCCAGAGTTGCTACTGGTGCTGGTGAGGTCAATCACGCTCAGACTAGGACTGATGATGCCATCTAGATCACTACTGGCCGTCTGATCCCCAAAGGAAAGACTCAGGTTATAGGTACCGGTTCCAGTAGCTGGGTTGCGAAAGTCTAAGTTTTCAATGCTGTAGCTACTATTCCGAAAAGCAGATACGCCGATGAAGTAATCTTGGCCCTCGGTCACCGTCACCTGGCCAAAGCTATCGTAGTGGTGACCCACCAAATTGCCAGAGAGGTCTTCAACTAAGGTGGCGTCCTGGCTGTTTAGGCGCTCAATATTTGCGCCTGTAAAGTCCTGGGCACGATGATCGTCGGAGCTAGTTAGCTCGTTCCCATCCGCATCAAAAATACGGAGATAGGTATCAACGAAAGTAGAACCCCCATCAAAACCAGGACCATAGGGAGTGTCTGTATCCACTAACAACACACCATCCACAGGCGCGGTGAAGCGATAGAGATCCACGTCTCCAATGTTGACCGGAAGGCCATCATCCGACCCAATCTCAGCCACAATCTCAGTGGTATCTCCAAAATTCAGGGTAATCGGCACCGCACCCCGGCGAATACCGTTGGGATCTTGGTCACCGGAACCTTCTTGCACAATAATACTGAGAGTTGTTTCCCCGGTGGAACCGGCACGGCGGCTGGAGTCCAGATTTGGATCAGTGGCATCGACATCATAATTGATATTGTTGTAGCCAGTGATACCCAGGTAGTAAGTCCCTGCACTTAAATCAGCTTCAATGCGGGAATGCAGACCTGCACCGCTGTCGTCATCACGCGCTAGCTCATTGCCTTGAGCATCAAAGAGACGCAACATGGTATCGACAAAATCGTCGTAAACCCCATCTCCGTTTGAGTCAAAGGTGTTGTCTAAGGGACGGCTACTCGTTTCAAAGAGGACATACCCCGGTGTCGAAACCTGGAACTGAATCAGGTCCACATCACGGTTGCCCACATCAATACGAGTCGTGGGATCATCTGGGTCTGGATCTGTACCAATGCTGACCCCAATATCTAGACCGTCAGAGCCAGGGAAGTTATTCTGATCAATATATTCAGCTAAGTCACCTATATTGACTGCTGTTGCCAAGGTACCGTTCTGGTCACCAGTCGCCCCAGACCCACCACCAGCGAACTGCATTTGCAGGCGGTAGTCCCCGGTACTGCCCCCAGAGCCGCTGTTAGCAACATTGGGGTTGTAGCGGAAGTTGGCATAGCCGCTGACACCCGCATAGTAGGTACCTGCACTCAGGTTTGTGCTAATTCGTGAATACAAACCTGAACCACCATCGTCATTAACTGCCAATTCATTGCCTTGGCTATCAAAGAGGCGCAGAATGGAATCTAGAGGGTCACCATTGGTCACAGCAGCCGTTTGCAAGGTCACCAAACCTGCACTAGTAACCTCAAAGCTGTACAAATCAACATCTGTGTTGACTTGAGTGCCTGCTCCATCAGTGCCCACAAAGCCAGAAGTGACATCCGTTAAAGTGGTCAGGGAAGAGAGATCAACATTAAGAGCCGTTGCATTGCTGAGGGTATCATCGGAGCCGGTGAACTGCATCTGCAAGCGGTAGTCCCCGGTACTGGAGCCTGAACCACTATTGGCGACTAAGGGATTGTAACGGAAGTTGGAATAGCCACTGACCCCCACATAGTACGTACCACCCGATAGGTTGGCCGTGACACGGGAGTAGAGTCCGAGTTCGGGGCCACCATCATCATTCACTGCTAATTGACTACCGTTACTGTCAAACAGACGCAGAATAGTATCAAGGGGGTCACCACCAGATACAGCATCCGTTTGCAGGGTTACCAACCCCCCATTCCCGGTCACTGCAAACCGATACAGGTCTACATCAGAGTTGATCGTGGCCGATCCACCATCATTCCCCACAAAGCCAGACGTAACTTCGGTCAGACTGGCCAGGGAAGACAGGTTAACATCCAGCAATGTAGCGGTGCTGAGGGTGTCGTTGGAAGCAGCAGCAGCGGAGTTGGCAAACTGCATCTGGAGGCGATAGTCTCCAGTGCTACCCCCAGAGCCGCTCTCAGCAACGTTGGGGTCATAACGGAAGTTGGCATAACCAGTGACCCCCGCATAGTAGGTTCCCGATGGCAAGTTGGCAGTAATCCGTGAGTAGAGTCCTGGTCCCCCATCATCGTTAACTGCTAGCTGATTGCCTTGGCTGTCAAACAGACGTAAAATGGAGTCTAGGGAGTCACCACCAGAAACAGCATTGGTCTGTAAGGTGACTTGGCCACCATTGCCAGCTACCGCAAAGCGGTACAAATCCACATCAGCAGCAATTTGGGTGGAAGAATTACCGTCTGTACCCAAAAAGGCGGAGGTGACATCAGTCAAACTGGTCAAAGAAGCCAGGTCTATGTTCAGTACTGTTGCCGTGTCAAGGGTGCCATTAATGTCTGGCGTTGTTGTGGGGGGCGGAGGCGGAGGCGGGGGATTTCCACCCCCACTATCTCCACCATCATCAAAACGACGCTGGACTTCCTGGACGGCAGCATAGATATTGAGGCGTAAGAAGCTATCACCTGTGCTGGTAACGTTATCGTCTTCATCATCACCATCCTCAATGGTATCAGAAGTACTAAGAAGGATTTCCCGAACTTCAGTGGGAGATAGTAGACGATCGCCGAAGGTTAGTGCTGCATCTTGGAGTAATGCCACTGCACCAGCAACCACTGGAGAAGCCATGCTAGTTCCTGCACTGCCACGAATGCGGTTACCTGGGTAAGTACTCTCAATAATTGCACCAGGTGCAAAGATCATACCTTCAAAGCTAGCTAGACGCTGACTAAAACTTGTTAGACGATCAGCGCCTGTGGTTCGATCCATGGAACCACTGCTAAAACGGACGTTGCGGTTTACCCCATCTTCCCAAACTGCACCGACAGCTAGAGTGCTGTTAATTGCAGGAACACTTAAATTGCTGCGTAAATTAGAATCTCCACTAGGTGGTAGAGGCTCGCGTGCGTTGGCTGCGTAGTTGTTCCCTGCGGCAGACACAACTGTCACACCAGCTTGCTCTAGCTGATCAATCAAGCCCCGTGCAAAGCGAGCTGTGGGACTGGGATCATTAGGATCAGTAATGAAAGCAGAGGGGATCCCCAGGGACATATTGACCGCAACAATGTTGTATTGACTGCGGTTTTCCAGAACCCACTGGAGGGCTTCGTTCACTTCCCCTCCATTCTGTCCATCCCCTAGAACCCGTAAACCAATCAGATTAACGCCAGGAGCTACGCCAATATTGGGATCCGTGGATCCAATCGTTCCAGCAACGTGGGTTCCGTGTCCACCCGGATCCTCAGATTGGCCGGGGTTGGTGTGAACAACCCGTCGTCCACTCCCATACTCATCATCAACAAAGTCAACGTAGGCCGTAAAGTTGCCTTGTAGCTGACTGTGGCTTCCGTCAATCCCCGTGTCTAGGACTGCAATGGTGAGGGGGCGGGAATTTTCTCCTTCAATATTCCGATAACGAGGATCGTTACGTAGAGCATTGAGATTAATTAATTCAAAAGCTGGACTAGTCATTGTTGTACCTCAGTGGGAGTTGCGATAAATCCTTTCATCCTGGATATTGCCGATCGCTCTGAGAGGATGTTTGGAAACCTAAGAAAATCCCCCCTACCCCCCCTTTACAAGGGGGGGGGACAGCCTTTTCTTCCCCCTTCAAAAGGGGGACTGAGGGGGATTCTGCCAGGGCCTACGGCCCTTGGCCGAAGTTTCCAAACATCCTCTGAAGGTGCCTCATGGGTTGCTCTATCGTTTAACCCAACCTACAGTTGTCGAATTTCTAGCTTGACAAAGTATATCCTACGGCATCCTACGGAGCAAGCATTTATTTTATCAGCTTCACTATAAGGTAAAAACTGATGCGTGGCAAGTTAAGAGGATGTTTGGAAACCTAAGAAAATCCCCCCTACCCCCCCTTTACAAGGGGGGGAACAGCCTTTTCTTCCCCCTTCAAAAGGGGGACTGAGGGGGATTCTGCCAGGGCCTACGGCCCTTGGCCGAAGTTTCCAAACATCCTCTTACGACTCCACCGGTAGATTTCTGGGAACGCACCATGCTCATGCTTGCAGCAAGCGATCACCGTCTAACAACGTCCATGCACACCGATCGCCGAGAAGTTATTTATTGAGTGCCCGAGGTTATCTACGGCGGGTGATGGGCAACGTTAGATCTTTTATTGACATGACCTAATCCCTAATCAAAGTTCTCTTACGAAATATCTATCGGGCACTTCGATTAATACAGATTTTCACCGCAGTACCCACGGCAAAATCAGGATTGTGGCAGGCGGCGAAGCCGCCTGCCACAATTAATCGAGGTGCCCTATAATACTCAAAAAATTTTATACTAAATTTCTTGTATGACAGATATCGAAAATATTGCGTTTAAATCAGGAGTGATTGGTGGAGCATTTTCTGCTCTTATCATTGGTATCATAAGATATGTTGCTGGTCTAGCTGAAATATCAAATATTTCTGATTTTGTTGGTGCTGCTTTTCTCGGAGCAATAATAGGAGGATTAGTGTCTTCAGGAATGATTGGTGACCGGTCTATATCTTTGGTTAAATTGAGTGAAATTTCGGTACAAGAAAGAATAATTAAAGGATGTATAGGTGCATTTTTTGGATTATTTCCTGGGTTGATTTTTGGTATACTATTGGGCACCTCGATTATTTGGGTCGCGCGGCTTCGCCGCGCGACCCAACCCTGATTCTGCGGTGGGTACTGCGGTGAAAATCTGTATTAATCGAGGTGCCCTTTACAGTACTTTTCGCAACAGTACCCTACAAGACGGGAGTGACCCTGCCGCAGACGGGGCAACTCCCCCTATCCAATCCATCCGCATGATGCCGTAAGCCCCAATTCCACACTCCTCGGCATCCCCGCCCATTCCACTGCTCAGAGAACCCCATGGCCGACCTTCATGCTCCCTTTAGTCGTTTGCATAGCGCCCTCGATCGCCTTCTCGTGGGCCAAAGCATCCTCGTCCAGCAATTATTAGTGGCCCTTCTGACCGAAGGCCATGTGATCCTAGAAGGGGTGCCGGGAACCGGAAAAACCCTCCTGGTCAAGTTGCTGGCGCGATTGGTCCAGGCGGACTTTCGGCGCATTCAGCTCACCCCGGATGTGCTGCCGTCGGATATCCTCGGCACCAATATTTTTGACCTCAACACCAAGGAATTTAGCCTCAAACAGGGACCCGTTTTCACCCAAATATTGCTCGCGGACGAAATTAACCGCACCCCGCCCAAAACCCAGTCGGCCCTTCTGGAGGCCATGCAGGAGCAGCAGGTCACCCTGGATGGCACCAGTTGGCCCTTGCCCGATCTCTTTTGGGTGGTGGCAACCCAGAATCCCCTGGAATTTGAAGGTACCTATCCCTTGCCCGAAGCCCAGCTCGATCGATTTCTCTTTAAGCTAGAGGTCAACTATCCCGACAAAGCAGCGGAAAAACAGATGCTCCTCAACAATCAGTCGGGATTTCGGGCACAACGGGCGGATTTGGAGCGACTCCAGCCGGTGGCAACGGTGAAGCACATCCTCGCAGCGCGGCAGCAGGTGCAGCAAATGGACGTGCAGGAAAATATCCTGGACTACGTGCTGGCTCTGGTGGAGCGGACCCGCAACCATGGAGATTTATTCTTGGGCGCTTCGCCCCGATCGACGGTGGCTTGGTTAACAGCGGCCAAGGCTGCGGCCTGGCTGACCCAGCGCACCTTTGTGACCCCTGACGATATCAAGATGGTCGCCCAGCCCCTCCTGCGCCATCGCTTAATTTTGCGTCCAGAATCACAGCTTGACGGCCTCAGCACCGATCGAATCATTGCCAGCATTCTCGGCCAGGTCCCTGTCCCCCGCTAGGAGCTGTCATCATTTAATTCCAGAATGCCCTCAGAACCAGGGACACAGCCCCTAGCCCATAAAACTGGGGCGGGCGTGCAACTCTGATACCGCAGGGTTTCTATCGTGAATTGATGACACGCCCTAGGGGCTGACCTGACGCTAGGGCGATCGCCCAAGTTAAACAGTTGGGGGAGTTGTCGGGGGCAGCAGGCGAAGCCGTAACGCTGTTGTTGTTTCCCTGACCCACAGGACGCTCAAGACACCGGCTTGAGCAACGGTTCCAAATCCAAGTGCTCCGCCACCACATCCGCCAGTCGATCCAGCATCGCCTCCCGCTCCGTACGGTAATTAGAGATTCCCGTCGGCAGCGCCTTGAGTCCGCGCTGTTGCCGCAGTCGGTTCAGCCAGGCCCGTCGCCAAGGCCCATTGTCAAATACCCCATGGAGATAGGTGCCCCACACCGCCTGACTCTCACTCACCAGCCCCAATCCCGGCTCATCAAACAACTCTTCAGCCGCCACCATCCCCGCCGATCGTGCATCCGGGGCCAGCACCTTGCTGCTCCCCTGGTGCAACTCATAGCCCTGCACCGGTAAGCCATCCTGGGGATAGCGCGAAGTCACCTGGCGTTGGCGGGTAATTTTCCGGGCACCAAAGTAGGTGCGCAAGGGCAACAGTTGGAGACCGGGGAAGCGTCCTTCGTAGCCTTCCACCCCCTCCGGATCGATAATATCCTGCCCCATCATCTGAAATCCCCCACAAACCCCCAGTACAGTCCCCCCCGCTGCCGCATAGTCCTGAATCTTGCGAGCGAGTCCCGTTTCCTGCAGAGCTAGCAGATCCGCAATCGTAGTCTTGGAGCCGGGTAGAACAATGGCATCGGGATAGGCTAACTCATCTCCTAGCCCGATATAGCGCACACGCACGCTCGGTTCCGCCTCTAGGGGGTCAAAATCCGTAAAGTTGGAAATATGAGGAAAGCGAATCACCCCGATCGTCAATTCCGCCTGTTTCTGCCGACCCCGACGCTCTAGCAAATCCAGGGAGTCCTCCGACGGAAACACCTGGTCCACCCAGGGAATCACCCCCAACACCGGAATCCCCGTATACTCCTCTAACCAGGTCAAGCCGGGATCCAGGATCGACTTACGGCCTCGAAACTTATTAATGACCACCCCCTTCACCAAGGCCCGCTCCTCCGGGTCCAGCAGGGCTAAGGTGCCCACCACATGGGCAAAGGCTCCCCCCCGATCGATATCCACCACCAGCAGGGTTGGAGCCTGAAGATGCTTGGCAATGCGCATATTGGTCAGATCACGGTGCTTGAGGTTGATTTCCGCCGGACTACCCGCCCCTTCGCACACCAAAAAGTCAAAATCCTGGCTCAGGCACTGAATTGACTCCACGATCGCCGCCCAACCCCGCTGGAAAAACTTTTCGTAGTAGTCTTCAGCACTCGTCGTTCCAATCACCCGACCTCCCAAAATAACCTGGGAGGTCATGTTGCCCTGGGGCTTTAGTAAAATCGGATTCATCTCAATCCGGGGCTTAATGCCCGCTGCCCAGGCCTGAACCGCCTGGGCATAGCCAATTTCTCCCCCACTGGCGGTCACATAGGAGTTGAGGGCCATATTTTGCCCTTTAAAGGGCGAGACCCGCCACCCTTGACGCACTAAGAGGCGACAAATGGCCGCCGTGAGCAGGCTCTTGCCCGCATGGGAGGTAGTTCCCACCACCATGAGAGAACGCATAGGCTAAATCCCAGAAAATGCCAACAGTGGTTACAGCAGCTTAAAGATGCATCGGGCACGGAGAACTAACCTACCCTAGGTGGGTCAACTCCCGTCCTATACTCAACTCCCGTCCTATACAGTATTAGCGCGAACCCTATTGTCTGGACGGCAACACATCACGACAACACACAGGAGCACCTCGAAAAATCCAAGTTTTCATCCCGTGACCCACACAAAAATCAGGGTTGGGTTGGGCGGCTTCGCCGCCCAACCCGATTAACCGAAGTGGCCACATCACCACAACACACATCCCCACAACACACATCACAACAACAAAGAAGCCCAGCGCTGGACCCCGTTGTAAAGGCGACTGGCGATCGAGGGGGGCTGCCAATTCCCGCCGGCTCCCGCCCCAGCCCAGTCGTTCACCAGGCTCTGGCCCAAGGGAGTCAGCCGAAAACTATCCGTGATCCCTTGGCCATCCACCTCGCGCCGGAGCACACCCACCTGAATCAGCCAGAGCAAGTCCTGCTCTGCCCCCAACTCCGTCAGGGGGCGGCGGGTGTAGCCCTGGGTTACCCCAGCGGGGGCCGCCAGGGCCGTGAGCGGAATACTTTGGCACTGGAGGGTTTGAAAAAAGTGGAGGTGGAGCCGGGAACAGCGCAGGGCACGACGGGCGCGGTGCAGGGTTTTGTCGCTGTATTGAATACCAGGGGCGATCGTTTCAACAGTCATGGGCTCGGGGGAAGAGGGGGCAATGGAAGGACACCTTGATTAATTGTGGCGGGCTTCGACTCCGCTCAGCCTGCCACACCCTTTAGAGCACCTCAATTAATTGAGGCCGGCGGCTTCGCCGCCGGCCTCAACCCTGATTCTGCCGTAGGCACTGCGGTCGAAATTTGAATGAATCGAGGTGCCCTTTACTCGGGCACCTCAATTCATTGAGGTGCCCAAAACATAGAACCGGAAACCTAGACCTCAAAACAGAGTCTAGGCAGCAGGATAAAAGAGGCCGCGCCTCTCACTATACCCGTTTCCCCAGGCGCTCGGACCCACCGGTTCAGGTGACCCCCGATCGATGTCCCGGCAACCTCCTCCCCAACAGACCGCAACGGACCCAGCCATCGCCAGCCTACAAATCCCGGCACATCCAGGGCCCCAAACGCGCCCTCCGTAGCCCAATCTGGTAAAAGTAATCCAGAGTTAAGCTGGACAGCCCCCGTGAACCTACCCGTATTGCGCTGGATTAATACCTTCTTGATGGCCAACTTTTTCTTTGTCTTGGCCAGTTGTTTTTGGTTTTTAGGGGCCGTACTGGGTCGCAGTGTGGGGGTCGCCCTGGGCTTAGATCTGTGGTACAGCCTCTGGCAACCCCTGTGGCAACCCGCGATCGGCCTGCTGATGGCCGGAGCCCTCGTCAGCGGCGTGGGGGGCTGGCTGCTACAACGCTGGCAAGACTGGCGATCGTCCCGCCAGCCCTAGGCCAAGTCCCGAGCCAGGCGGAAGCCCGCATGTTGGTAAAACTGGGGCCGGAACCAGTTGCGATAGGTGGGGGCCGCCATAGCTCCATTACTGATCCAGGATCCCCCCATCATCATGAAATGGCCCGCGTCAAAGTAGAGATTGGCATGATCGGGGTAGAGATCATGGGCTTCAAAACCAGGCAAAGGATTGAAGGGATCCCCCAGCCATTCCCACACATTGCCGCGCAGGTCATAGAGACCCACGGCACTTTTGGCAGTGGCCAAACTTCCCACCGTGGAGGGGGAGCCATACTGCAAGTTCAAATTATGGGCTTCCAAATCCCAGAAATCCGGTAAACGACTATCGCTGACCCCCACGGCCCAGGTCCATTCCGCTTCCGTCATCAAGCGCACCCCTTCGCCTTTCCAGCGGCAAAAGGCCAGGGCCTCGTGATGGTTCACCTCCACGGGCCACCCCCAGGGCATCTCAATCACCTCAAATACCGTGCGATAGCCGTAGCAATTGCCCATCGATCCCCCCGTCGGCACCCAAAAGGCGGGATAGCCCCGATCGATCCCCTGGACCCAGGCCCAGCCCTTCCCATCCCAATAGGCCGGATCCCGGTATCCCCCCGCTTCCACAAAGGCTAAAAATTCCTGGTTACTGACCAGATAGGTACTGGCCCCAAAGGGAGCCACCTCCACCTGACGATGGCCGTATTCCATATCCCAGCCATAGTAGGCATCCCGCCAGGATTTACCGAGGGTGACCCAACCGCCGGAGAGTTCCCGCCAGTCATTGGTGGGGGCAGGCCGGTCGATCGGCGCATAGGTCCAGTCCTGGGGCCGCTGCAACTGCTCGGGGGGCAGTTGGCGTAAAAGCATCGACGAGGTTTCCAGATGAACCCGGCTATGATCCAAGCCCATCATCAAGGCCCAGAGGGGCGAATCGGGGGTAATGGGCCAGTCCAGATCAACCCGATCGATCACAGATGCCACCAAGTCCCGCACCTGGGACCGGTACGCCCAGACTTGCGCCAGACTCGGCCAGGTCAAGCCCCCAATCACCGCCTCTAGCTCAGCGGGAGTATCCGGGTCCACCCCGATGCCAAACAGGTGCTCTAGGGCTTCATCCACCGGCTGGTCGATTAATCCAGCTTGGTGGAGCTTATTGACGTAAAAACTGGGGCAATGGCCCAAGTAAAAGACCAGGGGATTGCGGAGACGATCGGGCTGGTCATACCACGGCGCTTCACCAACCACCGTTTGCATCAGCCAGTCTTCCAAGGCCCAGGTGTTCTGGAAATACTGGGCTAGGGTGGATCGATCGCCGTAGTCTAGTCGGGGCGGAGTCAAGGAGGGGAGCGGCGAGACGCAAGACTGCTGGGGAGCAGCACCGAGAGCCGTGGCAAGGGAAAGGGTCATGACAATTTCAGACAGTTTCAGGCAGTGCGGTTGCAGGAAGTTTCGGGGTAGGGAGTTGCAGGGGCAAAATCAAGGCAGCAAGCTTCGGGACAGCAAGACAGCCAGTCTCGGAACAAAAATCGGGGCAAAAATCGGGACAGCCAGTTTCGGAACAAAAATCGGGACAGCAAGCTTCGGGACAGGCAGCGACGCAGCCGGGACTCCAACCATCCAGGTTTCCATCCTGTGCTAATCCCCGCCAAGGATCAGGGGTCTGGTGGGCGGCCAAGCCGCCCACCAGACCGACTCGCATAATCAAGGTGTCCAAGAGCAAGGTGTCCAAGAGCAATGCGCCCCCCAGGACTCTACCATCCCATTGTTCCTGGCCCCCCCTTAAAAGGACCGACCACATCCGATGTAATCCAACCCCCATAAAATTGCCCTTCCTGGGGAATCACCGTCTCCCCATCCACGTAGCAGGCATCCATGGGAGCAGCATAAAAGGCGAAGTGATCCACTAAGGGCGCAAAGGGGGGAGTCGGGTCAATGTACTGCCATGCCACCTGTTCCAGCAGTCGATCGCCCACGCGAATATTGAAATACTGACAGCGCCCTTTCCACTCACAGCGCGTTTGATACGCGGTTGCCTCAAAGTATTCCAGTTGAATATCCTCGGGCGGCAGGTAGTAGGTGGGGGGGTGGCTGGTTTCCAGAACCCGCTTGCCGGTGGTGGTGTCGGCGATCGTCACGCCATTGAACACCACCTGGAGCCGTTTGGAGGTGGGCTGCCACACCGCAGGCCGGGGATAGTCCCAGACGGACTCTTGCCCCGGACCCGGGGGGATTGGCTGCACGGGGGTCGATCGAAAAAACATAAACGGGTTTACCAATGCGTTGACCCAATCTATCACTGTCCATCACCGGGTTGGCGGGCAAAAGTGGCAGCGCTAGAGCCTCCCACACTGGGCCAGGGCCTCCAGGTAGGACACCTCGAAAAATTCTAATTTTTGCCCGATGACCCACGCAAGAATTAGGGTTGGGTTGGGCGGCTACGCCGCCCAACCCCATTAATCGAGGTACCCTGTAGAAACAGTCGGCCCCGAATTTCCAGCACAACCGCATCTGGCACTACAATGGGGAGCGAGCAATAGCAACAGACGGGTTTGGGCCAAGGTGGGCCCCCGGGTGGGCTCCCTGCTGCGTGGGAAATCCACCGTCCAGCACGGTCGCTACCCGCCGCCGATCGCGCCCCCTGGACCCCAACGGCCTTTCGCATACCCCGGCCTTTTGCACACAACGGCCTATAGTACGGCACATACCAACGGCACACATAACCGCACGAGTAGTCATGGCACAGATCAAAACTCGCACTGAACCGATGGTGCTCAACATGGGGCCACACCATCCCTCCATGCACGGCGTTCTTCGGTTGATCGTTACCCTAGATGGTGAAAACGTCATCGACTGCGAACCAGTCATCGGCTACCTCCACCGGGGCATGGAAAAAATTGCCGAAAGCCGCACCACAGTGATGTATGTGCCCTATGTGAGTCGCTGGGATTATGCGGCGGGCATGTTCAACGAGGCGATCACCGTGAATGCCCCGGAACAACTGGCCGACATTCCCATCCCCAAGCGCGCCAGCTACATCCGCGTAATCATGCTGGAGCTAAACCGGATTGCCAACCACCTCCTCTGGCTAGGTCCCTTCCTCGCGGACGTGGGTGCCCAGACCCCCTTCTTCTATATCTTCCGGGAACGGGAGATGATCTATGACCTCTGGGAAGCGGCCACGGGTGCCCGCCTCATCAACAATAACTATTTCCGCGTCGGTGGGGTCGCCGTGGATTTACCCTACGGTTGGGTCGATAAGTGCGAAGACTTTTGTGACTACTTTGATCCCAAAATTGACGAATACGAGAAACTCATCACCAATAATCCCATCTTCCGCCGTCGTGTCGAAGGCCTAGGCCCCATTAGCCGCGAGGAAGCCCTGAACTGGGGACTGTCGGGACCCATGCTCCGGGCCTCGGGTGTGAAGTGGGACCTACGCAAGGTGGACCACTACGAGTCCTACGATGATTTTGACTGGGACGTGGCTTGGGCGACGGAAGGAGACTGTTTTGCCCGCTACCGGGTGCGAATTCAGGAAATGCGCGAATCTGTGAAGATTCTGCGCCAAGCTTTGGCAAATTTGCCCGGTGGCCCCTACGAAAACCTGGAAGCCAAGCGGATGATGGAGGGCAAAAAGTCCGAGTGGTACGGCTTTGACTACCAATATATCGGCAAAAAAGTGGCACCCACCTTCAAAATCCCAGCCGGAGAGCACTATGTGCGCTTGGAGGCCGGGAAGGGCGAGTTAGGGGTCTTTATTCAGGGTAATGATGATGTCTTCCCCTGGCGCTTTAAGGTGCGCGCTCCTGACTTTAACAATCTGCAGGTGCTGTCTAGCCTATTGCGTGGGGTCAAGGTGGCGGATATTGTGGCGATTTTGGGCAGTATCGATGTGATTATGGGATCCGTCGATCGCTAAGCTAATTCTGTTCCTGAGAATCCTGTTCCTAAACCTATGCCTAAAAGAGTGGCTCCCCCGCTGGGCGGGGGAGCCACTTGTCGTTAAGGCTCTTCAGGGCACCTCGATGAATTGGGGTGTGCGACGAAGCCACATGCTACAACCCTGATTCTGAGGTGGGTCACAGGATAGGACTCTGGGTTTTTCGAGGTGCCCTAATCCAAGTCCTGCTCCAGAATTTCACTAATGGCAGCGCGGGTCTTGGTTTGGAACTCATGGACATTCACTTGGTTGAGCACAACGATCGCCAACAAACTCACCATCGCCTCCAACACAAACACCCAACCATAGGACAGCAGCACATTGCCAAACAGAAGCATTCCTAAACTTTTGGACAGCCCCCCCAACCAGGTGGAAAGGGCACGGGCCAGGGCTTGGGCCAGTCCCCAGGCTCCGATAAACGTGCCAGCGGTTTCCGCCGCCGTGAAGTCCAACATCAAGCTGAGGGAAGCATTGGTGGTAATCCCCGATGCAACCCCAAAACAGCCCACCAGCCCCATCAGAATCGCGGGCTGGGGACTCAGACCAGAACTCGCCAGAACGAGGAGGGTCGTGGCAACGGACACACAGCCAATACGCACCGTGCGCAACTTGCCAAAACGCGGCACCAATACAAAGCCCGCAACGCCCAGGCCCACCAGGTTCCCCAGCCCAAAGGCTGAATTCAGCTGGGTCGTGGCGGACATGGGCATCTGGAACACCTCAGCCCCGTAGTTTTCCAAAACCGCATCCTGCATAAACAGACCCAGGGTGATCAGCAGCAGGCAGAGAAAAAAGAGACCGGTTTGGGTGGTGGCGGTGAGAATGCGCAGGGCTTCCCTGAGGCCAATTTGATCTTCACGATCGGCCACTTGGGACCGAATAGTGTAGCGAGAATAGCGGTCTTCTATACCCCAGGTGGCGATCGCCGTTAGCCCAATCACCCCGATCGGCACCCTCACAAACAGCCGGTTAAGCGTATCTTGAATCAGGCTTAGGTCCGCCTCAATATCCACCCGCTTTAACAGAACTGCCGTGGTAATCCCCCCCGCAATAATCCCCACCAGCAGCATCGACCAGACAATACTGACCACCTGAGAGCGGTTATCTTCCTCCGACACATCCACCAGCAGGGTGAAAAAGGGCGTGGAGGCAAAGCTCACCATCAACCCATACACCGTGAACGCCACCCCCATGCAGGCGCACCAGCCGATCGTCGCCGGGGTCCATTGCCAGCCGCCCGGTGTGGCCGCCACCGCATCCCCCAGCCGCCACATCACCTGCACAATGCCAAACACCATAGCGGTAAACCCAAGGGTGCCCAGCCAGATATAGCCACTGCGATGCTGCCCCAGCAGGGGCTTACTGTCGGAGAGTTGGCCGATCCAGATCTTGGCGGGGGCCATAATTTGGGACAGGGCAATCAGGCCCGCTGTGACCCCCAGCGGAACCCCCAACTCGGTCACCATGACCCGGTTCAGCAGCCCCAGGGTCAGGACCGACATCATGCCTAACCCCGTATTAAACAGGCCCAAACGAAACATGATCGGCAGGGTAACCGGCGGTAAAGCCGGGGAATCCGAGGCGGTGGGAGAGTTGAAATCAGCTCTTGAGTCAGCGACAGGGTCCATAGATTTGGGGATGAGGGACAGGATAAAAAAAGACCGGAGATCCAGAAGTGCGCTCGGGGAATCGGGGCCCCCACCTTCGCCAATGGACAGCCCAGCGATCGTCAGGGGTGGGGTCAAACCGCATCAACCGCATCAAACCGCATGAGGCCGGGATGCTCCCTCGGCCGGGACGCAGGGCCCCTGACCGCCGTGTCACCAGACCGCTACTAGCCTACCGTGATTCACCCGATTCCCATCACCGGGGACGGTTACCCGACTCTGTTAAAAAATGCTTAAAACTACGTAACGGTATATGATAAGGATAGTTACAAATATTTACTTTTAGACTCGCTCCTATAGTTTTGCCCCAGACCTGCTGTATGGGCAGCCCCCTAAGCCTGACCGAGCAGCTTTGGATATTAGCGAGAGCGATCGGAAGTAACACGATTCCCCACGATCGTGCAAAACCCACCCCAGACTCCTTGCGCCAGGGATGGTACGCCAGCCCAATACAGCCCCCCTCCGGCTCCCTGTTGGCTCTGCGATGCCCCGTTACCCGTTTCCTGCGCCTCTGAGCCAGGGGTCAATCCGCAGATATAGGACTCTCTGGGAGACTTTTCCATGTTTGAATATTTCACCGACCAAGCCGTAAAAGTGGTGATGATGGCGCAGGAAGAAGCCCGTCGCCTCAATCAAGCCTCTGTTGGCACGGAACAGCTCCTACTGGGGCTCTTGCGGGAAGATGTCAACATGGCCTCCAAAACTTTGAAGGATATGGGGGTCTCCCTGGAGAATGCCCGCCAAGCCGTCCTCGATGTGTCGGGGCGAGGCAGTGGCCCGGTCCCCACGGACTTACCCTTCACACCCAAGGCTAAGAAAGTTCTAGAGCAGTCCTTTCAGGAAGCGCGACAACTCTCGGAGCGCTACATTACCCCCAATCACCTCCTGCTCGCCCTGAGCCAGGATCAGGGCGGCGTTGCCGCTAAGGTGTTGCGTCGTTTGGGGGTGGACCCGCTGGAAGTGCACAACCGACTGATTCGCCGCCTGGGTGAAGAGACCGTGACCGCTGGCAGTCGTCCCAATATGGGGCCGGAGTCGGAGCGATCGGGTCGCGATCGTCGCAGCAAAACCAAGGCAATCCAAGAGTATGGCATTAACCTGACGGATCTCGCCCGAGAGGGCAAGCTCGATCCCGTGGTCGGTCGCAGCACCGAAATCGAGCGGGTCGTCCAAATCCTCGGGCGTCGCACCAAGAACAATCCGATCCTGTTGGGCGAACCCGGTGTGGGCAAGACGGCGATCGCCGAGGGCCTAGCCCAACGCATTGTCCATCAGGACGTGCCAGAAACCCTGCTCAACCAGGAAGTAATCAGCCTAGAAATGGGCACTCTGGTATCCGGAACCCGCTTCCGGGGCGACTTTGAAGAGCGCCTGACCCAAATCCTCAGTGAAGTCAAAGAAGCCAACAACATCATCCTTGTGGTGGATGAGGTCCATACCCTGGTGGGGGGCGGATCTTTCGAAGGGGGCACCGACGCGGCCAACCTGATGAAACCGGCCCTGGCGCGGGGTGAAATCCAGTGCATTGGGGCCACCACCCTGGACGAGTATCGCAAGTACATTGAGCGGGATGAGGCCCTGGCGCGCCGCTTCCAGGCGGTGAAGGTGAATGAACCATCCCTGGATGACACCGTGGAAATTCTGCGGGGCCTCCGCAGCACCTATGAGGCGCACCACCGCGTTACCTTTAGCGATGAAGCCTTGGCTGCCGCCGCGAATCTGGCCCACCGTTACATTAACGATCGCTTCTTACCCGACAAGGCGATCGACCTCATGGACGAGGCCGGATCCCGGATGCGTCTGCGCCACGCCCGCAAGACCGATCAAAAGGAACTGCAAAAGGAATTGCGCCAGGTCCAAACCGAAAAACAGAGTGCCGTCCAGGAACAGAACTTTGGGGAAGCGGCCAAGCTGCGGGATAAGGAGCTGGCGTTAGAAAGTCAGCTCCGGGCCTTGGAGGTGAGCCAGCCACCGATCGCCCTCTGTGTGACCGAGGAGGAAATTGCCGAGGTGGTCGCCCTCTGGACAGGAGTGCCCGTGACCCAACTGAACGAATCGGAAACCACAAATCTGCTCAACCTGGAGAGTCGCCTCCATGAGCGTGTGATTGGCCAAAATGAGGCCGTGGTGGCCGTGGCTAAGGCCATGCGGCGGGCACGGGTCGGTTTGAGCCATCCCAACCGCCCGATCGCCAGCTTTATCTTCTCTGGACCCACCGGTGTGGGCAAAACCGAATTGTCCAAAGCCCTAGCCACAACCCTGTTTGGCTCCGAAGAGGCGATGATTCGTGTGGATATGTCGGAGTTCATGGAGCGCCATGAGGTGTCCAAGCTGATTGGCTCCCCCCCTGGGTTTGTGGGCTTTGACGAAGGGGGACAACTGACGGAGGCGGTGCGCCGCCGTCCCTACAGCGTCATTCTCTTTGATGAAGTGGAAAAAGCCCACCCCGATGTCTTCAATCTCATGTTGCAGCTGCTGGATGAGGGTTCACTGACCGACTCCAAGGGTCGGGTGGTCAACTTCAAAAACACCGTCATCATCATGACCTCTAACCTGGGATCCAAGGCGATCGAGAAGGGAGGTCAAGGGCTAGGCTTTGAGTTCTCCGGCGAAGAAGCGGACGAGGTGCGCTACCAGCAGGTGCGGACCAAGGTGATGGACGAGATGAAACAGTTCTTCCGGCCTGAGTTCTTGAACCGGGTGGACGACGTGATTGTCTTCCGTCAGTTGATTGAAGCGGAGGTGGCCCAGATTGCCGACCTGATGCTGAAGGAAGTGGCCGATCGCCTTGCTCAGCAAGCCATCAGCTTGGAAGTGAGCGAAGCCTTCAAGGCGAAGGTAGTGGCCCAGGGCTACGACCCCACCTACGGAGCGCGCCCCCTGCGTCGGGCGGTGATGAGCCTGTTGGAGGATGGACTGGCGGAGGCGATTTTGTCCGGCCAAGTCAAGGAAGGGGAAACGGCCCTGGTGGATGTGGATGAGGCTGGTCAAGTGACGGTCGATCGTAAGGAGCGGGCCCTCGCCTTGGTGGGCTAAAGTCTGGTTGCGAATTCCCGATGCTCCCATCCAAGCCCAAGGGGGTATTGATCAACCCCAGAGCATCCCCATGGCTAGCAGGAGGTATTCGATAATCCAGAATGTTGTGGGCACTTCGATTCATTGTGGCTTATAACATCCCAGAAGGCTTTAATACGCTGCCACAATCCAGAATGTCGTGGGCACCTCGATTCATTGTGGCCGGCGGCTGCGCCGCCGGCCACAACCCTGATTGTACCGTGGACACCATGGTAGAAATTTACAGTTTTCGAGGTGCCCTTGTGTTTCTAGAAGGTTTAGCCCTTAACGTAATTTCGTCCCCGATCTAGCCCCCGATCTCGATCGATCCCCCATGATGTCCCCCACTCCCGAAAGTCCGTGGACCACCGTCATTAGACTGCTGCGCTGGCATAAACCCGCCGGTCGTCTAATCCTCCTAATTCCCGCCCTTTGGGCCATTTTTGTAGCGGGTCAGGGACAGCCCCCGATTTCCTTATTTTTCGTCATTCTGCTGGGCACCTTGGCCACCAGTGCCGCCGGCTGTGTGGCCAACGATCTCTGGGACCGCAACATTGATCCCCAGGTGGAGCGTACCCGCGATCGACCCCTAGCCGCCCGCACCCTCTCCCTGCAAGTGGGCATTGCCGTGATGCTGGTGGCCTTTATTTGTGCATTTCTACTGGCCCTATACCTGTACCAAACCCACAACACTCTCACTTTTTGGCTATCCGTCGCCGCAGTCCCCTTCATCGGCCTCTACCCCGGCGCAAAACGGGTTTTTCCGGTGCCCCAGTTGGTGCTGTCCCTGGCCTGGGGCTTTGCGGTGCTGATTAGCTGGACAGCCGTTACGGGAACGATCGTCGCCGGAACGTGGTGGCTGTGGGGCGCGGTGGTGCTGTGGACCTTGGGGTTTGACACCATTTATGCCCTCAGCGATCGAGACGATGACCTGCAAGTGGGCATCCATTCCAGTGCGATTTTCTTTGGCGATCGGGCCCCCGAAGCGATCGGACTCTTCTTCCTGGGCACCGTACTCTGTTTAGCCGGTCTGGGCTGGGACCAAAGCTTCAGCGGCAGTTACTGGGTTACCCTGCTGCTGGCCGCAGGGCTTTGGCTTTGGCAATATTGGCAACTGCGAGGCCCCCTGTCCCGAGGCCGCTATGGTCAAATGTTTAGCCAAAATGTGTTGATTGGTTTCGTAGTCCTGGCCGGGATCATTGGGGATGCACTGCGCTAAACCCCGCCCTAGGACGCAGGCACCTGGGACTGCAACAGCTTGGTCCAGTTCAGGGGATTGGGTCGATCGCCGCGACTGACCAGATCGATCGCTAGTGCCGCCGTTTCCGGCACCCCCAAACAGGCCACACAGGCCCCAGCCACATCAATACGGCTGGTTTGACCCCGCAGTTGGTCTCCCTGACCCAAGACCACCCCCAACTTGCCCTCCGTCGTCGCCTGGAGCAAACGGTTGAGGTCATAGGAGGTGTAGGGACCATCAATCAGACGACCGGGGCGCAGCACCGTATAGGGCAACCCCGATACCTGAAGCATCGCCTCCGCCTGGGCCTTGGCATCCAAAACGCCAAACTGGTTCAGCACCGAATAGGGAAACTGATCCCGCCGAAGGACCCCCGCCGAAGACACCAACACAAACCGGTATAAATCCGCTGGAGCTACCCCAATCAAATGCCGTAGGCCGGTGCTATCCACCTGACGCGGACTGGTGGCGGCCACTTGCTCCCGATATTGGGCCTGGGACCAAACGCGAAGCCAGCCGATCGGGGACAGATTTTGCTCAAATCCCCAACGGGCCGACGGAAAGGCCGTGGTACCGGTGCAACAAATAATCGACTTCACTCCCCGCACCGCCCTAGGCAGAGTTTGGGGCCGCAGGGTGTCGCCCTGGGTTACCTGCACCCGATCGCCAAACAGGGCCAAGCCCTTGTCCCGATCGCGCACCAGGACCCGCACCTCACAGCCCTGGTGCAGCAACTGCGCCACCACCAGTTGCCCCACCCCCCCCGTTGCCCCGGCCACGAGTACGGGGTTTGCAGCGGCAGGGATCCGAGGAAACAGCACCGAAGATGAGGAGGAGGAAGGGCTAGAAAGAGGGCTAGATTTCATGGGATCGGGACAAGAACAGCACGCCTTTTGATTCTAAACTACGGCGGATCGTCACAACTATGGGACATCGTGGGGACTGGGATCCCTCCCTGGGTGGGGGGCGCATCTAGGAGGGCACCTCGATTAATTGTGGGGGGCGGC
>JAYKIB010000203.1:0-10509 GCA_035285005.1 Prochlorothrix sp.
CGCTAAGGCTCAGGCAAAAGACTTGATGCGTTTCCCCATTTCACGGGTCCAGCATTTTGACTGCTACCCCCAAACGCCTTGAATCCTTTACTGTCAATAACTCTGGCCGATCTGTCAGTCAGTCAGGCTCCAGACTCATCCCCCTCCCCCGTTGCACCCAACTCAAATCCCAACAAAGACCCGAATAGCAGTCCAAACGCGCCCTCCCCCCGATCGCGGCCCGTGGTTGAAGACTCAATTCTGTTTCGGGTCATGGTGCAACTGCTAGTGATTACGGGGATTGGGGCCACGGCGATCGCCGCCGTGGATGTGGCCGAACCCCTCACCAGTATTTACTGGGCCATTCCCCTCAGCATTACCGGGTCAATTTGGAGCTATTTTCAGCGTCGCAAGCGGAATATTGGCTTTAAGTTTCTGATCGCCCTAGGAATGCTCATCGCCCTGGCCACATTCTTCAATGCCCTGGTGGAACGCGCCAATGATACCCGCTTAATCCTGGCGGAACTGCTGATCCAACTGCAAGCACTCCACTGCTTTGATCTGCCCCGTCGCAAGGATCTGGGCTACTCCATCGTCATTGGCTTGATTTTGATGGGAGTGGGGGCCAATATTAGTCAAACCTTGAAATTCGCGCCCTTTTTAGTGCTTTTCCTAGGCATTGCTCTGCCGGTGATGGTGCTGGACTATCGATCGCGCCTTGGTCTCACGGCCCCCCTGGCTGCCTCCGGCTCTCCTTCCCCCAGCCGCGCTAAATCTCGCCTGATTTGGCCCGCAGAACTTGCCCCCCGCCGTCTTGCCACCCTATTGGGGGTTTCCCTTGCCCTGGGTCTCCTGGTCTTTGCACTGCTACCCCGTCTCCCCGGCTACCAACTGCGCAGCTATCCCGTCAGTACGCCCCTCACGGACCTGCCCGAGTTTACCAATAACCAACTGATTCGCAACCCCGCCTACCGCAACTCCCCAAATGAGGAAGAAGACCGAGATGGGGATGGCATCCCCGACGATCCCAGTGCGGTTCAGGGGGGATCGGGCAGTCCCACCTCCGGGCCGGGGGAACTGGACGATGAGTACTACTACGGCTTCAACACCACCATTAACCAAAACCTGCGGAGCCGTCCTGGGCAGCAAATGCAACCCCGCATTGTCATGCGGGTGCGATCCCAGGCGGAAGGGTTTTGGCGGGTGATGTCCTTTGACCGATACACCGGCCAGGGCTGGGAAATTTCCCGTAATGACAAAACCCAAACCCTACAACGGCCCGGATTTACCTATCGCTTCCTGTTACCCCGCTTCTGGCCGATCGGCCGCTCCCGAGAAGTGGTCCAAACCTACACGATCACGGACGAGTTACCCAACCTGGTCCCGGCTTTGAGTTTAGCCAAGGAACTGTACTTTCCCACCAGTCAGGTGGCGATCGATCCCGAAGGCGGCATTCGTGCCCCCGTGGAACTGACCGATGGGACCACCTACACGGTGGTGTCTGATGTGCCCTACCGCGATCGAACAGCCCTAGGCGAAGCAGGCACCGATTATCCGCCACCTATTCGCGGTTACTACCTAGAACTCCCCGATGACCCCGCCCTCCAAGCAAAAATTCGCCAAAAAACCGAGGAACTGCTGGCCACATCCCCCAAACCCTTTGCCAATCACTACGAGCGATCCCTGTATCTTGCCCAGCAACTGAAGCAGCGCTACGAAGTCCAGCCAGAACTTCGCTTTCTTGAAGAGGGAGAGGATCTGGTTGAGGCATTTCTATTTCGGGATAATGGCGGCTATCCAGACCATTTCTCCACGGTTCTGACGATTATGCTGCGATCGATCGGCATTCCGGCCCGTTTAGTGGCTGGCTTTGGGTCCGGTGAGTTTAACCCCTTCACAGGGCTCTATCTGGTGCGCAACACCGACGCCTACACCATGACCGAGGTGTACTTCCCCCAACTGGGTTGGTTTGCCTTTGATCCCATCCCCGGTCACCCCCTAGTGCCCCCCTCTCTAGAGGAAAGCTACGCCTTCAGCACCCTTAAGAAGCTGTGGCTCTGGGTCGCAGGCTGGATTCCATCCCCGGTCCGTGGGGTGTTTAGTACAATTTTCCTCTGGCTCACCACAACGGCCACTGGGCTTCTGGTTCGGCTGTTTCAGCTCTTTTCCCAGGGCATTGGCGGGATTTTACTGGGCAGTATCATCTTAACGGGGCTGGGCTTTGTGGGCTGGCTGCTGGGGAGTGCGATCTGGCGGTGGCGGCGACGGCGACGGCTGGCGCGGTTGGTGGCGATCGATCGACTGTACCAAGAACTGCTCCACTGGCTAACCCAACGGGATTTGGCGAAGCGAGCCCCGGAAACACCTCGGGAATATGCCGATCGACTACGGGCTACCAGTACCCTATCTCCGGCAGCGATCGCGGTGATTCACCAAATTCTTACGGCCTACGAACAGTGGCGTTATGGCGCGATTATCCTCGATCAGACTCACATGACAGAACTGGAAAGTCACTGGCGAGAGATTCGATCGACTTTGCCCCATAACCCAAGAAAACGTCCCCAAAGTTTGTCTGTCTAACGGGCCTCTCCAGCAATCTAAGAGGATGTTTGGAAACCTAAGAGAATCCCCCCTAACCCCCCTTTACAAGGGGGGGACAGCCTTTTCTTCCCCCTTCAAAAGGGGGACAGCCTTTTCTTCCCCCTTGTAAAGGGGGGGACAGCCTTTTCTTCCCCCTTCAAAAGGGGGACTGAGGGGGATTCTGCCAGGGCCTACGGCCCTGGCAGATACTTCAGGTCCAGGACTAGCCCCGCCCCTTAGCCTTCCCCTGGATCGGCTTCAGCGACCTCGGTGTTGCAGCCCTCGATCGGGACTTAACCGGAAAAACCTGACTCAGCAGTTGTTTCTCCTCCCCTGGCCTTAAATCTCGCCACTGACCGGGGGTAAGCCCCGTGAGATCGAGTTGGAACGGAGGATTCTGGGCCGTGAGAGTGAGACTGGCCCGCACGAGGCGCAGGGTGGGAAAACCCACGGCAGCGGTCATGCGACGCACCTGACGGTTGCGGCCCTCGGTGAGGGTCAGGGCCAGCCAGGTGGTGGGAATCGTCTTACGGACCCGAATCGGCGGATCACGAGGCGGCAGATCCGGCACGGGGTCCAGCCGTTCCACCCGTGCGGGCTTGGTTTTGTAATCCTTGATCCCAACCCCTCGTCGCAATTGGGCGAGGGCGCGATCGTCCGGCTCCCCTTCCACCTGGACCCAGTAGGTGCGGCTGTGGCCAAAGCGGGGGTGGATGAGGCGGTTCTGCACGGGACCATGGTTGGTGAGCAGCAACAATCCTTCGCTGTCACGATCGAGGCGACCGACGGGATAGACGGCGGGCACATCGATATAGTCCTTGAGGGTGGGACGGGCCGAGGCTAAGCTTGGGGCGGTTTCTGTGCCCGAGATATCAGCGGGCGGAGTACTGCCCCCACTAAACTGGCAGAGAACGTTATAGGGTTTGTAAAACAGTAAATAGCGATAATGTGCCATTTTTGATAGAAGGCCCACAATGGGGCACCTCGATTAATTCAAATTCTCGTTCTGTGACCCACGCAAGGATCAGGGTTGTGGTGGGCAACTTCGCCACCCACCACAATTAATCGCGGTACCCAATGCTCGGCTAAAACCTGTCGTGATTGAGAGGGAACTCGTGGAACTCAAGCAAGTGATTATTGCCCACAAGGCGCGGGACCAGGAAAGTCAGCGACAGGCGGACAAATGTGCCCGAGAGTTGGAGAATTTAGGCTGTAAAGTCCTCATGGGACCGAGTGGACCCAAGGATAATCCCTATCCAGTCTTTTTGGCCTCAGCCGGGGATCCGATCGATCTGGCCATTGTTCTGGGGGGAGATGGGACAGCACTGGGCGCGGCGCGGCAGTTGTCACCGGAGGGAATCCCCATTTTAGCGATTAATGTGGGGGGCCATTTGGGATTTTTAACGGAATCCTATGAGGTTTTGGAAAATACAGCGCTCATTTGGGAGCGGCTCCAGTCTGATCAGTACGCGGTACAGCGGCGGATGATGTTGCAGGCGGCGCTTTACGAAGGGGGACGGGGAAATCGGGAACCGATGAGCGAGGTCTTCTATGCCCTCAATGAAATGTGTGTGAAGCCCGCTGCGATCGATCGCACACCGGTTGCTGTGTTGGAGATGGAGGTGGATGGAGAGATTGTGGATCAGTACCACGGTGACGGGCTGATTGTGGCGACTCCGACCGGATCCACGGGCTATACGGTGTCGGCGAATGGACCGCTGTTACATCCGGGCATGGATGCGATCGTGGTGACCCCCATTTGTCCCATGAGTTTGTCGAGTCGATCGATCGTGTTGCCGCCCGCGTCACGGGTGAGTATTTGGCCGTTGGCGGACTACGATCTGAGTACCAAGCTCTGGCTGGATGGGGTGCATGGGACGGCGATTTGGCCGGGTCAGCGTGTGGATGTCAGTATGGCGAATTGTGTGTCGGAATTTATTATTTTGCGGGATGATTATTCCTATTTCCGCACATTACGGGAAAAGCTCCAGTGGGCCGGAGCTAGGGTTCACTACACGAACAATCACCGCAATGGACACCACCCCCGCCCTTGACCCAGTGCCAGCCACAACAGCCACCCCACCCGCATTCCCATGAACTTTCCCCAAGCTATCCTGCCCGTCGTGTAAACCGTAGTAAAGAGAGACTAGAGGGCACTTGTTGGCGCCCCCCCTGGATCGGCAAATCCCCAGACTTCCCACAATACGGCCACACATCCCAAATACGGCCACACATCCCACCCCTCCCCTCGTCTAACCGGATTCCCAACACAGCGGCAACGAGGTGATTGCCACATATCCTTGTAGATAACCCTATGGTGAGTTCCTGGGTATGACCCCTATGTATCCAATTTCGTTGGCAGTAACCGACCCGATCGGGAGGGGGCCCCAACCTCCTCACCCTCTCCATCGCCCTACCCCTAAAGCCATGGGTCGGCACGTCGCTCCCATCGACCTTAAACGTCTCGTGGGCCAGCAGCGGGTTATCAAGATCTTGGAAGACATGAGCCAGGTGCTCCAAACCCCGTTGTGGGTGGTCGATCTCCACGGGCACTGTCTGTTTGGCGAAAACCCCGATCCCCACGCCCAGCGCGTCCCGATTCATCTAGAAGACAAGGTTCTAGGCTGGGTTTTGGGACGGGTACCCCCCGTTACCCTTGGCGAAACCTTGAGCTATTGCGCCGAACGGGAAGCGGAGCGGCAAGCTCTCGCCTATGAAGTCCTCGACACCTATCGGGAAATCAACCTCCTTTACAACGTCTCAGCGACCCTCGCCACCCAGGTAGACCCCAAAGAAATAGCCGAACTCGCCATCCAAGAGGCCCTCCACATCATCCGGGGAGAAAGTGCATCGGTGATGCTCCTCAATGCGGAGGCCAACAAGCTTGAAATTATTGCCGGATGCGGCACGGCTGCCCACCTGATCGGGAAACCCATTTTTGACACCAAGGATGGGATCGCAGGGAACATCTTCAGCTCGGGGAATGGCGAAATTATTAATGATGTGATGACCGATCCCCGCTTTGTTGCGGGGAAAAACCCCGTTAGCTCCATTATTTGCGCGCCCCTGGCGACGCAGGACGGGGTGATTGGTGTGATTAATATTAGTAGCGAAAAGCCGGCCTATTACAAGGCCAAGGATCTCAAGCTCCTCACGGCCCTGGGCACCCAGGTCGCCTCTGCGATCGAGAATGCACGACTTCATCAAAATCGTCTCCAACAGGAACGCATCAAAAGCCAGCTGGAACGTTATATTCCGCCCCAATTAGCCCACGCGATCGTAGAATCCCACGAATCCCTATCCTTAGCACCGGATACCAAGGAGATCACCATTTTATTCTCGGATATTCGCAGCTTTACTTCCCAATGCGAAATCCTAGAAGCCGAGGCGATCGTGGCCTACCTGAATGAATATTTCACGGCCATGGTGGATGTGATTTTTTCCCACAATGGCACTGTCAACAAGTTTGTGGGCGATATGATTGTGGCCATGTTCGGGGCACCCACCACGTTAGAAAACAACGAAGATAGCGCCGTCAAAGCTGCGATCGCCATGCAACGCTGTCTCAGGAACTTTCCCAATCCCTGGATTCGGGAAAACTTTATCACGGGTATCGGCATCACCTCCGGGGAGGTGGTGGTGGGTAACATTGGCTCCCCCCATCACCTCGACTACACCGCGATCGGTGACGAAGTGAACTTAGCTTCTCGACTCCAGTCGATCGCCAAGGGGGGACAAGTCCTGGTGAGTCGCAAGGTCTATGAAGCCACGAAAAGTACCCATATTTACCGGGATTTTGGCAGTATTCACGTCAAAGGTCGTCAACAAAGCGTTGATGTTTTCCAAGCCCTTTACTAGGGGCGCGGTTGACTGACAAAAATAGTCTGCGTTGGGCGCAAAAAGAGTTGGGTTGCGCGGCGAAGCCGCGCAACCCTGATCCTGCCGTGGGCACTGGGGTCGAAATTTTAATTTTTCGAGGTGCCCGGGGGTTAGGGGGGATTTTCTTAGGTTTCCAAACATCCTCTCAGAATCAAAGTCTGGGGAGAGCAGCTCCCGCCCTGGCAGTTTAGGGTTGCCAGTGCAGGATCAGGCTGGCTTGATCGGGGAACCTGTGGTCGGGAAGGTTATGGTCGGGAAGGCTATGGTCGGGAAGGTTATGGTCGGGAAGGTTATGGTTGGGAGAGACAGGGTCAAGGAAATCCCGATCGGGAAATTCCTGAATATCCGCCCGATCGATCGGCACTTCCAGCGTCACCGCCGCTAAATGCCGAAACAGAGGAGCCACAGACCACTCCAGCACCTTCAGAATCGGTAGATGTTGTTCCAGCACCATGGCGCTAGTGGGCCAGTGCAAGTAGAGGCCATGGACCGGAAAGGAAAGATGGGCATCGCCAAGCTGGAACGATCGAGCTAGGGCATCTAACGACCCCGCGAACACCTCATAGGGGGGCGCTGTGCCATGCACCCCAGCCACCTCCAAGTTCAGCCGGATTCCATCCGGCGGCATTCCATCCGATCGCGCCTCTGCCGATCGCGCCCCTATCCGGCCCAGCCAGTTTCCAGGCCAGTCCCCAGCGGTCGCCGTCGCCGACTCTCCCGCCCGTTCTCCCGCCAAATCCGCCGCCAACTGGGTCCAAGCTGTCACCGATCGATCGCCCACCTGAACCACATCCACATCCAATCCCTGGGCCTGGACCCGTGCATCCAATGCCGCTACAGCGGCGGCTGTCTCAGGATCCCGCCGATCGACCACTCCCAGCCATTGCCCTGTGCCATCCGCTGTCGGAACCCACCCGATCGCCGCTTGCGATCCCAAACTCCCGAATAAATCTGCAAAAACGGTCTCAATTGTCCCGTCCTGGTTCCAGGGAGAAGGCAAGCCTAAAAAAATTTGGTTCAGAGAGGTGGGAAGACCAATATTAGATAGGATCGGCTCGATTATTCGCAAAAATGGTCTAGAGTCTGGGAATGAGATCGCAAAAATAGTATTTTCTGGGAAAAATTGATCTAGAGAAGCTAGGTCCAATGTTTCCTGCTTATCTAGTCCTGATCTATCGAGTTCTGACCTATCGAGTTCTGACCTATCTATTGCTGGCTGATGTGCGGCGAGTAACTGGGTGGTTGCCAGATCCCCTTGGCTTTCACTGGAGAGATCTAGCGCAGAGGGGGCCAGGACTGCTTGTAGGGTGAGGCGATCGGCAGCGGGGTAGAAGCCCACTGCTAGCATTGGGGAGAAATTCAGGAGATAGGGGGACCGCTGGGAAGGATTCAGAACATTTTCAGGGTCATGGGAGTCTCCAGCCTTTGCGGTTGTGGTCCCGGCAGAATCCCCCGAGGCAGAGTCTACGGGCATCAATGCCCCAGAGCCAGAGATGGCCGCCCCATTGACCCAGGCCAAGGCCGGATAGGGCTGGGGCAGACGCGCCAAAGCCGCTTGGTAGGCGGGACTGTGCAGGAGGCTAAGCTTGGGTACCTGAAGGGTGCGGATGGCCGTGGCGAGGACCGATCGATCGTTGGCCACCAGCACAAAGTAGGGATTTAAAAATGCCGTCGCGATCGAGGTTGGCTCGTCTGGGCCGATCGCGGCTTGGGAAAGTGCAGGAGCTTGGGATAGCGCAGGAGCTTGGGGTAGCGCAGGAGCTTGAGACCGATCGAATTGCGGCGTATCAGATTGCGGCGTATCCAATTGCAACATATCCAATTGCAACATATCCAATTGCGGCGTATTGGATTGCGACATATCCAATTGCGGCGTATCCGATCCAGACCGATCCTCCTGGACAAGGGCATCCTGGGGCACACCGGATGGGGGCACCGTCGCCGTCACCGTTACCCCCTGCACCGTGGTCTGACTCACCGCGACCCCGGCCGCCCGTTGCCGTTGCCAGAAGATCCCCAAAAAGTCCTGCGCTCGATCGGGATCTGCCACCTCCAGGGCTACCAAATATCCCGGTTGTGAGCCATTGGCATCCGCCTGGTCCCGATCGAAACTCGTCACCGCCACCGTAACTTCTTGACCTAACCAGGGTTCAATCTCCCGATCGTAGTTTGGGGTGATTGGGCTAAGGAGAGTTTGGAGATAGTGGTGCAGTTCCTGGGGTGAAGGGCCAGATGTAACTGGCATGGTGGTGAAAACTGGCGCGGAGGAGGAGTTCGGGGCAGCAGCGTGGGGCAGGAGGCGTGAGGGAAGCCAAGAGAAGGGTAATGGGGATGATAAGGCCGATCGATCGGGTGTCACGGCCTTAGCGGGATGCACCAGTAAAGAGAACAGCGCTGGTGTTTGGGCCGGTAAAAAGGCAGCCGTAGCAGGCTGTTTCTTAGGCTGTGCTTTGGGCTGCTCTTTTGGGGCTAATTTTGCCGGGGCTAATTTTGCCGGGGCTAATTCTGGGTCTTTTCCCCCATCCACCTGCATCACCTGATGCGCTTGAGCGATGCCGTCTACCCGAGCGACTCCCTCCGCGAGGGCTCCCCCCAACCCCACCTGCGGGAACCCAGCCCCGATCGTCCCCCAGCCCAGCATCACGAGGGCTAAAATCACACTCCACACCGGCATGACCCTACCCCACCCTACTCACTGGAGTGGTGCCTTGATCAGAGCGTACCTGCGATCGCAAGCGTTGCAACCGCTGCTGCTTCTGCCGCCGAAACCACACTAAACTGCCCCAGTAACTCAAGACTCCCAAGGTCACCCCCGTCACCACACAGCCCGCCATAAAGGCAGCAATTGAACTCATTCCCCACTCTTGCCATGCCTCCAAGGACTTAATCGTACTCAGATTCAGGCCCATGTCCTCCAGCCGCAAAATCCAACAGCCCAGCTTGAAATTGAACACAAATAGGGGCACATAGGTTAGCGGGTTACTGATCCAGGTGCCCAAGGCCGCCATCATCGGGTTGCCCCGAAAGGGCACCGCAAGGGTCACGCCGATTAGGGTTTGGAAGCCAAAAAAAGGAAACGATCCCGCAAATACCCCCACACCCAAGCCCCGCGCCATCTGGCTGGGAGTGGATTGGAGGCGGAGCAGCCGACAGTACCCATAGCGGATGATTCGCTTTCCTTTAGTCCAGAGGGAGTATCGATGTCGTTCAACCATGGAAGGAGAGAAATGAGGGGCGAGGGTGAAACGGGACTTGTGAAACGGGAATTTTTGGGGCATCACCTCCATCAAGGTGCGATCGACAAGACGGAGGGTACGCTTTAGCGGAGGCGAGACCGACGGGCAACTTCGGAGGATCGATCGGGGGCACAGGCACTGAATCCCAATCCATCGAGGGTCTCCTGTTATCTTAACGGTCTGGGGACGGCTGCACAGCCCTCCGATCAGCGAGGGTACTTTGCCCTGGGTTTGCCGCTTTTAAGTTAGCGGTTGCATTGGGGCACCTCGATTAATTGGGGTGTATTTCACTTTGGCAAGTCTGGCCCTCATCCCCTAGCCCCCTATGCCCTCCGGGCAGGCGAAGCCAACGACTGCGCTCAGGACATCGCCCGTTCGACTGCGCTCAGGACATCGCTTCTCCCAAGCTGGGAGAAGGGGAAAAGTCCCTCTCCCTTGTTGGGAGAGGGATTAGGGTGAGGGCTTCCAAAACGGGATTGCACCCAAGCCAAGGTCGGGAGGCCCCCTAACCCCCCTTTACAAGGGGAGACGGCCTTTTCTTCCCCCTTCAAAAGGGGGATTGAGGGGGATTCGGCAAGGGCCTACGGCCCTTAGCCGAAGTTTCCAAATATCCTCTGGGCCGAAGTTTCCAAATATCCTCTCAATCCCTCTCCCACAGGGGCAGAGAGACGCTGCCCTTGCATGGCCCCACCCAACCTGCTCCCCAATCCCGGCTAGGATTGCGGGAGAATTCTTTACCCCCCAGTGGCATGACCCCCTTTCAACTTCCACCTCGGCTCTGGATTACGGCCCTCATTGCCTTTATTAACTCCCTCAGCTTTACCATTCTGCTTCC
>JAYKIB010000204.1:0-8953 GCA_035285005.1 Prochlorothrix sp.
GACAGAAAAGTAAGCGGGCCGCGATGGACGATGCTTACATGACAACCCTGATTACCCAGGCTTTCCCTCTCAACTCTGCACACTAGACTCACGCTGGCAAGGGCTTTCCAGACGCGCTTACCCTGGGTAATATTCGGTGAGATCGATGAATACCTGACTGCCCTCAAGGCGTAGAAACTTCCAAACCGTACCGGAGGTTACGGTGCCATAGATGATCTCGATGGGTGTGTCTTCTGCTGCATTAAAGCGCTGGGCGGCAATCATTTCGGCGATACACTGGCCCAGGCCACCATTGAGGTCTTCTTTTTTTGCTCCCACTAAGGTAATGACAGGTGCGGTGATGAGGAGTAGCTCTGTTGAGTACGTAATGAGAAAGTCACAGTTGCCAGTTAAGCCCTGACTATGGTCAACGTTAAAGCTCACGCCTGAGAAAATGCTCAGTTGCTGGGAAAATTGTCGCCTTAGCTCTAAGAGGATGTTTGGAAACTTCGGCCAAGGGCCGTAGGCCCTTGCCGAATCCCCCTCAGTCCCCCTTTTGAAGGGGGAAGAAAAGGCTGTCCCTTCAAAAGGGGGGTTAGGGGGGATTCTCTTAGGTTTCCAAACATCCTCTTAGGTTGCCAAATATCCTCTTAATAGGAACCTGGCACGATGGGCTTGGGTAATTTCCCGATTAGGGGACAAGCGAGCGGGGCCGTCCCGGTCTAGTCCTATCCGGTCTGGTCCTGTCCAGTCGTACCCTATCTTAACCAACCGATTTGTTGTTTATATCCAATAGGGTACCTCGATTAATTGGGTTGCGCGGCTTCGCCGCGCAACCCAACCCTGATTCTGCCGTGGGTACTGTGGTGAAAATCTGTATTAATCGAGGTGTCCAATAGTGTAACGACCCAAAGCTAGTGTGGGTCAAGACCATACCAAAGGTTTTGGAT
Source organism: Prochlorothrix sp. (assembly GCA_035285005.1). Taxonomy (GTDB): domain Bacteria; phylum Cyanobacteriota; class Cyanobacteriia; order Prochlorotrichales; family Prochlorotrichaceae; genus Prochlorothrix. The sequence continues at coordinate 930 of JAYKIB010000204.1, forward strand.
TTTGCGAATGCAGGCTTCACGTTCCGCTTCACAGGTCGTAACATTGGCCCAGGTGACGGTGACATGACCGAGCTTGCGACCGGGCCGGGAGTCTGTCTTACCATACCAATACACCTGGGCCTGGGGAATCGATCCCAGGGCTTCCAGTCGATCGCCATAGGTGGCGGGTCCCGTTTCAAATCCCAACAGATTCACCATCACAGCTCCCCCACAGGTGAGGGCCGGATCCCCCAGGGGTTGGCCCGATACGGCGCGCAACTGCTGCTCAAATTGGGAGGTCTGGCAGGCATCCAGGGTGTAGTGTCCCGAATTGTGGGTGCGGGGGGCCACCTCATTCACGAGGACTTGTCCCGAGGCCGTGAGAAACAGCTCCAGGCCAAAAATCCCCACCACCTCTAAGGCTTGAACCAGGGTTTCTCCGTACTGGCGCACCGTGGCGGCCAGGGCTGGATCGATCGCTGCCGGAGCCACCACCACATGACAGACCTGGTTTTTCTGGCGTGTCTCCACCACGGGGTAGCTGCACAGGTGGCCCGAGGCCGATCGGGCTACCATAATCGCTAGCTCTTGCTCAAAGGGGACATAGGCTTCGAGCAAAAAGGGGGTGGTGCCCACCGATCGCACCAGGTTATCCAGGTGCTGTTGGTCCCGGACGATCGTGGTGCCCTGGCCATCATAGCCATGGCGGCGGGCCTTGAGGACTGCCGGAAAGCCCAGGGGGTTGGGGACTGGCTCCCCTGGCGACCAGGGCAACCGATCGAGGGCGAGAAATTCCGGTACCGGTAGCCCTAATTTTTGCAGGTAGCAACGCTGTTCATACTTATCCAAGAGGGGGGCCAAGGCCGATAGGCTAGGGGCAAAGGTGACCCCAGCCAGCTGTTGCAACTGGGGCAGGTCCACAAACTCATTCTCAAATGTCACGACCTGACAACGTTGGGCTAAAATGCCACTGGCCGCAGCATCCGCCACGGAAGCTAGCACTGTGGACTCCGCACGGGATACGGCGGGGTCGGTTTGCTTGGCGGTTTGAATATGAAGTTTTAAGCCTAACTTTTGAGCCGCAGGCCCCATCATCCAGGCTAGTTGTCCCCCACCAATCACACCAACATCCGTCACCGAGGCAGGGGGAGAGGAAAGACTGCTACCCATGGGCATGATCGAATTCCATTGCGTTCCATAATTGGCCATAGCTATCTTACAAGGCCCAACCCACTTGCTCCCTATGCCAACCCAAACCCCTCCCGCCTCCGATTCTGCTGCGAATACTACAGCCCCTGTTACGCCGAATTCTCCATCTATGACGGTGGATGCGCCTGCCCGATCGCCGCGCCAGCGCTGGATTCAAGACACGCTCTTCTTTGGCAATGAACCGAGCCTCGAACTGACTGCCATTCTCCTGGTCTACTTTGTCCAGGGGGTGCTGGGGCTTGCTCGCCTTGCGGTGAGCTTTTTCCTCAAGGATGATTTGGGTCTGAACCCAGCGGAAGCGGCTGCCCTGATGGGTCTGTCCATGTTCCCCTGGACGGTGAAGCCCCTGTTTGGCTTTTTGTCCGATGGTTTGCCCCTGGGGGGATACCGCCGGCGATCGTATTTGGTGCTGTCGGGACTCTTAGGGGTGGCATCTTTGGCCGCTTTAGGGACGCTCGTCGATCGGCCCTGGACGGCTGGACTGGCCATTACCCTCAGTTCCCTGTCCCTGGCGATCAGTGATGTGATTGCCGACTCCCTTGTGGTTGAACGGGCCCGTACGGAATCCCTGAGCACCACCGGATCGCTCCAATCCCTCTGTTGGGGCACGGCTGCCCTGGGGGGGCTGATTACGGCCTATTTCAGTGGCTATTTGTTAGAGGTGGTGAGTACCCAAACGGTTTTTCTGATTACGGCAGCGTTTCCCCTGCTGGTGGCGGTGGCGGCTGTGATTATTGAAGAGCATCCGGTACAGACAGGCATCAGCGTCACGGTGGTCAAAGAGCAGCTTGTCTCGCTCAAACGTGCCCTCAGTCAGCGAGCGATTTGGTTTCCCACCCTGTTTCTTTTTCTCTGGCAAGCGACCCCCAACTCCCAATCTGCTTTTTTCTACTTCACCACCAACGATCTGGGATTTGCGCCGGAGTTTTTGGGCCGGGTCCAACTGGTGACAAAATTCGCCGCCCTTGTGGGGATTTGGCTGTTTAATCGCTACTTTAAGGCTGTTCCTTTCCGCAAGATCTTCACCTGGGCTGCAGTCCTGTCCACCCTTCTGGGCCTGACGACACTCCTGCTGGTCACCCATGCTAACCGGAGCCTGGGCATCAGCGATCAGTGGTTTAGCCTCGGGGATAGCCTGGTGCTGACGGTGGCGGGGGAAATTGCCTATATGCCGGTGTTAGTGCTGGCGGCTCGTCTCTGTCCTCCGGGCATTGAAGCGACCCTCTTTGCTCTGCTCATGTCGGTGTGTAATCTGTCCTATCTCGCCTCTACGGAACTGGGGGCAGTGCTGACTCATTGGCTCGGGGTGACGGACACAGATTTTACAAACCTTTGGCTGTTAACGTTGATTACGAGCCTCAGTACGTTGCTGCCCCTGCCTTTGGTTCGTTTTTTGCCGGAAACGACGGCCCAGGGGAAAATCCCAAGTCTTGACGCTAGCAATTCATGATGCGATGAGGCTGGATATCCCTCGCCGCAAGTGGGGCATATTTTGATTCCTGAGTGAGATGCACCCTTGAGATGCACCCTTTCTCAAAGCCTTTGGCTTGCTGCCCGTGCCCTGATTTGGATTTAGGCTTGGGCATAGCTGTGGAAAAGTTGGGCCAATTTTTCCGCCTCAAACTCCAGGTTAAACTCGGCTTCTACCTTTGCCCGCCCCGCAGTTCCCATGCGCGATCGTTGCTCGGGGCTGTTTAATAATTGCACCAGCGCATCTGTTAATGCTTCCGCCGATCCCGGCGGCACCACGTAGCCACTTACCCCCGCCTCCACCAGTTCACTGACTCCTGCCACCTGGGTCGCCACCACGGGCACCGAAGCCGCCATCGCTTCCATCAAAGACACCGGCACCCCTTCCGCAAAACTGGGCAACACAAAGACATCGGTTTCCCGCAAATATTGCCGCACTTCCTGTTGGGAGCGGTAGCCCACAAAGTCCACCTGGTTCGATAATCCATATTGGGCCACCCATTGCTCCCACTCGCGCCGTGCTGGGCCATCCCCCACGATCGTCAAGCTGACATCGGGATGGGTCTCCTGCACCGATCGCAGGCTTTCTAGCAGCACTGGAACTCCTTTCTCCGGCGACAAACGGCCCACATAGAGCAGCCGCTTTCGTTCCTCGGTGTGGGTCGAGGGGAGGTAAAGACGGGGTTCTACGCCGCAGTGGATGATGTGTAGGCTGGCCCAGTGGGAGATGGGGGCGAAGTAGTAGCCTTGGCTGCGGCAAAAGTGACCAATGCAGGCAACAAATTGGGCGCGTTTGAGTTTTTCGGTGAGATGCCAGCGGTAGGGTTCAAAAAAGATATGGGGACCGTGCATCGTAAAGCTAAAGCCGAATCCGCCTAGTTCTGCGGCTAACATGGCGACGGTACAGCTAGAGGAGGCGATATGGTTATGAAGATGCTTAATGCGGCGTTTTTTAAGCTGATCAGCGAGAATCCCAGCTTCAATGAAGTAAAAAAGCTGGTAAAGCAGTCCCCGTAGTCCGGGCTGGGCGGTTTTGAGGGCAAGGCCGATCGATCGAAGGTAGCGACCGGGGGATCGACCGAGCAACTGGAGATGGGCCAGTCCCAGGTTGGCAAGATTGGGCGGCAGTAAATAATAGGTGTTTTTCCACTCTTCTTGCTGCTCCGGGCCAACTAAATGTTCCTTACCTGTGCGGCGCACCGAAAAGGTATGAATCTCTAGCCCCTGCTGGCGCAGGAGGGCCACTTCCCGCTGAATAAAGGTGTCGGTGGCCCGGGGATATTGACCGGACAGGTAGGCAATGCGCATGGTGTTAGGCTGCAACCGGTTGAATGGTGTCCAGGGAAATCCCGAAAAGACCGGCAAAGAGGCCCAGCCCATCCACGGCCCCTAGCGCCGGATCGGCGGCCCGTTCCGGGTGGGGCATCATTCCTAAAACGGTGCCCGTTGGGTTGCAAATACCCGCGATATTACGGGCGGAACCGTTGGGATTTTGGCCATAGCGGAAGAGAATTTGGCCGTGGTCTTCGAGGTTTTTGAGGGTGTCGTCGTCAGCGTAGTAGCAGCCCTCCCCATGGGCGATCGGTAGGGTAATGCTTGAGGTGGTGGGGGCGTAGCCTCGGGTCCAGGGGGTGTCGTGGCGATCGATCGTGAGGGGAGATCGATCGCAGATGAAGTGTAGACCCCGGTTACGGACGAGGGCACCGGGCAATAATCCCACTTCGGTCAGGATCTGGAATCCGTTACAGACTCCCAGTACCAGCCCCCCTGCTTTGGCATGGGCGACGGTGGCGGTCATGGCGGGGGAAAAACGGGCGATCGCCCCACAGCGCAGGTAGTCCCCGTAGCTAAAGCCACCGGGCACAATGACCAGGTCCACATCGCCGAGGTCCGGATCCTCGTGCCAAATCATGCGGGTGGGCTGGCCAAAGATGCCTTGGGTAATCCACTGCATATCGCGATCGCAGTTGGACCCTGGAAAGACGATAATTCCAACTTTCATAGCTGTTTCCTCTGGGGTACCTCGATGAATGAGGGGAACTGGGCGGGGAAGAAGAGGCTGTCCCTTTTGTAGCTGTCCCCTTTGTAAAGGGGGGAAGAAAGGCTTCTTGTAGGTTGCCCCCTATCCTCTAGGCGACGGGCAATCGGCCTTGCTATGGCGGGTTCACTGCGACGGGCTGATAGAGGTTTGTGATGACAGGTTCGTTAGGGCGGGTTCGCTGCAATAAGCTGATTGCGATCGGCCCAGTGTGCGATCGGCCTGCTGCAGGTCCGTTGCGATCGGCTTGGGTGTGACAGGTTTGGGTGTGACAGACTGCAGAATCCCCCTCAGTCTCCCTTTTGAAGGGGGCAGTGCAGGGGGCAGGCTGTTTCTACCCTCCCCTTGTAAGGGGGGGGAGGGTATTCTCTTCGGTTTATCAATCTCCTCTGAGGGGTAGATCACCTTGTAAGTCAGCTCACCGTCGATCCCTGCGACCGTAGGCGACCTTAAATTGCCGTCAGTTCAAAACAGTAGTTCTCAATCACGGGGTTAGCCAAAAGCTGATCGCAAATCACATTGAGCTGTTCTTCAGCAGTGGCACGATCGGCAGCCGACAGCTTTAACTCAATATATTTACCAATCCGCACCTGCTCCACCCCGTCATAGCCCATGTGGCTAAGGCCCGCCTGCACCGCAGTTCCGGCGGGGTCCAACACTGAAGGGCGCAGGGTGACGTAGATTTGGGCCTGGTAGGTCTGTAAGGCAGTGGCGGGGGGAGCGGTCTGTGTCACGGGCTTATACCTGTATCGCGGGTGGCTAATCTAGAAAATCAACCGTCCCTATTAGACCCTGTGGGGATTGGCCTTGTCTAGGGGCTTGTCGGAGGTGGCGCCGACGACTGCACTAAGCTTCGCTACTAAATTTCGCTAGAGGTTACACCGGCGGTTGCGCTGGAAGACTCGGTGCTGAGGGAGGCTTTCAGTTCCTCAGCCTTGCGTTCGGCATCGAGGCGGCGCTTACGGGCATAGAGTTGGATGGTTACCGCCATGAGGATAACGAGACCAAAAATGAGCCAAGCGGTGCTGCTGGTGGGGAGGCTGTTTTTGAAGACAACCAGCATGACGATCGACACTAACAGCAATGTCGGTGCTTCGTTTAAGGCCCGTAGTTGCTTGCTGCCCCACTGACAGGTGCCGGCCTCCAGTTGCCGCATCAGCCGCCCACAGAAGAAGTGGTACCCCAGGAGCACGAGAACCAGGCTTAACTTAATGTGTAACCATCGGCTGTGGAGCCAATCCGGTTGGCTGACGAGCAGACCGATCGCCATGGCTACGGTCACGGCCATTCCGGGGGTGGTGATGATGTTGTAAAGGCGCTTCTCCATGATCGTGTACTGATCTTTGAGAATGCTTTGGGCCGGTTCGGGTTGGGCTTCGGCTTCGACGTGGTAGATAAAGAGTCGCACTAAATAAAAGAGGCCCGCAAACCACACTACGACCCCAATGATGTGAAAGGCTTTGAACCAGAGATAAGCCATAATCATTCCTTGCGCGATCGTCTTTCTAAAGTCTTACAGCAGCGTACAGGTGGGCACCTCGATCACTTGGGATCGGAGTACTCCTCTACTGAGTCTTCACTATCCCCTAGGGGCGGGCGCGGGAACAAGATTTAGTTAAGATTTGAAAGATTCAGGGGCTGGGGCGATGGACCTGTGGGCTGGGGCGTGATCGGCCCTAGGTATTGGGACACAGGGACTGGGACACAGGGACTGGGACACAGGGATTGGGACACAGGGATTGGGGCACGGGCAATTGAGGTGCCCTCAGGAATGGTGGAATGGGATCGTGATTAAGGGGAGCAAGGCAACGAGCCACCCCAACAGCGTCAGAGGGTTTAGGGGGAACGCTGAACGTGCTGGGGCCACGGGCCGATCGGGGGCTTGGAGTAACGCCTCAACCCGTTCCTCCAGCCGATGGAGCGGTACCGCATCGCTAAACGCCGCTAGCACACTGGGATCCGTCGGTAAAGCGGTCTGGGAAGCCCGCTGCACAAAAGCCACTAACGTCTCTGCCAGCAGCAACGGATCTACCGTCTGTGCTGCCCAGGCATCCGCCCGTTGCTCCCGCCGTAACAGTAACTCCTGCCACAGTCGATCGGTCCCGGGCAAACCGGGCGCGATCGATCGTAGCCAGCCCAACCAGAAAAACCAGAAGGGGTCTTGATAATAGCTATGGGCCTGCTCGTGGGCAACGATCGCCGCCACCTGCTCTGGCCCGAATGTCTCCAAAACCCCTTGACTGAGGACTAGGCGCGATCGCCACCAGCCCACCTGTCCCGCAAATAATCCCGCCGACGGCAACAGATAGCCCGCTTGAGTGGCCACGGTTCCCGGTAATGGCCCGCAGCCCAGCAAAATTTGCTGGGTCTGCCACAGTTGTATGCCTGCTTGCACCAAGCGCCGTAACGCCACCCCTAAAAAGCCCAGGGCACAGACAAAGCCCCAGTCGTGGACGGGCATTCCCCACATGGAACCGGGTCGCCCCATAATCACAATGGCCATGCAGGTGCTGAGGAGGAGGAGGGGCGGCAGGGCAAAGCGCCAAAGGGTTAGGGGGTGCGTTGTTGTGGCTGGATGTTTGAGGTGCTGGGGCTTGGGGTGCCGAGACCCGATTGGGAGGACTCGTAGGCCGATCGCTAGGGCCAGAGACAAGGCCAAGAGATTGATGTGCATGGCTACACCTCCGGGGTTTGGGGATCCGGCTGCGGAGCGCGGGCCTTGCGGGCCGCTTTGAGGCGTTCGGTGATTTGTTCCAGTTGCTCAACACTGGATTGATCGAGGCGATCGGCAAAGGCCGCGATCGTCTCGGGATTACTCACGGCCAAAAATTCCTGAAGGCGATCGTGGGATTGGAGGATCTGGGCTTGGTTGCGGGATACCTTCGCCTGCCAATGGAAGACTCGGTTTTGCTTCTGGCGAGTGACCCAGCCTTTTTGGCTCAGCCGTTGCAGGACGGTGGTCACGGAGGTAATCGCAAGTTCCCGGTTGGGATCTTGAAGAATTCGATCGTGAATTTCCTTTGCGGTGGGCGCACCGGTTTCCCAGAGAATGTTGAGAATTTCGGTTTCTAAGGGGCCTAGGGAGAGCTGCTGGGGGCGATGAAAGGGAAAAAACATAAGTGGCGGCGATCGACGGATTAGGATGGGGTCATCATACCAAAGCCGTTGGATCACAGGATCAGGGGCTGGAAAACTGGGTCCATCCCGTTTTGGAAGCCCTCACCTGGGCACCTCGATATAATCCAAATTTTCATCCTGTGGGGCACCTCGATTAATCCAAATCTTCGGGATCTAGCCCACGCAAGAATCAGGGTTTGGGTGGGACGGC
>JAYKIB010000205.1:0-10787 GCA_035285005.1 Prochlorothrix sp.
AGGGTGACGGGGTAAGCTGAAGTCATAGCTCTTGAGGAAGGTGGATGAATTTACACTATCTAGCCTAGATCCTCAAGGGCTTTCTTGTACCCCTACTCCACCTCTTGGGTTTCCAAACATCCTCTCAGACTCATCGATCGTCGTATGACGGCTACCCAGGATAGCCTCTAAATGGCTTCCATATCTCGCTCGCCGGTCCGAATCCGAATCACGTTGTCCACGGGACTAACAAAGATCTTGCCATCTCCAATTTCTCCGGTTTGGGCTGCGGCAATGATCTTGTCGGCGACCATATTCACTTGATCGTCTTCCACCACAATCTCAATCTTGAGCTTTTGCAGAAATTCCACCGTGTACTCAGAGCCACGGTAGCGTTCAGTTTGCCCTTTCTGCCGTCCAAAACCACGCACCTCGGAGACCGTCATCCCCACAATCCCTGCGTTGACGAGGGCAATCTTCACTTCATCAAGTTTGAAGGGCCGGATAATTGCTTCAACTTTTTTCAAGGGAGTTCTCCTTCCAAGTTACGGTTATACATCCTAAATAGGGGTTGCATTCCACTAATGTGCGGTGAAAACCCCAGTAAATTCAATCCTTTTTAGCTTATCTTTACACCTTCAGCCCCAAGGCACCTGAACGGCTCCGTATTTTCACTTGGCAACCGTACCGGACAAGACCAGTACCGGACAAGACCAGTACCGAACAAGACCAGTACCGGACGAAACAGGAGTTGCTCTAACTTCGGCAGGGCGACTCCTTGGACCCGATGCCTCTGCATGATGATGCGATGATGCATCTGCCATCCCAACCAACCCGTGGAGTGGACCTGGATCACTCCGCCCTGCCGCGAAGCCCTATTCCGGCATCTTGCGCTTAGGCATCCCCGCCCACGCCAGGAGCGGAATCCGTTCTGCTGACGTTTTGCCATCGGGTAGCAGGTGGCGAATATAGACACCGGCCTCGTTCTGATTGAGGGAGAAGCAGTAGCGCTCGATGAGGATATTGGACCAGTTCCCGGTGGCGGCGCTGTGGAGTTGGCAGCGATCGGGGGTGTTGGGATCGCGATCGGCATCAAAGGGTCGGGCGTTGTAGATCGTCCAGGACTTATACAGATTGGAAATTTCGTTCTTGAAAAGGGCCGCCAGCAGGGGAAAGAGGACGGTCCCCAACAGGAATTGGTTAATTTCGAGGTTCATAGGGTAGCGGACAGGGGGGTTGAGACACGGGGGAAATGGGGAGGAATGGCCTGCCCCGACTGAATCCAAACAACGGGGGTGGCTGTTCTAGGGGCTGTCATCATTTCAGCCTGACAGTCCTCCAGAGTCAGGGACACAGCCCCTAGCTCCTAGCTCAACCCCATGCGAGGGGCCCAGGATTAGGGGTTAAACATCGTCCAGATTCATGCAATCAGACTCTAGCACCTTGGCATCCGCAGGGCGAGGCTCTGCGGGCGCTGGAGTCCCCGAGTGAGGTTCAGCGATCGACCGCCCGATCGGCTCGGAACTCGCCTCGGCGATCGGCCCCACCGGAGGGAAATCAGCGGGAATCGACGCTGCCCCCCGGGGTCGCAGGCGATCGCAGTATAACAAGGTGCCTCCCCCAATGCAGAGGGGCACCGTGAGTAAGTTCACAAAAGGTAAACTAACCAAACCCAAGCAGACTAAGCCAAAGGGAGCAGTAAGGGGCAGGTGACGCAGCACAAGGCGTAATTTCTGCCGAAACCGGAGTCGTCGCCGTTCTAGGGGAGAGTCGAGAAAGTCTAAACAAAGCAGGAGGACCGCCCCACTCAGCCCCAACACCGTCGCCAGGATGGACCCCACTCCGGGCAAAAAATGGAGGCCAAAGCACAAAAAGCCGAGGGGAACGCCGATGACGAGCTTTTTCAGTTCAAAGGCGATCGCCCGTCCAATGTCGCGCACAATACCCACGTCGATCGCGTCCACCTGACCCGTCCGCAGCCGTTCCAACTGCTCCGAGAGTTGTCCATACCAGGGTGCGCCGAGCAAGGTTCCAAACTGGACCAGCAAAAACCCCACCGTCAACAGGAGACCCACCACAAAGATGACCTTAGCCACACCGGTCAGCACCGTCGTCAGCACCGCCAGAAAGCCTAACCAGGCCGGTAGACTTTCAATCCACTGCAAGCCGGTCACGGCAAGTTGATCCAGGAACCGATCGATCTGGGCCCAACCCGGAATTAACAGCCCCCAATACAGACCCGCCCCCACCAAACCATTGATCAGGATTGGAATGATCAGGTACTGGCGCAGGGGGGGATGGGTGTAGAACAGCCGCAGGGCGCGGAGGGGATAGCTCACACCCGCAAAGGGAGCGGTCAGTAGGTTCAACATAGGGGCACCTCGATTACTTGAAACCTCCGCCCACGTCCTGGGGCCCACGGCAACAGAACGGCCTCGATCGAGCAAGACAGGGGCCGCCCCCACGGACCCCCCTATTCACCCAGCAACCAGTAGGTGGTGACCTCGCCGCGACCCTTGAGGGCGATCGGGCCCCGTTCCTGCCATCGAAACTGATGTTGCAGCTGGGCATAGGTTTGGGCAGAAACCTGGATGCGACCCGCCTCGCCCTGGGCCTCGAGACGAGACGCAATATTCACCGTATCTCCCCACAAATCATAGCTAAATTTCTTGGTCCCAATCACGCCCGCCACCACCGGTCCCGTGTGGATGCCCATCCGAATTTGGAGCGTCTCTCCCGTGGGAGTCCTGAATTGATCGATCGCCCCCTGCATAGCCAGGGCTAAGCGGGCGATCGATAGGGCATGATCATCCCGCACATTGGGCACCCCCCCCACCGCCATGTAGGCATCGCCGATCGTCTTGATCTTTTCCACCTGGAACCGATCCACCAACACATCAAAGTGGGAAAAAATCTGGTTGAGCAGTTGTACCACTTCCGTGGGGGAAACCTGGGCGGCGAGGGGTGTAAAGCCGACAAGATCCGCAAACAGGACCGTCACCGAGTCAAACTGACTGGCAATGGTTTGTTGGCCATTTTTGAGACGATCGGCCACCGTTTTCGGGAAAATATTCAGAATCAGGGTTTCCGATCGCTGTCGTTGCCACTTGAGTGCCGCCTCGACTTGCTTGCGCTCCTGGATCTCTACCTCAAGCTGGCGCTTTTGATCTTGGAGAAGTTGGCGTTGGTGGGCGATCGTCAGCTGATTTTCAATGCGGGCCACCATTTCCTCAAGCTGGAAGGGCTTCGTCACATAGTCCACCCCCCCCACCTCAAAGGCTTTGACCTTATCCCAACTCCCGTCCAAAGCACTGAGAAAAATCACCGGAATATCCCGCAATTGGGGATCCGCTTTCATTTGCCGACAGACTTCATAGCCATCCATCTGGGGCATATTAATGTCCAGCAAGACGAGATCTGGCTTGAGCGTCCGCAGGGCCATCAGGGCCATGGAGCCATTGATCGCCTTCCGCACCCCATACCCCTGGGTCAACAGCATCGACGACAAGAGCCGCAGATTATCCGCCGTATCATCCACGATTAAAATATCAGCGGCCCGATCGACGGCAACACCCCCCAGGGTCAAAGCCGGATCGGACGGAGTACCATCACGCATGAACCAATTCCATCACCCGATCGAAACGGAAATTTTGCACAAGATCGTTTAAGTACTGCTGCAGCTCTGCCTGCTCCCCAGGAATTTCTAGGAGCAACTGAAAGAGCAAATCATCACTTCCCTGGGCTGCGGCTTGGCGCACTTGGTGAATCCAGTCGGGATCCATGGCTTGGACCTGGTGGGTTAACCGCTCCCATGCTGAGTCGCGTTGCTGCGATTGACCCTGGGCTGGTGCAGCCTGAACGGCTGCGGCTTGGGCCTGGGTATCCTGGAGCGGAACCTCCGGGACCGGAGCATCCTGGATCTGACGAGCTGCCGGGGTCGGGCTTTGCGGGGACCGGCTTGGGGAAGACGACGCAGGACGGGCCGCAACGGAGGATGGGACCAGGGTGGGGGTCGGTCCGACGGGGGATGCAGCGGGGGACTCTGGTCCGATCAGATCGGGTCCGATCAGATTGGTCCCGGTATCCGCCGGGGCCGCACTACCGGCTGTCGTTGGGGGAGCTATCTGGGCAAGGGCGGTTCCATGGCGATCGGTTTGGGGCGAATCCGCCAAGGGACGATCGAGTTCTGGGCGATCGAGTTCTGGGCGATCGAGGTCTGGGCGATCGACTGGCGATTCCATAACGGATGCAGTCGCCCTCTGATCCGTCGATGACTGGGTTGCGGGTAAAGATGACTGGGCTGCGGACTGCCGATCGCGACGCGCTGGCGTTCGGTCTTGGGATAGGTCCTGGGATTGGTACTGGTACTGCACCGACAAGTAGCGACCCATCACTTGCAATAACTCCGCTTCCTGGAACGGCTTACACAGCACTGCGTCACATCCCGCCGCGAGGATTGCCTCATGCTGCTCCGCAAAGATTCCCGCCGTCAGGGCCAAAATCACCGGTTGGGTCGTCTGCCGGTCTCCAGCCATTTCTAATCGATCGGCCTCGGCCACCTGCGCCAAGGCTCGGATTTTCGCCGTTGCATCGTAGCCATTGAGTACCGGCATCCGCATATCCATCAAAATTAAATCTGGCTGCCACTGTTGCCAGTATTCCACGCCCAAGGCCCCATTTTCCACTGCCTTCACGTCAAAGCCAATACCCACCAGCAGTCGTTGTAACAGCAGCCGACTGGCATCGTTGTCCTCCACAATCAACACCTGGGGCACCGGACTACCGGGGGCTAACCCCACCACCACTGGCCCAGTCTCTGGGGCAGAAGAGGGCAGCAGCGCTGCCGTCTCCGGACTGCGGGGGAGGCCCTGGACGGGAATGGTGAAGGAAAAGATCGATCCCTGGCCCAGTTGACTTTGAACCTGAAGATCTCCGCCCATCAGTTGCACAAATTTGCGGCTAATGGGCAACCCGAGGCCCGTGCCTTCCCCCGACTTCAACCCTGAACTGGTCTGGCAAAAGGGTTCAAACAACAGATCCATCTCGTGGGCAGCAATGCCGAATCCCGTGTCCTCCACCTCAAAGGTGACGGCGTAGGGTTGATAGGACTGGGGCACGGCAGTGGCGACATCAGATGCCGGGTCACTGTGCACTGAGGCCGCATCCACCCGCACGATCACCTGACCTTGATCCGTAAATTTAAGGGCATTGCCCACCAAGTTAATCATGACCTGGCGTAACTTACCGGGATCGGTGCGAATCTGCTGGGGCACCGTGGGCGCACATTGAACCGTGAGATGTAGATTTTTAGATCGCGCTCGTAGGGCCAACATTTCTTCTAAATTAGCCATGAGATCGGTTAAATCAAACTCAGAGGGATTCAACGTATCGCGTCCAGCTTCAATCTTCGACATTTCAAGAATATCGTTGATCAGTTCCAGCAAGTGCTCACCACTGCGGCGAATGATCGTGACGTGATTACGACTTTGGCTCCCCAAATTAGCGTCACGCTGGACAAGCTGAGTAAAGCCAAGGATCGCATTGAGTGGAGTGCGTAGTTCATGGCTCATACTGGCGAGAAACTCACTTTTGGCCACATTCGCCCGATCGGCGGCTTCTTTGGCTCGTTTCAGCTCGATCGACTGGCGTTGGGTTTTAGCCAACAATTCTGCCTGCTGAATCGCAACACCCAATTGGTTGCCCACCTGGGCCACCAAATTCACCTCGCGCTGGGTCCAGGGACGCGGTCCTTGGTTCTGGTACACCGCCAGCAGTCCCCATAGGGTGTTTCCGCAGAAAATCGGCACGATCGTATAGGCCCGTGCCTGTAATCGTTCTAAAAACTCAATGTAGCAATCCGTAAAGCCCGCTTCATAAATATCTTGAATACAGCGATAGCTACGGCGTTGGCGATAGAGGCCGCCCTGGTTTTCCTTGAGATAGGTATCCTCTAGGATCTCGCTGGCCCCATCATCGGCATTGTCCGCATCATCCAGCACCGTATCGGCCACGCTTAAGGTCCGAATCACACAGCTAGCCCCGTCCACAGCCGTTTGGGTCAGCTGGGGATCGATCGCATCCTTAATGAGAGTTTGCCAACCCGGAGCCACGGATTCCGCCACCAACAGCCCGCTCCAATCCGATCGAAACTGGTACACCAAGACCCGATCGCAGCCCAGCACCTGGCGTAGTTCCTGGGTTGTGGTGCGAAAGATCGCCTCTAGCTCCAAGGTTTGGCGCATTTTTTGCACAATCCGCGCCTTAGCCCGCTCCTGATCTGCCACCTGACGTAGGGCAACCTCTGTTTGCTTCCGTTCCGTGAGGTCACTCAAGGTGCACACAAACCGTCCCCCGTACTCCTCCTCTAGGGTTTGGGGATCCACACTCACCAGCAGCCAGCGATCGATCTCTCCCCCCGGTACTCCCAATACCACCCCCTGCACCCGCTGTTGGGAACGAATCGCCTGCTGCACCGGCAACTGGGCCAGGGGATAGCGCTGACCGCGCTCGTCCACCAGCCCCCAACCCTGCCCAAACACCGGACGTGCCCCCATGTCCTGAGTCCAATTCTGCTGGAGCAACTCCACGGCGGCTCGGTTGTAGATCAACACCTCGGCCTGAGCGTTGAGCAGTAAGACCCCCACGGGCATTTCTCGGATTAGATCCCGAAATTGTTGCTCGCTAGCCTGTAGAGCCTGTTCTCGCAGGGATTGTCGTTTGCGCTGCTGTTCCAGTGCAATAACCGTGGAGCCCAGGCGCCCCAACAGGGCGGCCCCCAGCACGATCGCAAACCAAGACCAGAGACCGCCGGGTTGGGACACTATTCCCAAAACGCCATGCCCCAAAACTTCACGCCAGTGCTCTCCCCCACCGAAGGGACCACTCCCTTGAGAGGGAATTGCCTGAAAGCCCAAAACCTGGGCTAAAACAGCGAAATGACGATCGAACTGGGCCAAGGTTGGGAGGTTCGACCAGCCCCATCCGGTGAGTTTCGCCGGAGTCCCAGCAGTCGAGTGCATCAATCGGAATGACAGGCTCAGCATGGGACTTGATCTCAGTTAGTAACGAATTAAAACGGGGTACCACGATTAATCGTGGGGGGCGGCTTTGCCGCCCCCCACAACCCTGATTCTGCCGTGGGCACTACAGTGAAAATCTGCATTTTTCGAGGTGCCCACTCGTTTCTATAGTGAATGGATGACACGCCCGAGTCGTGTCCTAGATGCTCGATGGCGATGGGATTGGGCGCATCCGGGGTCATGATTAAGGAGAGACTGAAGCCCTCACCCTAAATCCCTCTCCCAAAGAGGGAGAGGGACTTTAATCGTACTCCCATTTTCCTGGCTTGGGAGAAGCGATGTCCTGAGCGCAGTCGAACGGGCTATGTCCTGAGCGCAGTCGTTGGCTTCGCCTGCCCGGAAGGCATCGGGGGCCAGGGGATGAGGGCCAGACTCGCCACAGTGAGATGCACCCCCGGGAAGGGGCACAGCCCAGCCAGGTCATGCACAGTGAAGGGATGCACGGCTGAGAAGAATGGTTTGATGGCCCCATCGATCGAAAAGTGGTGGTGAGGCCAGCCCCACCCCTGACCGAGGCTATCGAAGCCTTGGGGGAGGCGAGACCCTCGGAGAACTGTCTGCACAGCATGAAGGGGACCCTTCCCAGTGTAATACCTCCGGAATCTGGGACTGGATAGATCCCCCCAAAACCTGACGCAGAAAACCTGACGCAGAAAACCTGACGTAGAAAACGTGCTGCACGAAACTTAGCTGCTATAACAAACCTGTCGGCTACCCTATCCCACAAACACCTAGCCTCCGCCAGACATCCAAGGGGACGCCATTTTCGAGGAAGGGCGGTTTTGGTGGGATTGTTGTATACTCCAGTCGATTCCGCAGAGGTAGATGCCATGGCCAGTCGATCGCACCCCCCCGCTTCTCGCCCAGGGCTATCCCGCTTAGCGGGAGTCCCCCGCTGGCCCTCGGCCTTGCTCCCGATCGGCGGGTCCATCCTGCGTGGACTCTTGGCGGGCGGTAGCCTCGGGGCCATGGTACTGGTGATATCGAACTTCGCCCTTGCCCAAACCCTAGAGAACCCTGCCCCCGCCTATCCCCTAGCTCCCCCCCCCGCCGGGGTAGACCCCTTGCCCAGCCAGCGGGAAACCGTGGAAGAACAGAGCCTGATCCCGGACTACCGGATTTCTGCGCTCCAAACCGACCACGAAGGTAATCTTTGGGCCGCATCCTGGCAGGGAGTTGCCCGCCTCGATCCTCACACGGGCCGGGTGCTGTCGGTGGTCAACCTCCCCAACACGATCGTGGGGGCCCTCGCCGAAGACAAATCCCATCGCCTTTGGGTCGGCACCTACGAGGGAATTAAGCGGGTAAACCTGCGCACGGCGGAAATTACAGCCCAGAACTTCACCCTGCCCTCCAATCGGGTGCTGTCCTTACTGGTGGACCAACGGGGCTACCTCTGGGTGGGGAGCGATCGCGGTTTGGCCCTGATCAGCCCCGATCAAGGCTTACTGATGACGACGGTACAAAAGCTGCCGGGGGTCAGTGCCAATGCCCTGAGTCTGGATCAAGATGGCCAACTTTGGGTCGGCACTCTGGAGGGGTTGGTGCAGGTGGATACCGCCAGTGCCTATCTGCTCAGAACAGTGCCCCAGGTGCCGGGGCGGGTGGTTCAGGCGTTGGTGGCCGATCGCTTCGACTCGCTCTGGGTGGGAACTCCGGCGGGCCTCTCGGTGCTCAATCCGCGCACGGGCCGCATTTATCGGATTGTGGATTCACTGCGGGGCCGCAATGTGACAAGTTTGCGGTTTGATACGGAGATCGATCGACTTTGGGTGGGCACGGATAGCGGGGTCTTTTTACTCAATCCCTACAATGGAGCGATCGAAGACCAAATCCTCGGTCTGCCCTCCAGCGAAGTGCTGGCGATCGCCCCCAACACGGGCAACAAGCTCTGGGTCGGGACACGAGAGGGATTGGCCTGGGTTGGCTGGGGCCGCAACCAAGCCCGTTCCCACTTCAGTCTAGGACGCTAGGTTCAATCCAGAGGGACTTGCCATGTCAGGAATGAAGGATATTTTGGACGAAATGGAGAACGAAGACCGGGAGGCAGAACAGGAAGCGGTGCGGCGCATCGACACCTCCGGGGTAGAAGTGGTGGAAATGAGCCGCAAGGTCATTGCCCAGGCCGAACAGGGCAGCATCACAGCCATTCTCCAGTTACTCAATGAATCTTTGGTGACCCAGGAGGTTCGTACCCGCGCCGTCCTCGAAGGTCGCATCCTGCATTTGCTCTGTGAAGCCCCCAAGGCAGAACTGCTGGATGCGGACCTGCTAGTGCCCTCCATTCAGCAACTGCTCGAAACGATCGCCCCGCCCAATTTCCACACCGTCCAAATCTATAGCCGCACCCGCCGAGAACACCAAAGTCTCTGGCTCCAGGAAATTCGCCAGGGCAACCATCCCCACCTGCTGTGGTCCAAACGGGTTCCCCTGAAGCGACCCAACCCGCTACACCGCCTTTTGCGGAGCTGGCAAGGACTCATGGCCCAGAGAACCCGCTTCAACCTTCAGCAGGACTGGACCCGTGCCGATCGGCAGCGCCAACGTTTTTCCCGGGCGACCCTAGCCGGTCTAGCCGTCGGAGGTACGGGTGTGATCATCCTGGCGGGGATTGGACTGTGGCGTTTGGGATCCCGGTTAACCTTGACCATTGAAACCACACCCCTAAATTCGGCCCCCTCGCCCGTGGCCTCCGCCACACCCGTGGCTTCGCCCTCCCTCACCCCAATGCCGATCGCAGAGCCCCAGCCCGATCCCTTTGTTCAAGCCGTGCGCCTTGCGGAAAAAAGCTCCACCGAGGGCAAAGTGGCCCGCAGCCGAGGGGAGTGGCTAGCCCTGGCTTCCCAGTGGCAGCAAGCCTCCGACTGGATGGCGGAAGTCCCGGACTCCGACCCCCGCTATCCCACCGCCCAAAATCGGGTTTTACTCTATCGCCAGAATAGTGAAGCGGCTTTGGCCGAGGCCGATCGGGTGGAAACGGAAAAGAACTGATAAGCTGTAAGACGACCTCTACACCGCCCCAGGGATCTCCTATGGAATGGCATATTACAGATGCCCAAAGCCTAGCCATCATCGATCGTGAGATTGGGCCTTCTGCCTTTTCCCCATCCGAGTATGAAATTGTGCGCCGGGTCATCTATGCCACCGCAGACTTTGAGTACAAGTCGCTAATCAGTTTTTCGGACCAATCCCTACAGTCAGGGGCAGCCGCCCTAGCCGCCCGCAGCACCATCATTGTGGATGTGCCATGGTCCAGGTGGCGATCATGCCCATCATTCAATCCACCTTTGCCAATCCGGTCTATTGCAGTACGGAGGCCATTACCCGCCCCCAGAAAGAGAAGAGCAAGGCTGCTTGGGGAATGGAGACCCTAGCCCATCGTTATCCCGAAGGCATCTTTGTGGTGGGCCAGTCCCAAACGGCGCTCACAGTTTTGTCGGAAATGATCGAGGCGGAAATTATTCGTCCGGCGCTGGTGGTGGGAACTCCGGCGGGATTTGTGGATGTGGATGTGGCGAAGGATCGGCTCCGGGACTCCTTGATTCCCCATATTCGGACCCAGGGCCGCAAGGGCAGTGCGGTGGTGGCGGCGGCGGTTTTGTCGGGTCTGGCGGATTTGGCATGGCAAGCCTACGGCCAGGAAACGCCCTAGGGGCCTCCTTCGCCTCCTGTATCTGGCGATCGGGCCACGGATGGACAAGATCACGGCTCCGACACCAGTTATCGCCC
>JAYKIB010000206.1:0-6854 GCA_035285005.1 Prochlorothrix sp.
ACAAAAGCACGATTGAGGAGGATTAGGGTGGGGGCCAGGTCTGTGGGCCGCTTCTCAGGTGCTCGGACGACAGTGCTCCCCATGGCTTACCCCTCGATACGGGACGATCGCCGCGCCCTAGCCGAGCCGTTAGAACCGGAGAACCGTAAAAAGAGAGCCAACCCAAATTGCGGGATTATTGGCATTATGCTCGGGATTGAGCAGCAAAATTAAACCGGGCGTAAATTGCAGGCGACTATTGTGGCGATAGCGGTACAGTACTTCCAGATGATAGGTCGTATCCGGATCAGTGCGGCCCGAGATCGAATTCGACACAGCCTTAGGGGGCATCCCCACCACAAAACCCAACTGACTGCCCCGGTTCCCAAAATCCTGGCGATTTAGGGTGAAGGCCCAGTTCCAACTGGTGGCACTGGCTCCCGAGTCCACAGGGCGGCGGCCGATCGTGCCGGATCCCGTGGACCAAGCCCAGTTGTACCCAACCCACGTGCCCAGGGTCCAACGGCGTGTCAGATCCGCCTCCATTTCCAGACCCAGCAGATGGGCCATAGTCGGGGTGGCGTTACCAAAGGGAGCCTGCGCTAGAGCGCTACCCCGGCCCGCCGTCAGGTTGACCCGTTGGCCGGGATTGGCGTGGTAAACATGGGATAGGGACAGACCCACCCGTTGGTGGGGGGTAAACAGTAACTGTCCAAAGAGACTATAGCGCCCCAAAAAGAGGCCCGCATCCGGATCGGAGATCGTATTAGCCCCGCTGGTATAGGAGGCCGCAGCACTGAGGCGATCGTTGAAGCGGTAGTTTGCTGCAACCCCTCCCCCACCTGCAATGAGATGTAAGGGGTTCCGTTTGCCAAAGGCCGAGGTGGAATTGACCGGGTTGAGGTCACCGGCAAGGGGCGTGGTGGAAATACCCGCTGGACCGAAGCGCACCAACCCCCGATCGGCCCAGCGGCTTTGGTACCACAGGGACTGGAGCACCAAACTGGCCCCTTCCTGGTTCTCATCGCCGGTATTGGCCCCCAGGGGAACCGTACTCATGGTGGTTCCGGTGAAGGGCCGTCCCGTGTTGGCGGTGCCGCCGGCCCCCAGTTGCAACCGCAGCAGATCCTGCCGCCGAAAGCGAGTATCTAGACCGAGGGAGACATTCCCCCCAAAGGGCAACTTGTAGCGAATCTCCTCAGCAGCCTGTGTGTTGTTGGCCCGTGCCCGTTGGGATCCCCAAACCATGACAGTGCTAAAGCTGGCGGTTCCAAAGAGCTTGGTGCGTTCGCTAAACTGCTGATCTTCGAGGGTCTGAATCCGTTCTTCTGCCCCATCAATCCGATCGCCCAAAACGTTGAGTTCCCGTGCAAACTCGGTTTGTAGCCGTTGGAGAGTGACAAAATCCAAGTCTGGGGACGCTAGATCGGATCCATGCACCTCAGCAAAGGCTGGATCGAAAATACTGGACTCAGGAGAGTTGGCATTTTGGCCAGAGGCCCCCTGTTCTAGTTCTAAGATGCCCCGGTTTGAGGGGCCGTTGGCGTCCGTTGCGGTGGTCCGGGTCCGGGAGAAGTAGGGACCGTCTCCGTTGGCGGACTGGAAGAGGGGATGGGTGTCCTGGAAGTGTTGGAGGCAGCGATCGACCAAAGTGGCAAAGTCACTGCGGCTGAGGTAGGCGCGATCGGGCCAGATCGAACTGGGATCGGGGCAATTGTAGCGATCGGCCAGATCGGTCAACGCCTGGGCCGCCCAGTGGTCAGGGGTGATGGGTTGGAGTTGGTGAACGGCGGGTTGTTGGGTAGGTGGGGTGAGGAGTAGCAGATCAGAGAAGAGATCCGGCGGCAGTAGGGTTTCGGGTTGGGCGGGGGAGTGGAGCAGGGAGTCTAGCCGGTGTGCTTGGGTTGGGGCGCTCGGGTTTCCTGGGGCGCTCGGGTCCAACTGCATTGATTGGGGCGGGGTTAATCCTGGCTGCAGTAAGCCTGCTTGCAGTGGGTCTTGGGCTTGCAGCGGGTCCAATGGATCGGCTGCATCGGGAGCGGTGGGGGCAGGAGTCCCTTGATCCGGAGTCCTTTGATCCGGCGCTAAAGTCGGGGCAACTTGGGCAGTGGCGATCGGTAACAGCCCGACACTGCCCCCCACGCCAAGGAAAATGCTGAGAATGGGCGAAGCGGCGATCGAGGGGAGGGGACGAGCAATGCAACGCATAATCAAGCCGAAGAATAACCGACTCCCCCACTGTAGTGGATTCTTCAGGCTTCGATGGGACCGATCCGATCGGGGTGGTTTTGGATTCCTTAGCTTTGCCATAGACGATCGCGGGATGGATCCCGATCGGCAGCCCAGTTCAATTCCTTTTTGGATGCAGCTTAATTCTTTGGGCACCTCGAAAAATCAAAGTTTTTGTCCAGTGCCCACGTCAAAATAAGGGTTGTAGCGCGCGGCTTCGCCGCGCGCCTCGATTAATCATGGCGCTCTTTTGGGTGCAGCTTAATCTTTATCAGGGCACCTCGAAAAATTCAAATTTCGACCGCAGTGCCCACGGCAGAATTAGGGTTGTGGCCGGCGGCTTTGCCGCCGGCCACAATTAATCGAGGTGCCCATCCGTGCAACCCGATTTTTTTAAGCGCAACCCGATTTTTTAAGCGCAACCCGATTTTTTAGGTGCGATGTATTGTGTCGATCGCCCCCCACAACCGAAAATAGATGGGTTCACGGGGTTGAAGGTGAAACACCTCACCCCTGCTGTTACGTTCAGGAGCCAGTTGTGAGCCAATCCTTTGATTACGACTTGATCATCCTCGGAGCCGGAGTCGGGGGCCATGGAGCAGCCCTTCATGCCGTTAGCTGCGGCCTCAAAACCGCCATTGTGGAAGCCGGAGACATGGGCGGCACCTGTGTTAACCGGGGTTGTATTCCCTCGAAAGCCCTCCTCGCGGCCTCGGGCCGGGTCCGGGAAATGGGGGATGCCAAACACCTGCAAAGCATGGGCATCCAACTGGGCAGCGTCAGCTTCGATCGCCAGGGCATTGCCGACCATGCCACCAACCTCGTGAACAAAATTCGGGGTGATCTGACCAACAGCCTCAGCCGTCTCAATGTGGATATTCTCAAGGGCTGGGGGCGAGTCGCCGGGTCACAACAGGTTTCCGTCAGTACCGACAGCGGCAGCCGCCTCTACACGGCCAAAAATATTCTGCTCTCCACCGGCTCCCATCCCTTTGTGCCCCCCGGCATCGAAGTGGACCAGAAGACGGTCTTCACCAGCGATGCAGCCGTGCGTCTTGAGTGGTTGCCGGAGTGGATCGCCATTATTGGGAGCGGCTACATTGGGCTAGAATTCTCCGATGTTTACAGTGCCCTAGGCTGCGAAATCACGATGATTGAGGCAGTCGATCGGGTGATGCCCACGTTTGATCCTGATATCGCCAAAATTGCCCAGCGTAGCCTCATTGAAGGCCGGGATATTGAAACCAAGGTGGGGGTCATTGCCCGTAAGGTGATTCCGGGTTCTCCCGTGGTGATTGAATTGGCGGATCCGGCCACGAAGGAATTGGTGGAGGTGCTGGAGGTGGATGCCTGTTTGGTGGCCACGGGCCGAATTCCAGCCACCCAGGACATTGGCCTGGAGGCGGTGGGTGTGGAAACCGATCGCCGGGGCTTTATCGATGTCAATGACAAAATGCAGGTAATTAAGGACGGGGAACCGGTGCCGCATCTCTGGGCGATCGGAGATGCCACGGGCAAGATGATGCTTGCCCACACTGCTTCAGCCCAAGGGGTTGTGGCGATCGAGAATATTTGCGATCGGCCCCGTGAGATTGACTACCGCAGCATCCCCGCCGCCACCTTCACCCATCCTGAGATTGGATCGGTGGGGCTGACGGAACCCCAGGCCAAGGATCTGGGTCAGGAAGAGGGCTTTGAGGTGGCCAGTGCTCGCACCTACTTCAAGGGGAACTCTAAGGCCCTGGCCGAAGGCGAAACGGACGGTATTGCCAAGGTGCTCTATCGCAAGGATACGGGGGAAGTCTTGGGAGCTCATATTTTTGGGCTCCATGCGGCGGATTTGGTCCAAGAGGTGGCCAATGCCATCGCCCAACGCCAAAAGGTTCAGGACTTAGCCTTCCAGGTCCATACTCACCCCACCCTAACCGAGGTGGTGGATGAAGCCTACAAGCGGGCTTTACCCGCCCTAATGGATCTGTAATGGGTCTGTATGGGGCACCTCGATTAATTGGGTTGGGCGGATTCGCCGCCCGCAACAATTAATCGAGGTGCCCTACAAAATCAAACAGAAATCAAACTTTGCTCCGCCAGAAGTGGGGCGCATTCAGTCCTAATCAAGCGTTAGCTGCCAGAGGACAAACTGAGGGGCACCTCGAAAAATCCAAATTTTCGCCCATTGATCCACGTAGGAATCAGGGTTGTTGCGGGCGGCTTCGCCGCCCGCAACAATTAATCGAGGTGCCGCCAGACTGGTCCCCAGGGGTTGAGAATCCTGGCTGAGCACTCTGCCTGCGAATCCTGGCTGAACACCCTGTCCTATCAAGAAACCTGTGCCGTCCCCCCAACCCCTCCATCACCGACTGATGCTCCTGTGGGCCATTCTTGCAGGCGTTGGCATGGCCCTGGCTGCCCCTCCCCTCAGCTGGAGTGTGCTGGCCTGGGTGAGTTGGATTCCCCTGTGGTGGGTCGTACTGCCGATCGCCCCGCCCCCGGGAGTTACCCCCGGGCAGGTAGCCCTGCTGTGGAGCTTGGCCCACTACGGCATTCTGTTGCATTGGATTTGGGATCTCCATCCCCTGACCTGGATGGGCGTGCCCTGGCTCGCCAGTGTGGCGATCGCGATCGGTGCATGGCTCGGGATTGTGGCCATTAAAACGGGCCTGGTGCTGATCTGGACCCTGACCCTGACCTGG
The DNA here is from genome assembly GCA_035285005.1 of Prochlorothrix sp. Lineage (GTDB taxonomy): Bacteria > Cyanobacteriota > Cyanobacteriia > Prochlorotrichales > Prochlorotrichaceae > Prochlorothrix. Next base: position 4,902 of record JAYKIB010000206.1, read on the forward strand.
CTGCTGCGCCACCTCCCTGCCCCAGCAGTCATTCCTGGCTCGGGGTCAGTCACAGTCACCGGGCGATCGATCGCCCGATCCGTGATCACCTCTCTCCTCCTCGGCCTCGCCCTTTGGCAGGGCCTCCAAACCCTCCTCAGTTGGACTCCCCTGACCTGGAGTACCCTGGCCCTCACCCAGAGTCCCCAGCATCCCGTCCTCCTGCACCTGGGCCAACTGAGCGGCCCCCTCACCTTGGATGGCCTCATTGTGGGAGTCAATGGTCTGCTGGCCTGGGGAATTTGGAGTGTGATGCAGCGCCGGTGGGTGGGGGTGGGACTGCTGTTGGGTACTGTGGCGCTGGTGGGCGTGGGAGCCGGAACCGTGGCCCAGGGACTGGCCACGGGGGCGATCGACGATCGCCCCGAGGCGGCGATCTCCATGGGTCTGATTCAGGGCAACGTGCCGACTCGGGAAAAGCTGTCGGTGGCGGGCGTCCGGCGCGCAGAGACCCGCTATAGCGAAGGATACCGGACCCTCAGTGCTGGGGGGGCAAATGTGGTGGTGTTACCGGAAGGGGCGCTGCCGGTACTCTGGGAGGGGCTAAATCGGGCCCATAGCCTGGTGTATCAAACCGTGCGCCAGGGAACTGTGCCGATGTGGGTGGGGACATTTTTGCGACCGGAGGCCGATCGATCGGGGGACTTTACCCAAAGCTTAATTGCGGTTAATCCAGGGGGAACAATTACTGCCCGCTATGACAAGGTAAAACTGGTGCCCCTGGGGGAATATGTGCCCTTTCGTGCCGTGCTGAGCCGGATTTTGGGCAAGCTCTCCCCGATCGAATCCACCATGCTACCCGGTCTTCCTCCCCAGGAATTTGTCACCCCCTGGGGATCCGCCGCGATCGCCATTTGCTACGAACCTTTTTTCCCCGCCATTGTGCGCCAGCAGGTGGCCGCCGGGAGCCGTTTTATTATCACAAGCTCGAATTTGGACCCCTACGGTCCCGTATTGATGGCCCAGCATGAAGCTCAGGACGTGATCCAAGCCATCACGGTCGATCGCTGGCTACTACGGGTGACGAACACGGGCTATTCCGGGTTTATTAGCCCTCGGGGCACGGTCCAACGGGATTTAGCCCCCCAAACCTTTGGCACAGCGATCGCCCCGATCTATCCCCGCGAGAGTCGAACGCCCTATGTGCGTTGGGGCGACTGGCTTACCCCGCTCTGGGCGGTTCTTGCCACCCTTGCGGTGCTGGCTCCGGTTGTCTTGGCTGCAATTAGGGGTTAATCTTGTTACAAATGTTACAAAACTTCACTGACTGAGCGTTGCGGCCTCCATGCATGTCCCCAAAGCCTACCCCAAACCCTTTTCTCAAACCGCCCCCAAAGCCTATCTCCCCAGCTTGGTGTATCCCCCTTTTATTGCCACTTCGCTCCGGGTCACCGCGATCGTCGGTTCCATTGTGTTCTGTATCAACCACGGTCCTGCGCTCCTCCAGGGCAAGATGACCCGAGGCCGCTGGACTTCTGCCGCGCTCACCTATATGGTGCCGTATTTCGTCAGCACCCATGGCCAATGGAGTGCCCAACGTCTCCGCCTCAAGTAATGGGCATCTCGATAGGCTGCGGCGGACTGCAAAGCCGTCCGCCGCAGCCATTTCTGATGGCTACGCGGGCTATAGTCTTCGGGCTATAGTCTTCGGGCTATCGTCCTAAAAGTTAGATGTTGTGAAGTGCCCTGGCGTCGATCCGATGGAAGCCAGGGGGCGCACGCAGGAATCAGCGGGGGCAAGCCAGACTGAGCAAGCCCAAGCACGATCGATCGTCCCGATCGCCCCTCGGCAGAGTTAAGAACTTATTAAGTAAATCTACTCCCCCAAGGAGTGTCGGCTACGGTAGTAAAGCAAGATACCTCCTAACTGCGTCTTCTGCCTCACCGGGAACTTCACTGAAGTGGTGAGGCTTC
>JAYKIB010000207.1:0-6532 GCA_035285005.1 Prochlorothrix sp.
TTCGTGCTTTCTGATTCCCCAACTCCTCCGCCACCTCCGGCTGCAAAATATTGTAAATGCCCGCACTGCCACAACAGAGAGCCGCATCGATCGGCTCCCGCAGGGTCACCCCTGGAATTTGGGCCAGTAACTGACGCGGTTGGCGCTGAATCCCCTGGCCATGGATCATATGGCAGGCATCCTGGTAAACCACCGCGATCGGATCCGGTCTCAGGGGCGAGAGAGGTGCAGTTAATCCCACCTCAGCCAGGAATTCCTGTACATCCTTAACTTTAGCGCTTAAATTCCGAGCTTTTGTAGCATAAATCGGGTCATCGGCCAGAATCTCTCCATACTCCTTGAGGGTATGGCCACAACCCGACGCATTGATGATGATGGCATCCAGGTTGTCCCGACTGAAACAGTCGATCATTTCCTTGGCCAGGGATCGGGTTTGGTCCTCCTGGCCCTGGTGGTGGGTCAGCGCCCCACAGCAGCCCTGACTGCGGGGAATGACCACCTCACAGCCATTGGCGCTTAGCACCCGCACGGTCGCATCATTGACCGCTGGATTAAAGAGCCGCTGCACACAGCCCAGCACCATCCCCACCCGGTAGCGCCGCTTCCCTTGGGCTGGCACCACCCGCCGGAATGGTTCCCGGAAAGCTTGGGCCGGGAGCGGGGGTAGGAGGGATTCGAGGGCCGCTAGTTGGGGGGCGAGGGCGTTGAGGGGTAGGAGCCGCCGCAGGAGGGTTTGGAGACCCGATCGCTGGTAGAGGGGAACCGGCAGGAGTAGGAACCGGAGCCGGTTGGGGTAGGGCAAAAGTTGGAAGAGGAGCGTGCGCAGTAGTTTGTCCGGCAGCGATCGGGGGACGTTGCGTTCCACCTGGGGTCGGGTGGCGGTGATCAGCTTATCGTACTGCACACCGGAGGGACAGGTGGTGACACAGGCAAAGCAGCCTAAACAACTATCAAAATGCTGAGCTGTGGTGGTATTGAGGGGAATTTCGCCTTTATTAACCCCATCCATGAGATAAATACGCCCCCGGGGGGAGTCGGCCTCGGTGCCCAAAACCCGATAGCTGGGGCAAGTGGATAAACAGAATCCACAATGGACGCAGGCATCAATGAGCTGGCCGTCCGGCGGCTGGGTGGCATCAAAGCCCTCGCAGGGGAGGGCCGATGGGGCGGCAGGATTGGGACGGGGGGGAGGAGCAGCAACCATGGATCTGTGGGGGGGGAGGACTGGGGGGAGGACTGATGTTGAGTGGGATGTGGAGCTAGCTGGGTGTCGGGCTTGGGTATTGAGTTTATGGTATGGCAATCGCCAATGACCGAGCAACCTGTCTGGGAGCCGGATTCGGTTGGGCTGGGTGACGTGATCCATTGGCTGGAGCCTAGTCAGGCTCTGGGCCACCGGCGATCGTATCCACCAGCGATCGTATCCACCAGCGATCGCATGGGCCTGTTGATCGGTTTTAGCAGTCCAGCAGGGTGTTGGGTCCGGGGGAGGAGGGTTATGGCTCGGGGAGCTCAATGGATGTGAGCAGATGCTCGGGCAGGGGGCCAGGTTGGGGAATGGTTTGGGCACAGTTCACGGGACGTTTCTGCTGGTGTGCCGTCACACATTGGTAGATGACATGGCTGTAGAGAGTCGCGATTTGCTGGGGAGTGAAATAGCTTTGGAGATATTGGGAACCGTTGCGGCCCATGGCTGCGGCATGGTGGGGATTTTGGCAGAGATAGCGAAGAAACTGGGCGAGCCCCTCACTGTCCCCGTTCTCAAAGGCTTGGCCACACTGGGCATTGTTTAGCACTTCCCGCAGGTAGGAGTGGGATTCGCACACGGCGGCAATGGGACGACCGGCGGCTAGGCTGCCGTAGAGCTTGCTGGGGACAACGAGACCCTCCATGCCTTTGGCAATGCTGACTAGGGCCACATCGCAGGCGGTGAGGGAGTAGGGCAGGGTTTGTTTGTCCTGGTAGGGCAGGAAGAGGCAGTTGGTGAGGCGGGCTTCAAGGACGGCGGCTTGGAAGCTGGGGTACTTGGCCCCGCTGCCAATGAACACAAATTGAATAGGGTCTTGGCGGAGCGCTTTAACCGCATGCAAGATCGTTTGCATGTCATGGCAACGCCCCATGTTGCCGGAGTAGAGCACGGTGAAGGTGCGATCGAGCTTGTGCTTTTGGGCAAACCAATTTTGGGTTTTGGCGCGGGGCTGAATGAAGCTGGGGTCGGACCAACTGTGAATGACGGCGATTTTGGCGGCGACCTGGGGACAGTGGGTCACAATCCGATCGCGCATGGTGGCACTGAGGACGATCAGGGCATGGGCCTCTTTCCAAATGTGGCGGTTCAGCAAGGCCCAGAACCGGGTGAGCCAGTGCTGGGGGCTGAGGACCTGGAGGGCAACGGCCACATCGGGGTAGAGATCATACGTGAGACAAATGCAGGGAATACCTCGGATCCGACTGGCGAGGTAGCCTAAAACGTTGAGATAGGGTGGCTCGGTGGTGATGAGTAGTACGTCTAATTTGTGCCGAGGGTTGAGGAGGTGGAGGGCGGTGCGGAGGGTGAAGAAGATGCCATTGATGGCGCGGCCCCGGATGCGTTGGGGCCAGAGGCGTGAGGTTTGGGAGCGGCGAATTTGGATTTGGTTTTGGGTCTCGCGGGGGGGGGCAAGGGCGGTGTCAAAGGCATAGCCCGGCTGTCCGGTGAAGATGTGGACTTTTAGCCCGATTTGGCGTAGGTGTTGCGCTAATTCTTCAATAAGCTGGCCGGTGGCGGCGTAGTCCGGGGGATAAAACTGGGTCATAATGCCCAACCGGATCGGTTTAGTGTCGTCTGGGGGTTGGGGAAGGGCGGAGGAGATGGTTTGGGAGAGTAAGGATGGAGATGAAGGCGGCCAGTGGGTCACGACGGTATTAGGAGTGCAGGGAAAGGGTGGAGTTTGGAAAGGCGTGCCGGGACCGGGGAAAGGACGTGATGGGGGAGATCACCGGCGAATGTGGAGGCGAGGGGGAATGGTTCGAGCGCGGGATGTGATGAATCACGGATTGAGGATAACCGATCGATGCGATAACGGCACTAGGGGCTGGCATCATTTAACCCTAGAATGCCTTCAGAGTCAGGAACATAGCCCCTAGCTCATAAAACTGACGCGGGCGTGTCACTCTGATATCGCAAGAGTTCTACAGTGAGTTGATGACACGCCCTAGTTAGTCTTGGGGGCGATGGCGGTGTTGGTGCCAGTGCCATGCGTGGCGGAGGATGCTGTCCAGATCGCCGTAGTGGGGAACCCAGCCTAGGCGGGTGCGAGCCAGCTCGCTACTGCCCACAAGGCTGGGGGGATCGCCGGGGCGACGATCGCTCTCAATGACGGGAATGGGGTGGCCGGTGACGGATCGGGCCGTGTCAATGACCTGACGCACGGAGAAGCCTTGGTTATTGCCCAGGTTGAAGACTTGGGTGGTGCCGCCCTGGCGGAGATAGTCGAGGCCGAGGATGTGGGCCTGGGCGAGATCGGTGACATGGACGTAGTCGCGGATGCAGGTGCCGTCGGGGGTGTCGTAGTCGGTGCCGAAGATGGAGATGGCCGATCGCTGACCGAGGGCGGTTTGGAGGACGAGGGGGATGAGGTGGGTTTCGGGGGTGTGGTCTTCGCCGAGGCGACCCTGGGGATCGGCTCCGGCGGCGTTGAAGTAGCGGAAGATGACGGATTGGAGGCCGTGGGCGGTGTCGAAGTCCCGGAGGATTTGTTCGACCATTTGTTTGCTGTGGCCGTAGGGGTTGATGGGGGCCTGGGGATGGTTTTCGTCGATGGGGAGGTGGTGGGGAATGCCGTAGGTGGCGCAGGTGGAGGAAAAGACGAAGTGGGGGATGTGGTGGTCCACCATGGCTTCGAGGAGGGTGAGGGTGGCGACGACGTTGTTGCGGTAGTATTTGGCGGGATTCTGGACGGATTCTCCCACGTAGGCGTAGGCGGAGAAGTGCATGACTGCGCCGATCGGGTAGGTCTGGAAGATTTGGTCGAGGCAGGATCGATCGCCGATGTCGCCGATGATGAGGGGAACTTGGAGAACGGTTTCGACGAGGTCTCGGTGGCCGTAGACGAGGTTATCGAGGATCACAACGTTATAGCCTTGGGTTTTGAGGGCGAGGACGGTGTGGGATCCGATGTAGCCGGCTCCGCCGGTGACGAGGATGGTCGATCGATCGGGGGTCATGGTGCTTATCGGTGAAATAAGGGGGTGTAAATAAATCCTGACACTAAGCTGTACGACAGGGTACTGTGTCCTCCACTCTCCGGCTTTGTTCCACCCTGGGGGAGGGCGGGCACGAGCCTGTATAGTTTTTATGTACTATATAATGGGCGCAACGACGCTGTTGATGGGAGCAAGTTGGGGTCAGTTGTGGATCATAAGCCGTTCCCAATCAATATAAATGGAGCCCAATAGTAAGGGTGGTTAAAGTGACTGTTTAATAAGCTGATCTGTGCTGCACGCAGGGCTTCATTTTTTGTCATACCCTGTTGCAAAGATTGATAGAAACTAATCATGAGTTCTTGGGTACTTTGATCATTGACAGCCCAAAGAGAGGCAATGACGGCCTTCGCACCCGCTCTTTGAAACTGATAACCTAAACCAAGAACTTCCTCCCCATTGCCTAGCCCTCCCACACCCGTTTTACAGGCACTGAGTACGACTAAGTCAACAAAAGGAAGAGACCAGTTCTTAATATCAGCAAGTGTTACCCTTTCTCCACTGCCAAATACAATGAATGAGTCCTCAGGCTGTCCAGCAATAAATTCTGCATGAGTTGCAAAATGGACAATGGAATAGTCATTTAATTGAGGGAGTACAGCAGCGACGCTAAATTCATCGTCAACTAGCTTTGTGCTATCAGGAAGGATATCGACTAAGGTTTCGATTTCTCGACCTGCGAATGGTAACCCTGAGAATCTAAAACTACGCTCACCAACTGTAAATTCAGCAAGCCCTTCCACGAATGCACCTGCTAATGCGCTAATTGTAGCGTTAGGAGGTGTGTCAAAATTGGTTAGCGAACGTGCTGTAATATAATTAACTTTATATTTCTCTATGAGCCATTCATGGCCATTATGAAGTGCAGTAAGGGGGATGTATCTTAGGATCCCATCGGGTGCAAATATAATTGTATCGATATTAGCTTGATTTAAATCCTCTTCAACAGGTCTAATGAGCCAGTCATAGAGCTTCTGGGCGGATACTTTAATACTTTGATTATATTGTGGTAAAAGTTGTCCTCGAAACTGGTTTACAACCTCACGTAGCTCCTCTCTGGGCACTAGAACTGTTCTCCTTAGTGGTGGAGAGTGTGGTGTAACAATAATCAGTTCTAGCCGATCTTCTAAAACCAAGGGATAAATCAATGCCGAATTAGAATCTTGCAACTGATTTCGGAATAAATTAAGGTCTTCTAAGTTGACATTCTGACGACTGGTACTGAAACTTAGTCTAGACACTAATTCTTGAATTTCACTACTATCAATAAACTGGTTAAATTGAACATTGATATCGTGCTCGAGTTGAGTTAATAAAGATATTCTTTGCTGTTGAGATTCAGTCCTACTGGCAATAGGTATTGACCGAAGATTTCTTAGCTCTAGCCCTAGATCTATAATATTTCTCTGAAACTGATTATATGCATCTAGAATATCTTTTTCAGCCTGAAGCATCTCGATGCCTTGACTTATTCTCTCGTCACCTCTCATATTGTGGAGAAGATAGCCTTCTAGCTCTTGAACTTTCAATAAATCTAGAACTTGTTGTGCTTCAATAATTCTATCTTGTTCTAACAGTAATCTTGCGAGATCACGATATGATTTTTCTACAGTTTTTAAGAAAGCCTGCCTATCACTTCTTGGACGTTCTACAATATTGTTACGAATAGATTCTGAAATATTTACAGATTCCTTAAAAAATAAAATAGATAATTCAATATCTCCTGCTTTTTCAAAAGAATCTGCTATTCCGGCTAATGTTATTCGCTCCCCCCATCGATCGTTTATATGTCTTTGGAGTGCAAGTGCTTGTTGGTAAAATCTTGAGGCAGTCTGATACTGACCTTGATTTGAATAAGCAAAACCCAGATCACTTAATGCATAGGCTTCTTCTTTTATATTTCCAACTTGTCTAGCAATTTCTAATTGCTTTAAATGCAAGTCAATTGCCTTTTGATATTCTCCAAGAGCTTCATATACTTTCCCTAAGCCACCAAGAGAAAAGGCAACGCCCTCCAGATCATTTAGAGCATGTCTTAGATCTAATGCTCTATGATGCAAGTTAATCGCATCGTCATACTGCTGCAGGTAGTAATAAGACCATCCCATACTGCCAAGTGAGTAGGCAGAATTTAATTTATCATTCATAGCCTGTTGAATATCTAAGGCTTTTTGATAGTAATCTAGGGCGATCGTATTCTGTCCAAGAATAAAGTAAATCCAACCGATACTATATAGTGCTTCTGCTTCTCGCCTTTTATCTCTTAGGGTTAAGGCATCATCCAGCTTGG
>JAYKIB010000208.1:0-9149 GCA_035285005.1 Prochlorothrix sp.
ACTTGGCGATCGCGCTGCTGGTTCCAAGTCAGGCAGGTGTGGAGGGGGGTGGTGAGGTGCCAGCCAATCCAGGTGTGGTCGGGGTAGGTGGTGAGGAGGGGCCGCAGGAAGCTGTAGCGCCAGGGGCGTTTGGCGTTGGTGGCGTCGTAGATGATGGTTTTGCCGGTGGCGATCGCCTGTTGGCATTGGTCCTGGATTTGGGCGAAGATTTGGGACCATTGGCCTTGGATGCTGGGGTCGCCGTAGAGTTGGTGGCGAATCGTGTCGGTGCTGATGATGTGGCTGTGGGGCAGGTGGTTTTGGAGGGTTTGGGCGAGGGTGGTTTTGCCGCTGCTGGGGGGGCCAATGAGGAGGTGGTGATGAGGCATGGGGTCGATCGGCTAGGGGATAGGAGTAGGCTAGCGGATCTTTGGGCTGGGGGGAGGTTGGGTAATGCGAGGGGCGAGGGATGAGGTTAAGGGAAGGGTAAAACAAGGGAGTGATTGAGGGTTAGATCAATCACTCCATGGGGTCAGTTTCCATTCAATTGGTATCCCCAGCGAGTGGGGATAGTATTGAATCCCGCCATGCTGAGGTACTGCTGAGCTTCAGTTTCCATTCAATTGGTATCCCCAGCGAGTGGGGATGGTTTCTACTAAGTCTAAGCCCAAGCCTAAAGTTAAGGTTTCCATTCAATTGGTATCCCCAGCGAGTGGGGATGGAAAGTCTTGGTTAGTGTCAAGCTCTTCACGGAGGATGTTTCCATTCAATTGGTATCCCCAGCGAGTGGGGATTGGTCGAAGAGCAGAAAATCCTTGCTCGTCAGACTACTGGTTTCCATTCAATTGGTATCCCCAGCGAGTGGGGATCCCTCCTTAACGGTTCGCGTTATGGGATCGATGCTGAAAGTTTCCATTCAATTGGTATCCCCAGCGAGTGGGGATGAAGTGGAGCAAGTTTTAGTAATTACCGGGGGTTCTAGTTTCCATTCAATTGGTATCCCCAGCGAGTGGGGATAGCATTTATGAAACTAATCGGGCTACACGCCAACTCCTCCTTGGTTTCCATTCAATTGGTATCCCCAGCGAGTGGGGATACGAAGCCTATCTTCGTCTTCGCGGGAAAACCTTCTGCTGGTTTCCATTCAATTGGTATCCCCAGCGAGTGGGGATTTTTTAAGTAGATTAGAAGATCTGCTTAAAGATGAACTGTTTCCATTCAATTGGTATCCCCAGCGAGTGGGGATGCTCTGTACCGGACAAAACCCTGGAAATACCTACTATACAAAGGTTTTAGGCGATCAGCCTCAAATGCTTAGCCTACAAGGGTTTGGGGCCATGCTGATCACTTTTTTGTCCGGTACTTAGGTGGGGATGATGCTCTAAATTCTCAGGGCAAGGCTTTGGGGTACACCAAGTTTCCATTCAATTGGTATCCCCAGCGAGTGGGGATTATCGATAACCCTCAATGGGTATCGACTGAGGATGGAGTGGTTTCCATTCAATTGGTATCCCCAGCGAGTGGGGATGGTTTGATATTGAAGTGTGGGGCAAAACTGCCCAGGTTGTTTCCATTCAATTGGTATCCCCAGCGAGTGGGGATCAAGAAGCTCAAGGTGGATGCGGACATCAATGTCCACCAGGTTTCCATTCAATTGGTATCCCCAGCGAGTGGGGATGTAGAGTGCCTGGAAGTCCGGGTGGAAAAGTCCATCCCTGTTTCCATTCAATTGGTATCCCCAGCGAGTGGGGATAAGAACCTGAACTCCAGGGTATGCGCCTTTTGCCGGTTGGTTTCCATTCAATTGGTATCCCCAGCGAGTGGGGATTTCGTTTCCAATCGTCTTCCATTCAATACCGGAGAGACCAAGTTTCCATTCAATTGGTATCCCCAGCGAGTGGGGATATAGATTTCAAAACCTTAATAATTAGATCCATGTGTTTCCATTCAATTGGTATCCCCAGCGAGTGGGGATGTAAACACAACGCCCTCCTTTAGGGTAAAGAACCTGAGTTTCCATTCAATTGGTATCCCCAGCGAGTGGGGATGGCAACTGCCTCCAAGACTGGGGCTTACATCGACGCGTTTCCATTCAATTGGTATCCCCAGCGAGTGGGGATAAACTCAATGAACCATGATTGTCCGTAGCTCATTTAATGAAGTTTCCATTCAATTGGTATCCCCAGCGAGTGGGGATCAGGAAATGCTCAACAGATTGAGCAGAAGTACGAGGTTTCCATTCAATTGGTATCCCCAGCGAGTGGGGATTTGAGGTCCCAGGAATTGATCAGACTTATGATTTACCTGCGAAGTTTCCATTCAATTGGTATCCCCAGCGAGTGGGGATACCTGCCATCTTAAACCCAGTCCCAGAGCCGTGTCCAGAGGCCGTTTGCGAACCCCCCCTAAAGATCGGGACAATATACAACAAAATCACCTGTGGAAAAACTCTGAAACCCTTGCACAGTAAGGCTGCGAGCCCTCCGACGAATTTGCGTTGTTTGAGGCCGATCGTCGGACCCGTCGCAACTGTCACAAGCCCCCAAAAACATCAGCCCCCCACACCATACACACTCGATCGAACCTGGGCAAAATCATGCCCCCGCACCACAGTCAAAATCGCATCCGCCAACTTATCCGCCCCAACCCCCGACGGCTCAATCGGATTCGCATAATCCGCCGGACCCGTAAACACCCGCCGCAACTCCACCACCGGCAACCCATACCCGATCGCCGTTTGCAAAATCACATCATTCCAAAACATCAAAGCCATCACCGCGATCGTCTGCTCCTCCCCCCGCTCAAAACAAGGATTGTAAATCGTACAAAGCGTCAGCGGCACCCCCCGCCGCACCAAAAAATCCACCAACGAAACATAATTTCCCCGAAAATCATCAATAATCCTCGAAAACCCCAGCATAACCTCCCCCACCGAACTCACCGATCGATGCAGATACTCACTCGCCTGAAGCGCATCATTCCCCCCCACACTCAAAAAAAGATGCGTCCCATCCCTCGGAACTTGCTCAACCTGCCCCAGCACATCCAGCGTCACAGAACCATCGATCGCCAACAGCGTCGATCGCCAACCCAACGGCAACTTCCGCTCCAGACAGCAACTCACACTCTCCCCCGCATCCACATAGGGAGCATTATCAAAAATACTGTCACCCAACAAAACAACGTGAGCCATATCAATCTCACCGAGAGTAGCAAAGATAGCCTAAAAAAAGACACTGAAATCCCGTAAAATAGCCCGATTTCATCCAAAAAAAGTCAAACGGGTCTAGCGGGCCTAAGCTGAGATCATTGGACCGTCGAAGCTCAGACCCCAAAACAGGGGATATTCGAGATAGCAAATTAAGCGTGGTCCACAAATCGTCCATGTCAGATCCCCGCATCCCTAGGCCCGGTCTGAGCCTGGAGGGACCATTCATTAAAAAATCATGCAATGGCTGGGGCACTTCCCATCTGTGGGATGCCAAGGATTGTAGAGTATGATGCTCACTTGCGCAATTCAGAATTTACGCTTCCTTACTTTGTCAAGATATCTAGAGAAAAAAGTCAAAATAACTTCATACTTCAGCAGTTCACCCGTCAGTATTCAGGATCCAATTCCTACTAAAGAGAACTCAAGGATCGATCGTCCAAGTCTTGACTTCATAACCAATTGATCAGACTGCCCCGAGAGCTATCTAACGGACCTAAGTCGCGACCCTCAAGCAAGAGGCCAACCCATGACCCAAGCACCCTTCTCTCCCCTGAAAACCATCCCTCAACCTAGATAGTACTTATTTACTATAAGCTAGGCAGCGCCAGAATCTGACTGCTGCTGTTCTTCCCCGATCGACTACCGATCGGGGGATCGTCCACAGTCAGGATAAGCTAACAATTGCTAGGACACCTCACGGTTCGCAACCAGTCCCCCCCATGCATCTGCCCAATGCTGTCCCCCAGGTCAGGCCGAGGGAAATATGGGTGGTTGCCCTACCCCACCCCCAGGGCTGCCGTCGTTACGGAGGCACACAGGCACCAGTTTCGAGGGGTCCCCTAGCATATCCGTCATCACAGGAGCAGGAAGGTGGCTGCCGATCAATTTATCTTAGATCTGACAACTGTATTAGGAGCGTCGGCAGTGGGGGGCTATCTGGCCCATCGCCTCAAACAACCGGCTCTGCTGGGCTATATCCTCAGCGGGGTTCTGGTGGGCCCCTATGGATTCAAACTACTAGAGAATGTGGAGGCAATTCGAGGTTTAGCCGAGATTGGTGTGGCCTTTCTCCTGTTTGCTCTGGGGGTCGAATTTTCCCTCGCCCAACTGAATCGGGTGCGTGACATTGCCGTTCGCGGCAGTTTGCTCCAAATTGGCCTCACGATCGCCCTCGCCACGGGGAGCACGTTCCTACTAGGCTGGGCCGCTAACCTAACCCAAGGCATCTTTCTCGGCGCAGTCCTCTCCCTCTCGTCCACTGCCGTGGTTTTGAAGACCCTGACGGAACGCGGCGAAATCAATACCCTCCACGGCCAGGTGATGTTGGCCATTCTGATCGCCCAGGACTTGGCCCTGGGGTTAATGTTGGCCCTGTTACCCGCGCTGACAGAGCCTGTGAACCTGGGGAGCGAAATTGGCTTGGCTCTCCTCAAAGTGCTGCTGTTTCTGGGCGGAGCGGTGGTCTTGGGGCGCTGGGGGGTGCCGCCCCTGATTCGCACGGTTGCCGCCACGGAAAGCGGAGAGATTTTTCTGTTGACGGTCATTGCCCTGTGCCTGGGGGTGGCGCTGGTGACGGCAAGCCTGGGTCTGTCGATCGAGATGGGGGCCTTTGTGGCGGGTCTGATGGTGGCGGAGATTGATCATGCGGATCATGCCCTCGCCAAAGTATTACCGCTGCGGGACACCTTTGCCAGTCTCTTTTTTGCGTCGATCGGGATGCTGATTGACCCCGATATCCTGCTCCAGAATCTGGGCCTGATTTTGGGGCTGGTGACCCTGGTGATGGTGGGGAAGGCGTTGATTTTGGTGCCGATCGTCCTCAGCTTTGGCTACTCCCTCAAAACAGCCCTGCTCACAGGCCTTGGTATCAACCAAATTGGAGAGTTTTCCTTTGTTCTCTCGCTGTTTAGCCTGGAATTGGGTCTGATTTCCGAAAGCATCTATCTGTTGCCGTTGGGGACAACGGCAATCACCTTAGTTCTTACCCCTATCTGTCTCAGTAGTGCCCCAACCCTCGCCGATCGTCTCCTGGAAATTCCCTGGCTCCGCCGCAGCCTGCAACGCTTTGAAGCCCCCAAGGATCTGTTTCTGCCGGCGGATTTGGCGGGTCATGTGGTGGTGGCCGGGTATGGTCGGGTGGGACAGGTCATCGTCAATATTCTGTTGCGCCAAGGCTACCCCGTGCTGGTGCTAGAAAATAGTGAGGCGGCGGTACAGCGGCTGCGTCAGCGCCAGATTCCCTACGTGCTCGGTGACGCAGACTCAGAGTTGATTTTGGAGAAAATTAACCTACACCAGGCCAAAGCCCTCGCTATCGCCCTCCCCGATCCCAACAGTACCCGCCTGCTTCTCAAGCGATCGTTGCGAGTTGCCCCCCAGTTGGATGTGATTGCGCGATCCCATCAGGACCAGGAAATTGATCTCTTGACCCAACTAGGTTCCAAAGAAGTGGTGCAGCCGGAGTTTGAAGCGGCCCTAGCCCTGGGGGCCCACTTGCTGAAGACCCTGGGTAAGCCAGAAGACCATATCCAAACCGCAATTCAAAGCATCCGCGCCGATCGTTACACCAGCATTCGCCCCCAGCCACTCTAGGCCCACGCTCATCCCCCTGCCCGCGCCAGGACCACCACGCCCAGCACCGTAATGCCCTGGGCCTGCAACGTCTGGGCCGCTGCCTGGACCGTGGCTCCCGTGGTGTAGATATCGTCAAACAGCAAAACGGGTCGCGATCGGCCTGGGCTAAACCGGTCGGGGATTAATGCTCCTGGGATTCGCAAGCCTGGGGCGCGAGGGTCTCCTAGGCCCCCCAGGACCGAACCCACCCGAAAGGCTTCCTGGACTTCCGCTTGGCGGGCGGGCCGATCCAAGCCAAAGAGGGCTTGGGTATCCTGGACCCGCACCAAGCCCTGCTCTGCACAGGGTAGCCGTGCCACTCGGCAGAAATAGCGGGCCAATAGTGCCGCTTGGTTAAATCCCCGACTGCGGAGCTTGCGATCGTGGAGGGGAATCGGCACCACCAGCGGACGGGGCCAACGCGGTACAGCGGCTTTAAGGGGCCGGGTGCGGTTCCAAGCCTGACCGATCCGGTAGCCCAGGGTGCGGGCGAGAATGGGATGATTGTCGTATTTAAGGGCTGCGATCGATCGCTTAAGAATGGGGGTGCGCTTCGATCGGTAATAGCCCCAGGCAAACACAGGAAACTCGCCTTGCCAGGTCTCCTTGGGGTTGGCAATGGCGCATTGGTTCAGGTGTCGATCGCAGGTGCGGCACAGATCCGTCGCCGCTGGTTCTCCACAAATGGGGCAAGCACGGTGCAGGATCAGGTTATGCCAATCCCAGGCGAGTTCCTGGGCGAGACCGGGGGCGATCGGGTTCCAGAACCGTCCTCCTGGCTGGGCTGAACCGGGTCGTGCTGAATTAGGTCGTGCTGACCCGGGTCGTGCTGAATTAGGTCGTGAATCTTGTGGCATCTATCAACGTTGGAGCAATGTCACGTTGGCGTAATGTCCGACCACGTCGGAGGTTTCCCGCAACTTCACGCTAGCATGGGCCTAGACCCGATGCTTGACCGTCTCATTTTCCCCTCTCCCCCGTGACTCCCCGTTTTCCCTCCCCTGCTCCGACCCCGCCCGATCCCGATGAAGCCGCCCTCCAGCAGCGTCTCCGGGACTTAGAAGCCGAGGTTTCGCACCAATGGCGATCGATCGACACGCCTGCCGCCTCTCCCGTGATCCCGTCGGATCGATCGGTCTCTCCACGAATATCCAAGGCGCGTAAGGCCCTAACCCTCGCTAAATTTTTTATTCTCGGGATTCTCGCTTTTCTGGTGCTACGCCTTGTGCTCCAAATCCTCTTTGCCCTGGCAGCCCTCGCCCTCATTGGCGGTTTCGGCTGGCTGGTGTACCAAACCCTCCAGGAATAGGTGATCCCCCACAGATCCTTCGGCCCCCTCGATCGATCCATCCATGAATAACCTGACTTGCGTCGCATCGTTCGGCAACCGCCCAGCCATGGGTGTTGTGGCCTTGTGTGGCTTCTGTCTTGGAGCGGGTCTCTGACCCACTCCATAACTGCTCCACCGATGGACGGTCGGAACGGCTATCCATCGGCATAAGCGGATATTTATAAACCTAAGAGAATCCCCCCGAACCCCCCTTTGCAAGGGGGGACGACCTCTTCTTCCCCCTTAACAGGGGGGACGACCTCTTCTTCCCCCTTAACAAGGGGGACCGAGGGGGATTCAGCAAGGGCCTACGCCCTTGGCCGAAGTTTCCAACCCTCCTCTAAGCGTTAGCTTCCCTAAACATTTACAGCCTAAGCGCGATATAAATTGGCAACATACTCGCCATAGCCGTTATAGGGCAGTGTTTCCCGCATTTCCCAGCTTAAATCGGGTCCCGTGCCGATAAAACGCTCCCGGGCCTGGGACCAGCGCGGGTGGGGCACACTGGGATCCACATTAGACTCAAAACCATATTCGTTGGCCTGGACCGTATTCCAGAAAGTGGGTGGCTGTTCCGCCGTAAACTCAATCTTAACGATTGATTTTGCCCCTTTAAAGCCATACTTCCACGGAATCACCGCTCTAATCGGTGCCCCATGCTGCTTCGGTAAGAGCCGCCCGTAAATCCCCACCGCAAAGAAAGCGAGGTCATTGGCCATTTCCTCCAGGCGCAGCGCCTCGGTGTAGGGCCAGGGATAGAAACTCGAAAATACATTGGGGCCGGGGGTGATCTCCGGCTCGTAATAGGAGACAAAGCGCACATATTTTGCCTCCGGTAACGGCTCCGCCGCCTCCAAAATCCGGCGCATGGGGAAGCCCAACCAGGGCACTGCCATGGACCAGGCCTCAACACAGCGGAAGCGGTAAATGCGCTCCTCCAACGGGAAGGTTTGCAGCAGTTCATCCCGATCGTAAATACCAGGGTTCTTAGCCAATCCGCCCACGGTGACGGTCCAGGGATCGGTGACAAGATTTTGGGCCTTGGGCCAAATGGACTTGGTGCCACCGTACTCGTAGAAGTTGTTGTACTGACCCGCCAGCAGTCGATCGGTGAGGGGACGATCGAGACTGGACTCGGTAAAGACGGGGTGGGTGCTATAGTTGCGCACCGCTGGAAGATTAAGACTCTCCTCCAGGGTCTCGGCCACTCCGGGCGCTTTGGCCGTAGCTTGGCAACCACTGGTGAGGGGGGCAGCGGCAATGGTGAGACCGGCAGCCCCGATCGCCCGCAGGAACTGACGACGGTTAAAAAAGGCAGATTCGCTGGTGGCAGCCCGCTCGGGGAGTTGCCAGTTGGGATCGATGTGGAAGAGAACCATGGCAGTGTTGAGGGGAGGGACAGGGTGGGGAACAGGAGATTTGGACGATCCTGGACGTGCTCCTATCCTAAACGGTGAGGGGGATCGACGGGTACGATCGCCAGTCTTCCGTAATCTCTCGGTCAGTAGACAGGAAATGTGGCCAAATCAAGACAGTGATATCACGACTGATCCTGATCTGTGTCACAATAAGTTCCGAAGGAATACGGAATAATAACCTTATCCTCAGTAGCACTAGTCAGCGCACAGCACGAATAGACTGCAAGGTTTCCTGCTTCTTGACACTGAGGGAATCCCCGCTCCCTGGGTCTGAAATTGCCTAACCCGCGACTTCTAGGATTGAGAAGGGAGCGAACTCAGGACTTGCGATCGGTATGGCTACCCTAGCGTCCGCGACCACTCTTGAGAATATGACGATGTTCGAGCTACCCCACCCTCACCCCACCTTTCCCGCTCAGAATCAAAGCGTCTAACTTGCCAGTTCATGGCTGCTGTGCGCCGAGCAAGCTACGGTTAAACCTTTGACTCAACTTTCCTGAGAACTGTGACTATACGTTTTAAGCCGATCGAGGTTTCCTCGATCGGCTTTTTTTGGGCTATCGCGGCTAATGCTGGGGTAGGGCTGGAGTTCCCTGGC
>JAYKIB010000209.1:0-4659 GCA_035285005.1 Prochlorothrix sp.
TTCCCAACCCCACCCCTGTCGATGGATATTAAACCCACTGCGATCGCCGATGTCTTTATCCTGGTCCCTCAGGTTTTTGGTGATCATCGCGGCTTTTTCTTTGAAAGCTTTAACGAGCGCGAATTTATCGAAAAAACAGGCCAGTCCGTCCACTTCGTTCAAGATAATCACTCTCGATCGACCCAACATATCCTGCGAGGGCTACATTACCAAATCGAACAAACCCAGGGCAAACTCGTGCGCGTGATTGCCGGTGCAGTGTTCGATGTGACCGTGGATTTACGTCAGTCCTCCCCAACATTTGGTCAGTGGGTCGGGGAAGTCCTCAGTGCAGAAAATAAACATCAACTCTGGGTTCCTCCGGGATTTGCCCATGGCTTCCTAGTACTGTCGGAGTCGGCTGATTGTCTCTATAAAGTCACGGATTACTACGCCCCCCAGCATGAGCGGAGTTTACGCTGGGATGACCCCCATGTAGGGGTTGAGTGGCCCTTACCCCCCAACGTGGATCCCATCCTATCCCAGAAGGATCAAGCGGGACTCTACCTCCACCAGGCTCCTCTCTTTGCCTAGGATTCGATCGATTACCCCGGACCCGATCGCCAGACCTAACGGGGGCGAAGCTACCCCCATCAAACGCCAGTCACTCTTATTCAAGGACTTCCCATGAAAGGACTCATTCTCTCGGGCGGTAAAGGCACAAGGCTACGGCCCCTAACCTACACCGGCGCTAAGCAACTGGTACCCGTCGCTAATAAGCCAATTCTCTGGTACGGCATTGAAAGCTTAGTAACCGCAGGTATTACAGAAATTGCTCTGATTGTGAGCCCAGAAACGGGCGCTGAAGTTCAAGCACAAACTGGTCCAGGCGATCGATTTGGAACCAAACTCACCTACATTACCCAGGCGAGTCCCGATGGACTCGCCCATGCGGTTAAAATCGCCCGTAACTTTTTACAAGACTCTCCCTTTGTGATGTATCTCGGGGATAATCTGATCCAGGATCCCTTGGCTCCCTTATTGCACAACTTTAGCCAAGCTAATCTGGATGCCTTAATTTTGCTGCGTCAGGTGTCGGATCCGCGCGCCTTCGGCGTGGCTGAAGTCAATCCCCAAGGACGGGTACTCCGACTAGTGGAAAAACCCAAAGACCCTCCATCCAACTTGGCCCTAGTGGGCTTGTACTTTTTTGCCCCCACCATTCATGAAGCGATCGATCGAATCGAGCCTTCAGCACGGGGAGAACTGGAAATTACCGATGCAATCCAGCAGTTAATTACCGACAGCAAATCTGTACAGGCTCAGGAACTCCAAGGGTGGTGGCTTGATACGGGTAAAAAAGATGATCTGTTAGAAGCCAATCGTTTGATTTTAGATACCTATCTCGATCCCAGCGAGTGGGGAGAAAACCGATCGACCGTCCACATTGATGACAAGAGCCAAATTAGTGGTCGGGTGGAAATTGGCCCCCAGAGCCAGATTACAAATTCGATTATTCGCGGCCCGGTTAGTATTGGGGCTCACTGTCAGTTGGAGAACTGTTTTATTGGCCCCTACACCAGCATTGCTGACGGTGTTACCCTCCAGGATGCGGACATTGAGCACAGTGTCATCCTTGAAGAAGCAAGCATCGTCGGCATCCATCAACGTATTGTCGATAGTGTGATTGGGGCAAAGTCGCGTCTCACTCCAGCGCTCCAGCGCCCCAAAGCGTTACGATTTCTGCTGGGGAAAGATTCCCAAATCGAGTTGGTCTAGGCGCTGGAGTAGGACATCTCGAAAAATATAGGGCACCTCAAAAAATCAAAGTTTTCGCCCAGTGACCCACGTAAGAATCAGGGTTGGGTTGGGCGGCAAAGCCGCCCAACCCAATGAATCGAGGTGCCCGATAGACTTTGGGGAAATAGCCTCCGCGAGACGCAGGGTTTGGATTGGACGGTGAAGCCGCCTCCCCGAATTAATCGAGCTGGCCTCAAAATCCCCCCCGAAAACCGACGCGAGTGCGGCTGGGGTGCGCTACCCTAGCGCTAGCCGTAACTGCCATAACCTCTTTAAACTGCCGTAACTGCTATGACGACTCCCCTCCCCCCCCACTTTGATCCCAGCCGTGTTGGTGAAGTTTGGCGCGTTCCCTACCAGCAGCGGGCCACCGAAGCCACCACCTGGGCCATGACCCATGCGCTCCCAGCGGCGGCCCAGGACCCAATCCGCCTCGGGCTCCTCATTATTGATGCCCAAAACACCTTTTGTATTCCGGAATTTGAGTTGTTTGTGGGAGGGCGATCGGGTCGGGGAGCGGTGGAAGATAACCAGCGGCTATGCGAATTTATCTATCGCAATTTAGGGATAATCACAGAGATTATTCCCACCCTGGATACCCACACCGCCATGCAGATTTTCCACCCCGTCTTTTGGGTCGATCGCGAGGGCAATCCACCAGCTCCGATGACCCTCATTCATTACCCTGAAGTGGAGGCCGGAGTCTGGCGGGCAAACCCGGCCTTGGCACCCAGCCTCACCCAGGGAGATACGGCGACTCTCCAGTCCCATGCCCTACACTATGCCAAAACCCTCACAGACTCCGGCAAATATCCCCTCACCATTTGGCCCTATCACTCGATTTTGGGTGGAATTGGCCATGCCCTCGTGTCTGCGGTGGAAGAAGCCTGCTTCTTCCATACCATCGCCCGCCAACACCAAACTCGCTTTGAACTCAAGGGCAGTAATCCCTTGACCGAAAACTATTCAGTCCTCTGTCCCGAGGTGCTCACGGGAGCCGATGGACACTCGATCGCCCAGAAAAACAATTCCTTAATTCAGCACCTCTTAACCTTCGATCGGGTCGTCATTGCAGGACAGGCCAAAAGCCATTGCGTCGCCTGGACGATCGAAGATTTACTCACGGAAATTCAGGCGATCGATCCCAGTCTTGCCCAGAAGGTTTATCTGCTTGAGGACTGCACCTCGCCGGTGGTGGTACCCGGTGTGGTGGACTTTACGGAGCAGGCGGATGCAGCCTATACCCGGTTTGCGACGGCAGGAATGCATCGGGTCAAGTCCACCGATCCGATCGACAGTTGGCCCCAGGTAGCCTCGGCCTAACGGGTTAGGGCAGGCCGCAGCAGAGTCTCCTGCTAGCATGCCGAGGGGCTGTCATCCTTTAACCCTAGGGCCCCTCGATTCATTGGGTTGCGCGGCTTCGCCGCGCAACCCAATCCTGATTCTGCCCTAGGCACTCCGGTGAGAATTTGAATGAATCGAGGTGTCCAGGACTAGGAACCGACCAACCTGAAGCAAAAAGCCGATGAGGGGATTTGAACCCCTGACCGCTCGATTACGAATCGAGTGCTCTACCACTGAGCTACATCGGCACAGGACAAAATGGGACAGGGCTGAAGTAACCCAGAGAGGGCAACTTCCAAAGGGGCGCCTCAATTCATTGGGTTGGGCGGCTTCGCCGCCCAACCCAAACCCTGATTCGTGCGTGGGCTATCTCCCAAAAAGTTGGGTTATATCGAGATGTCCAAAGGCATAATTCATTGGCTATTCAGTCCAATGACCTGACCCAGAGGAGCATTATAACAGAACCTGGGTCGATCGTCGCCTTGGGCTCCGATCGATCGCGAAAACGATACCTGTATAATAGGCTTTGCCTCTTCACTAGGCCCAATTCTCTCGGTTACAGCAGCCACCAAACTGCATGAGAGCCCCCCATGACTCCATAGGACTCAATCGTAAGGACCACCCATCTCCCATGACCCAACCCCTTGGCCACGACTCCAGCGAAATGATCTACCGCGCCGAAGAACTGATCCGCGCCGCCTCCAACCGCTACCGGATCACCGTTCAAGTCGCCAATCGCGCCAAGCGCCGCCGCTACGAAGACTTTGATCACGACGAAAGCAATATTAAACCCGTCAAAAGGGCGATTCTTGAAATGTCCGACGAACTGACCCAGCCTGAAATTATTGGGGACTAACGGGCTTGCCAGAGCAGGATGCCACCGTCCCAGGTCTTCCCACAGCCAATGCGGATCAGGCGCAGGTCCCATCCCAGAAACTAGCCCAGGGCCAGGGAAAAGCGGACGAGCAACCGGACGAGCAATCGGGCAGTCAAGCAGAGGTGAACCCCTGTGCCCGCACCTTCCTGGAGGGTGCGGGCTGGCGAATTGGCTGGGATCCCACCGCCCAGGACTACCCCGGCCTTGTGGGGGGCGAAACCTGGGCCATGGAACTCACCGGGCCGGAATTCGCAGACTTTTGTCGGCTGACCCAGGAACTCGCCCAAGCCATGGCGGACATGGAAACCCTTGTCATGGCGGAGGAACGGCTCTCCCTCGAAGCCGAGAGCGATCGTCTTTATCTGGCTGCGGAGGGCTTCCCCCGCTCCTACGACTTGGCGATCATTCTGAACCAAGGCCGACGGGGAGAGGGGTACTGGCCCGTTGCTGCTGTGCCGGACCTTCTGAAGGCAGTTCAGCGTCTGCACAGCTTAGCCAAGCCAAACCCGTAGGCACCTCAATCCGTAGTGGACACCTTGATTAATGGGGTTGCGCGGCTTCGCCGCGCACCACAACCCTGATTCTGCCGTGGGCACTGCGGTCGAGATTTGAATTTTTCGAAGTGCCTTGTATTAATCGAGGTGTCCTAGTCATAGAAA
>JAYKIB010000210.1:0-6693 GCA_035285005.1 Prochlorothrix sp.
ATTCATCGAGGTACCCTGCGGCGATCGATCGGCTCCGACTCACCGAGCCTGACTCACTAGCCTAGGTACCGTTTCTGCTCACCTCGCATTCCTCATCACGCCCAGATTCCGTCATGTCTACCTCCCCTGCCTCCCCCGCTGGCGACCGTACCCCTGAGTTTCGCACCGAAACCGACTCCATGGGCGATCGCCAGATTCCCGCCCACACCTACTACGGGATTCAAACGTCCCGTGCCCTGGACAACTTCCCGATCAGCGGCCTCAAACCTTTGGGCACCTATGTGGATGCCTGTGTGCTCATTAAAAAGGCTACGGCTCAGGTAAACGGAGCTTTAGGCTGTATTCCATCGGATGTGAGCACGGCGATCGTCCAGGCGGCGGATGAGGTCTTGCGGGGACAGTGGCGGGATCAGTTTGTGGTGGATGTGTACCAAGCGGGGGCCGGCACCTCCCACCATATGAATGTGAACGAAGTGCTGGCAAATCGGGCACTGGAACTATTAGGCGCTGAAAAGGGCCAATATCAACGGGTTAGCCCCAACGATCACGTTAACTATGGTCAATCCACCAATGATGTTATCCCGACGGCCATTCGCATTGGCGGTCTCCTGGCCCTGACCCATTCCTTGTATCCGGCTCTGGCCCGATCGATCGCGGTGCTAGGGGACAAGGCGGATGAGTTTCAGGATGTGATCAAGTCTGGCCGCACCCATCTCCAGGATGCCGTCCCCGTGCGCCTGGGTGAGGATTTCCGAGCATGGCAGCAGATTCTGCAGGACCATCAGCGCCGCATCCAAACGGCTGCCCAGGATCTCTATGCTCTGGGCTTAGGGGGCAGTGCATCGGGCACGGGTCTCAATACCCATCCCCAGTATGCCAAGCGGGTGGCCGCTGTCCTGGCGGACCTCACGGGCTATCCCCTAAGCTTTGCACCCCATCCCATGGCCGCAATGCAAAGTATGGCTCCCTTTGTGGCGGTTTCCGGCAGTATTCGTAACCTAGCCCAGGATTTAGTCAAAATTTCCCATGACCTGCGCCTAATGGACTCGGGACCCAAAACGGGCCTGAAGGAAATTCAACTGCCGCCGGTGCAGCCCGGTTCTTCGATTATGCCGGGGAAATACAACCCCGTGATGGCGGAAATGACCTCTATGGTCTGTTTCCAGGTCATGGGATACGACACGGCGATCGCCTTTGCGGCCCAGGCAGGTCAGTTGGAGCTCAATGTGATGATGCCCCTGATTGCCTATAACCTGATTCATATCATTGAAATCCTGGGGAATACCCTGGGAGCACTGACGGACAAGTGTTTGGCGGGAATTACGGCCAATCGCGATCGATGTCTTGCCTATGCGGAGGGAAGCTTAGCCCTGGTTACGGCACTGAATCCCCAGATTGGTTATCTCAATGCGGCGGCGGTGGCAAAGGAGTCCCTGGCCACGGGTAAGGCCCTGCGTCAAATTGTCCTGGAGCAAGGGCTGCTGAGTGAGGCGGAGCTAGCGGAGGTTCTGGACCTGGAGGCAATGTCTCAACTGCAAATGGATCGCTAAGGGATTGTAGAGGTATCGGTTACCGAAAGATGCCCCGCCGTCGGCGGGGCATCTTTCGTCTTATCCAGTATCCGTTGTGGAGGTCCACCAGACCTCAGGATCTGGGCACGGCAGTATCGGAAATCAGGCTGCTCCTATCCTGACCCGTGAGGCACGCCCCCGTTAGGGAGGCCCAGGAATCAAGAGGTCTCCCACCTAGTGATGGGGGACAACCAGCCCCACCGCAGCGTTAGCCGCGAGAGCATGAGATACCCTAACGGCACAGTGCCGACGCATGGTGCTGGATATGGTCCGCCATAAACGTGGCAATGAAGAAATAGCTGTGGTCGTAGCCCCCCTGACGGCGTAGGGTGAGGGGCTGGCCCACCTGGGTACAGGCCGCCTCAAACGCCTCCACCTGCAACTGACCCTTACCCAAGAAGGGATCCGCCGTGCCCTGATCGATCAAAATGGGCCGGTTGTAGGGCACCTTGAGCACCAACTCACTCGCATCGTAGGCCTTCCACGTCTCCGGGTTGGATCCCAGGTAGTGCTGAAATGCCTTCTGGCCCCAGGCGGACTGACTCGGGGCTGCGATCGGTGCAAACGCCGACACCGATCGAAATCGATCGCGATTACGGAGGGCACAGACCAACGCCCCGTGGCCCCCCATCGAATGGCCAAAAATGCCCTGGCGATCGGGTCGGGCCGGGAAATGCTCCACAATCAGGGCCGGAAGTTCCTCCGTGATGTAGCTATACATCTGGTAGTGGGCCGCCCAGGGCTCCTCCGTCGCATCCACATAGAAACTGGCCCCCGTCCCCAAGTCCCACTCCCCATCCTCCTGGGCAATGCCCGTGTCCCGAGGACTGGTGTCCGGGGCCACCAGCATCAGGCCGTGCTCCGCCGCGTAGCGCTGGGCCCCAGCCTTAATCATAAAATTCTCGTCGGTACAGGTGAGGCCCGATAAAAAATAGAGCACCGGTACCACCTCAGACTTGGCCTGGGGGGGCTGATAGACCGCAAACTTCATCTCACCCTTGCAGGCGCTAGAGGAGTGCTGATAAAACTCGACTTTGCCACCAAAGCAGACTTGCTGGGTCAAAAGGGTCGGGGGAGCAGTCATAGAATCGGGGGAAGGAAATAGAACAGCTAGCCCCTAACCCGCCAGTTGCAGCAAGCTCGTCACCAATTGCTCTGGGGGAAAGGGTTTGGTCAAATAGAGATCGGCGCGGATGCCCTCGGGCAGTAGGGGTAGGGTTTCCTCCAGCGGACCACTGACGAGGGCCAGGATTTTGAGGGAACGGGTCTGAACCGACTGCCGGAGACTATGGATCACCGACATCCCACTAAAGCCCGCCACATCCAAGCTGGTGACCACCGCCACGGGGCACAGCAACTCAATCTGCTCCACCGCCGTAGACGCATCCACCAACCACACCACCTGGTAACCCGCCGCCGTCAACAATTCACAAATTAGTGTAGCGGTCTCCTCGTCATCCTCCAACAGCACCACCTGGGTACCGGTGACGATCGGGTTGAGCTCTGGGGGCGGAGTCAGGGGAGCAACAGGGGTCACCGGGCGCGGGGGTAACCAGATCGTGAACTTCGATCCCAGCCCCACCTTCGACTCCACCGTAATATTGCCCCCATGCAGCTCCACAAACTGCTTGGTCAGGGCGAGGCCCAGACCCGTGCCGCCATGCTCGCGAATCCGCGAGTTTTCCAACTGTTGGAATTTTTGGAACAGTAACTCTTGCTGCTCTTCCGGGATGCCAATGCCCGTATCCTCCACCTGAATCACCGCGAGCTCCTGTTCACGCCAGACCCGCACCACCACCTGTCCATCGGGGGGAGTAAATTTCACCGCATTGCTCAGGAGGTTCGTCACAATCTGCTGCAAGCGGCGCACATCTCCGACAAAAAGATCCTCGGATTCCCCCAGGGAAAACTCTAGGTGGAGGTGGACCTGGGCCGATCGAGCCTGATCCTGAAAGAGTTGGACAATACTTTGGATCGTCCGCTCCAGGGAAAAGCGGCTGGGGTTGAGGAGGGTTTTACCCGCCTCCAGTTGGGAAAGTTCCAGAATGTCGTTGATGACGGCGAGGAGCTGTTCGCCGCTGTCGTGGATAGTTTGGAGATAGTTGCGCTGGCGCTGGGTCAGGGCGCCGAAGGACCAGCGCAGCAGGGTGGACGACATGCCAATAATGCAGGTGAGGGGGGTGCGCAACTCGTGGCTCATGGTGGCCAGGAAGTCGCTTTTGGCGCGGTTGGCGGCCTGGGTGACCGCGAGAGCATCCTGCAACTCCTGGGTGTAGTCCTGGACCCGCTGTTCCAGGGTTTGTTTTTGGTGCTGGAGGGCTTGGTAGAGTTGGCTTTGGTAGACCGCGATCGACAGGTGTTCGGCAATTTGCGCTAACATCGATCGCTTATCTTCGGGCCAGGGACGGGGATAGTGGCATTGGTGAACCGTCAACAGGCCCCACAGTTTGCCCTGGACCAAAATGGGGGTGCTGAGGCGCGATCGCACTTGCATTTGCCGCATCAGTTGCAACAGCACCCCATTATCCCGGTAGGCTTTTTCCGTATCCGTGACCCCAATCCCGTCGCCCTGGTTGAAGGCGCGCCAGTCTTCCAGCTCATGGAGAACACAGGGCTGGACCTGGGGATCGAGCACGGAGGGGACACCATCGACGGCGAGGGCTTCAAAGGCATGGTAATACTCCGCCAAAACGCCCTGGCAGCGACTCAGATCCACGGCGAGATCAGCCTGGGTTTCGGCCTGGTTTTTTGTCGAGTCGGCTGCTGTCCCAGCGTGGGCTTCCATCCTAGACACGGACTCGATCGTATGGATCCCTTGGACGGGCTGGTTGAGGAGGGGTGAGGGAAGGGATGGCGCGGAGGGGGGGGGATGGGTGTCATGCGCCTGACCGGCTCCCTCGGCGGTCGGGGCCTTTGTCACAGTCGGATGCTCTGAAGGGGAGATCGTGACCAATGCCTCCAACTGCTCCGGCTGCAACCAGTGGGGCTGGCCTTGGGGGCCCACCGCAAAGCGATAAATCACCACCCGATCGGCATCGAGTAATTGTCGCACCGACCCGATCGCGGTGTTGAGGATCATCTCCAGTTCTAGGGTCTGGCGGATTTGGGCCGTCACCTGGGCCAGCAACTGCTCCTGGTTTAAGCGCCACTGCAGCGCCTGCTCGATCGGCTGACAAATGGAAACGGATTCGTAGGGGGTTTCTGGCTCGGGGAAGTGGCTGAAAAAGGAGCTGGGGGCCGGGTTTGGGGCGTGGCTAGGAACTGAGCCCAGGGATTGGCCGGGGGGCTGGGTGAGACAGTGCATGACGGCCAGCATCAGGGCTTCGTGGTAGGCCGTGGTGTGGACGGCGGCTTCGTCCTGGGGAAGGTGCTGCCTTGCGTTCCATTCCTGCCAGAGGGCGGAGTCCGGGAAAAATTGCCCCAGGGTTTGGCCAAAGTCTGCGATCGTAGCGACATCAAACGTGAGGGTGCAGGGTTGGGGCTGGCTAAGGGGCGGGGGAATGGGCTGGGGGCGGGGGACATTGCCCAGGAGCAGCACCTGAAGCTGGGGGCTGTGGAGGAGGAGAAAGGGGCGATCGATCGTTGACTGCCGCGCCCGATCGGGCAGGGGTAAAAATTGTCGATCGTTGAGAATCACCGCATGGATCGACTGGCCGAAATCTTGCAAAACCTGCCGTAATTCATTAAAAGTCGCGGGGGCAAGTTGACAGGTGAGGGAAGATTGTAAGCACAGCATAAAGGTTGAATGACATGCAAATCACATCCCCTCAGGAGTCCTAGGGGTTTGGCAAAGAGAGGTCCAGGGATCGCGGGGTTGATTCCAGGAGTGTGTTTGCAATCTTAGCAGGGAGATTCTTGGC
Organism: Prochlorothrix sp.; assembly: GCA_035285005.1. Lineage (GTDB taxonomy): Bacteria > Cyanobacteriota > Cyanobacteriia > Prochlorotrichales > Prochlorotrichaceae > Prochlorothrix. The sequence goes on from JAYKIB010000210.1 coordinate 5,432, forward strand.
TTTCCCAGGGGCTACAGCAATTCTAAAGACCTCGCCCAGTGCTGACATCTCTAAACGTTAAAATTGTTGTCCGATACCTGAGGCCCAGAGCCGATAGTCCACGGGTCTAGGTTCTTACAAAATCCCCCTCAGTCCCCCCGCAGCGCCTTCCAGGCAAACTGGGGCAAGGCCAACATACGCCGCCAGCGCCACGGTTCCTGGTAGAGGCGATAGGTCCACTCCAGGTGGTTATTGCGCAGAAATCGAGGTGCCCGTACCTTGCATCCAGCCCAAATATCAAAGCTCCCGCCAACACCAACCCAGGTGGCCTGGGGGCAAATCGATCGGTGTTGTTGAATCCAAAATTCCTGACGCGGTACACCGAGGCCCACGAAAATCAGCTTCGGCTGGAGCTGTTTTAACCGATCTAGCAAGGCTGCCTGGGCCGCCGCATCCCCATAGCCATCCGCAACGCCTGCCATAACCAAATCGGGGTATTGCTCCCGCCAACGTTGCGCCGCCGTGGCCGCCACATCCGGCTGTCCCCCATAGAAAAACACCGAACAGTGCTGCTGCACCGCGTAACCAAGCATTTCCTCGGCCAATTCAATCCCTGGACAGCGCTCAATGCGCTGCCCTCGCAATCTCAGGTAAAAGACAACGCCGGAGCCGTCGGGAACCACGAGTTCCGCTTGGCGAATGATTGTCGCAAGGCGATCGTCCCCTTGGGCCTGCATGGCCATTTCAGCGTTGAGGGTGACCACATGGGTGGACAGACCCTGCTGGAGTCGATCGCTCAACCAAGTCCCGTAATCGGGCGAGAGATGCAGGGGTAATCCCAAAACCTGGGACTGGGTGAGGGCCGTGGAGAGCAGCGGAGGGTTGAGAGACATAGGGTGGGGGCGGGGGCGATGAGAGGCAGGGGGGAACAGGATTAGGGTGGAAACAGGGGGGTGGGGATCGGACAGGGCCGAGGCGAGCTGGGCCAATGGGGGGGTAGAAGCACGGCCATCAGGCGTGTCTGGACTGCGCTTGGGTCCTAAAACCTGAGGCTTAAGTTAAAGTTCAATATATTCAAATGGGTCCTTCGATTAAGGGTGGTGGGCGGCTTCGCCGCCTGTCACAACCCTGATTCTGCCGTGGGCACTACGGTCGAAATTTGAATTTTTCGAGGTGCCCAAATGGGTCCTTCGATTAAGGGTGGTGGGGGGGGTGGCCCCCCCCCACCCCCCCAATAATTTGGCCGATAACCCCGCGGGAACACAAAAATTTAGATGGGTCCA
>JAYKIB010000211.1:0-6390 GCA_035285005.1 Prochlorothrix sp.
CCATCGAAACTAACAGTGAGATTTTGAATGTCAAGAAGTTTGGCCATGGGGAGTGTGTTGGGGGATAAACCAATAGAGCAAAGGGCACCTCGATTAATTCAAATTTTCACCGGAGTGCCTACAGCAGAATCCGGATTGGGTTACGCAGCTTCGCCGCCCAACCCAATTATTTGAGGTGCCCCAAAGAGTACCTCGCTTACTTGGGGGGGCTTCGACTCCGCTCAGCTCCCCCAACCCTGATTCTTGCGGTGGGTTATTGCCCCGAGATTTGGATCAACAAGATCGGTCGAGGTACCCCAAAGGTACAGCATCTTATAGATACATCGGGGTGGATACATTGGGCACAGGGCGTTACCCCACCTGTACGATGCTGTTGCGAACAGTACTGTAGGGTACCTCGATTAATTCTGGTGGGCGGCGAAGCCGCCTGCCACAACCCTGATTCTGCCGTGGGCACTGCGGTCGAAATTTGAATTTTTCGAGGTGCCCTGTAACGGATCCAGGAATTTCTAGTCCTATGGGATTTTAGCCCTGAGGGACTTGACGCATTCTAGCGGACCCGGTAATGCAGAAAAATCTCATCGGCTACGGTTTCCAGATTTAATAACTGTAAACGAGGGGCAACCGATTCCCCAAAACCCACCCCTCGGAGCAGGGATGGTGCCATGTCTCCCCCCAGGAGCAGGGGGCAAAGGGTGAGTTTGAGCTCATCAATGCAACCTTGTTCGATCAGGGCAGTGGCAAGGGTCGCACCGCCGAGGACGGCAAGGGAGCGGGCAGCGGGGGAAGCAGCCGTGAGAGGGCGCGGCAGAGCCTGTGGGGAAGTTTCTGGGAGCGCTTGATCAAGGGCTTGGCCCAGATGGGCGAGAAGGGTGGGCCAGTGCCAGGTGGAGGGGGCTCCGGTGAGGAGGGGAAAACAGCGATCGAAGGCCGGATCTGAAGAATAGGAGGCATTCGGCTGGACGGCCCAGCGATCGGCTCCCGTAGCGGTGGTGAGGAGCCAGCGGGGCAAGGGTTGCTGGAAAAAACGCCAGCGGGGGTCCAGATCACCGGAGGCAGAACAGAGAATTTGGACCGGTTGGGGTGGACGGTGCTGGGCCGATCGCTGGGCTAAAAGTTTGGGATCCCGAACCGGAAGACTACTGTGGTAGGCCCGCAGCGTCCCAGCCCCCAGAAGAACCGCATCGGCGGCGGCGATCGATCGTTCCAGGTGTTGTTGATCCACGGCTGACCCAAACCGAGCGGGAGACTGGTGACGATCAGCAATTTTACCGTCAAGACTGAGGGCCAAAATTAAGGTGGTGTGGGGACGTTCCACCGCTAGGTCTCCTAGGCGTTAGGGGGGATAGATGCGTTAAGGGGAACGGGGCAACGAGCATCGGGGGTAACACTCCCACCCAGGACAAAACACGAAGAAAAATCACAGCTTGGGCACGGTCCCCGTGCCCAAGCCCCAGCCCCAGCCGCGTCCCAGTTCGCCCCCAAAGGGGAGTTCTAAGCCGTGACCAAGATTAACGAGGTCCATAATCCAAACGATCCGACATACCGGGAGCAACAAGCCGACGGCAGTGCAAACTCAGGGAGGGCAGCGATCGATCGCTGCTGAGGGCCCCAGCCCAACGACGCAGGCAGGCGTGGGACAAGGAGAGGGCCGATCGATAGCAGTCAGGATCAAGTTGGTGCAGGAGCGGCAGGGGGATGGCACGGGAACCTAGGGCAAAACCGGCGAGAGTCGCCGCAAGGATCAAAGCCAGGGATCGATCGTCACAGAATCGATCGTCAAAGGCCCGATCGACCTGCTCTGCAGGACCAGAACGACCGAGAAACCAGCAGCGGCGTACCGTCAGGGGCCAACTGTGGGGGCTGGTGCGGAAACAATGGAGGGCCAGGGTGAGGGCCGGGTGTGCCGGATGAGGCACGGGGATCGGTGCGGGGGCACTGGGAGCCACAATCCCCTGGGCTTGGGTCAGGGCCGCAGACAAGCTCGCCCCATCAAGGGGATCGGCATCGGCCTGGGCATTAACCGGAGCGACCGGGGTATCCACCCCAAACGAGGCATCCACGACCGGGGCAGCAGATGCCCCATAGGTTTGCAACACCTGAGCGAGCAAGCCCAGAAACGGATCGGTGGCCAAATTCCAGGAACGGGCATCCGACGATCGATCGATCGTCAGCAACCGGGAAGATCCAGGAGAGGACCGGGAGTTGGGCTGAACTGGAGCCGATCGATCCCCCAAGGAACCCACCGCTTCCTGGAATAATTGACTGGGATTCTGGCCCTGGTTATGCTGGGGAGACATTGGCCCAGGGAGACCCAGTCCCTGCTTTGCAAGAACGGCCCCCAGCACTGCCCCTTGAAAGGCTTCCGCCGCCGAAATTGGCATGGATCCCAAGGGTAGGGCTGGATTTTCGCTGACAAGAGACTGGCTAGAAAAAGGCTGGCTAGAACGCAAGGCGCTAAAGGTCAAAGCGTAGGACAGGGGAACGGGGACCGCAAGGTTCGACGGGGGTCGAAACGGTCAAGGCGAGGGGCAACAGGCTGGATCGCTGACCTCGATCGGTCACGGCAGCACTGGGCACCTCGATTCATGGGGTTGGGCGTCACCGGGTTGGGTGGCAAAGCCCGACCCGCCCACACCCCAATCCCTGTGGGAGCTGTCTCCCAAAAACTGGGATTAGGGCACCTCGATTAAGTGTGGCGTGCGGCGAAGCCGCCCAACCCAACCCTGATTCCTACGGGGGTCACTGGGCAAGAACTTTGATTTTTCGAGGTGCCCATTCATCAAAAGTCCTACCCAATCGATCTGTGCAGGAGTAACGGTATTCTATGGCGATTTTACATGGGACTTGGAGTGTTGGGGGTCAATTATTGCTGTGGGGAGAAACCTGGCGCAAAACCCAGCCCCAGCCCCTGAGTCCGGGCCAACCGCCCCTAACCCACCCCCTCGCCCTGGACCTCGACGATCTCCAAACCTTGCTCCAGTCCCTTCCCACCCAGCCGATCGTCGATCGGCTCACCCCCGCCACTTGGCAACTGAGCATCCCCACCGCGATCGCCAAACCTAAAAAAAACCGCAAAACCAAAACTAATCCCGACCCGACTCCCCCTCCTCTCGGCAGCCTTACCCTCACCCCCTACCACTCCGCCCCCCCCTTTGGCGACCCAGAAGCCGCAGGCTCGGATCTTGACCTCGATCAAATTCCCTTTATGCCCTGGCAAGTGACGGGGTTTGCCCTCACTGCCCCGGAAGCCATGGACTGGCTCACCACCTTACCCCTCCGGGTCACTGTGGGCGACAACTCCCCCCTAGCCGGAGATCTCCGGTTTTGGGCCTACAGTGCCCGTTGGTTACTGGATTTACTCTGCCGGGGCAAGTTCCTCCCCTGCCTGCGGGCAGTGACGGCCAATCAGGTCCAGAGTCAAAACCAGAGTCAAAGCCAGAGTCAAAGCCAGACTTCATCACCTCCCAGTGTAGAAACCCCGGTTACGTTCCAAGCCGGATGGCAAGTGGTCTTAGATAGTGCGGACGATCGGCGCAACTTCGAGCAATTCGTCCAGGAAATGCCCCAAACTTGCACCCTAGCCTATCCCAGCATCGCCCCCCACTCCCTGAACCGCCTGCCCGTCCCCCCCCGCCTCCTGCTCCGCCATTTCCTGAACGCCCTGGGGGATGCCCAGGTTCGATCGACCCTCACTCCCCCCAAAGTCACCGAATTTGATCCAACCATTTGCACCTGGCTTCAGGGCCTGGGCAGTACCGATCCTCGATCCGCCGATCCAGAGCAATTAGCCCGTTTAGCCGCAAATTTGGAGCGCTGGGGCATTCCCCTGACCAGTGGCCAGGATCAGTACCGCACCTGCCTAATTCTGGAGCCACCCAGCCCCGATCGGCCCACAGATCCCTGGCAACTTCACTACGGACTCCAGGCCGACGACGATCCCAGCCTCCAGATCCGGGCCACGGAAATTTGGCAGCACCCCGTGGAAACTTGGCTTTATCAGGGTCGTCGCATTCCCCAGCCCCAGGAAACCCTACTTTTGGGCCTAGGGTTAGCAGCACGGCTCTATCCGCGCCTAGAGCCCAGCCTTGACCGGGACTTACCCCGCAGCTGTGACCTCAGCGCCGAAGAAGCCTTTAACTTCATCAAGACCGTGGCATGGCGCTTACAGGACCATGGTTTGGGCGTCGTGCTGCCGGAGAGCCTCCGGGGTGAGAGTATTGCCAACCGCCTCGGCTTAAGTGTGCGGGCCAGTCTCTCCACGGCTCAACCTGGGCTCGGACTCCAAAGCTTGCTCCAATTCCAGTGGGAACTGTCCCTCGGGGGCCAGACCTTCTCCAAGGCAGAGTTTGAGAAATTGGTGGCTCAGGATACCCCCCTGGTGCAAATTAACGGAGAATGGCTGGAACTGCGTCCCCAAGATATTAAGTCTGCCCGGGAATTTTTCAAAAGTCGTAAGGATCAGCCTAATTTATCCCTAGAAGATGCCCTGCGCATCAGTAGCGGGGATACCCAAACCCTCAGCAAGCTACCCGTCGTAGACTTCGAGGCAGCAGGGGCCTTACAGGAGTTGGTCACCACCCTATCGGGGAACCAAAGTTTAGATCCGCTACCCGCTCCAGCGGGATTTCGGGGCCACTTGCGGCCCTACCAGGAACGGGGAGTCGGCTGGCTTGCGTTTTTGCAACGCTGGAACCTGGGCGCCTGCCTTGCGGACGATATGGGCTTGGGTAAGACGATTCAGTTCCTTGCCTTCCTGCTACACCTCAAAACCGAAGGGCGCTTAACCCAGCCGGTCCTCCTGGTCTGTCCCACCTCCGTACTGGGGAACTGGGAACGGGAGGCCAAGAAATTTGCCCCCCAACTGCGGGTGATGATTCACCACGGAGATGGACGGGCCAAAGGCAAAAACCTGGAAACGATCGCCCAGACAATGGACCTGATCCTCACCAGCTACGCGCTGGTGTACCGCGATCTCAAGGACTTGAAGCGGGTCTCCTGGCAGGGCATCACCCTAGACGAGGCCCAGAATATTAAGAATGCAGAGGCCAAGCAGTCCCAAGCAGTGCGGGAGTTGGCCCAGGTCGAGGTCACAACAGACACAGCGGCCAGCACAGCAGTGCCACGCTTCCGAGTCGCCCTCACGGGAACCCCCGTAGAAAATCGACTGGGAGAACTGTGGGCGATTATGGACTTCCTCAACCCGGGCTATTTAGGGCCACGTCAGTTCTTCCAACGCCGCTTTACGGTGCCGATCGAACGCTACGGCGACACCGCATCCCTGAACACCCTCCGCTCCCTGGTTCAGCCCTTTATCCTCCGTCGTCTTAAAACCGATCGTACCATCATTCAGGATCTACCTGAAAAGCAGGAAATGGCCGTTTTTTGCAGCCTGTCCGAGGAACAGGCCCAGCTCTACCAAACCGTCGTGGATGAGACCCTCGCCGCCATCCATGGGGCCCAGGGCATCCAGCGCCATGGTTTAGTGCTGGGGCTTTTAACAAAATTAAAGCAGGTGTGCAACCACCCCCAGCTGTTCCTCAAAGAAACAGCCCCCAAACGCCTTAACTTAGGGGAATTTAGTCAACGATCGGCCAAACTCCAGCGCCTAAACGAAATGTTAGAGGAAGTCCAGGCAGAGGGCGATCGGGCCTTGATCTTCACCCAGTTTGCGGAGTGGGGAAAGTGGCTCAAAGCCTACCTGGAACAGCAGTGGAACCAGGAGGTGTTCTTTCTCTACGGCTCCACCTCGAAGGCGCAGCGAGAGGAAATGGTCGATCGATTTCAACAGGATCCCCAAGCTCCCCGCATCATGATCCTCTCCCTCAAGGCCGGGGGCGTGGGCCTCAACTTGACCCGGGCCAATCATGTCTTCCACTACGATCGCTGGTGGAACCCTGCCGTGGAAAACCAAGCCACCGATCGGGCCTTTCGCATTGGCCAAACCCGTAATGTCCAGGTCCATAAGTTTGTCTGTCAAGGAACCCTAGAGGAACGAATCCATGACTTGATTGAAAGTAAAAAGGAGCTGGCGGAACAGGTGGTAGGGGACGGGGAAGGCTGGCTAGGCAACCTAGATACGGATCAGCTACGAGACCTTCTCCTCCTCGATCGCAGCGCCATCATTGAAGATTAAGCGCTCTAGCCAGTGGGAACCTCGATGGGGGAGGGGCAACTTCGTCCCATGCCGTCCCCTTCATTGCCTGGGTAGGTCCCAGGATGGGAGTCTAAATCTTGCGAGGTGATTACTAGTCGAGGTGCCCCCACCTATAAACCGGACAAGACGCTGCACTGCGCGAGTTAACCCTTGGACCTGAGGGGTTTCCCCCCTAAACCTGGTCACCCCCAAGGAGTGTGGGATAAAGTAGCAATAGAGGCACCTCGATTAAT
>JAYKIB010000212.1:0-9336 GCA_035285005.1 Prochlorothrix sp.
TTGTAGGGCGGCCTGTAAGTCTTTACTATGGGTCATGGGGTTTCTGGTGTTTGTGGTTAAACCTATGAAACCCCACCCCTGCCTCTCTTTCAACCCCTCAACTCCATTTTTTGTCCGGTACTGAGGGCGACTCCCTATGCCCTAATAACATTCAGGCTAAGCTGGACATCCCCCACCTGCGGTCGGGGATATCCTGATCCCTGTACCCCATGCAACAGGTAACGCCATAGCTGTGTCTGGCAACTGTGTCTGGCAGATGTTGTTACATCTCCAAAATCTTCATGCCACAACCCCCGAAGCGGCATCCCAGCATACACTGGAAAACAGCACTGTTTGCCACAGGACGGTGCAAGACGGGGCGACCCCCCAGTACCCAGTGCATCTGCAAGATGCTGTCCCTGCAAAAAACATCACCCAGAACATCACAAGGAATCCAACCGTGAGAGTCGCCATTACCACCGCAACCCTGGTCTTGAGCACCTGTTTCGCCTTGACGACCCCCTTGGGACGGCTTCTTGCCCAGGGTTCCAGTGCGAGCAATGCAAACACCAGCGGTGAAACGATTACCCTCCTGTCGGATGTGCAACAGGCTGACGCAAAAACAGGCATTGTGACCGCCACGGGCAATGTTCAAATCTTTTATCCGGCCCAGGGGCTAACCGCCACCTCTACCCAGGCCCAGTATTTCAGCCAAGAACGCCGCATTGTCCTCACGGGAAACGTGGTGGTGTACCAGGAAGGGGGCAACACCCTGCGGGGCGAAGTGGTGACCTATTATGTGGACGAGGAGCGCCTCGAAGCATTTCCCCAAACGCCCCAGCAGGTGGAGTCGATTTATGTGATCCAAGACAGTGAAGACGCGGCGAGCGGTGAGGATGAAGATACGGCCCAGACCGGGCCAGAACCAGAAGATGTGAGCATTCCCGACCTTCCCTAGGGCTGCGTAACCCGACATTGTAAAATCTGTTGCATCGTTGCTGGGCTGAGTGCCACAAGCTAGCCAGTGGAGTTCTGGAGTAAGCCGTCGTGAAGATTGTTCTAGATAATGTGCAAAAGAGCTACGGTCGTCGCACCGTGGTCAAACAGATTCACCTGACGGTGGAGCGTGGAGAGGTGGTGGGTCTGCTCGGTCCCAATGGGGCTGGAAAAACAACGACATTTTATATGGTGACCGGGCTGGAGCGGCCCGATCGGGGGCAGGTGCGCCTGAATGATTTGGATATTACCCAAATGCCCATGGCGGCGCGGGCACGGTTGGGCATTGGTTACCTAGCTCAGGAAGCCAGTATTTTCAGGCACTTAACCGTGGCTGACAATCTATGGCTAGTGCTGGAGCAGAGCCAACTCAGCGCGGAGCAACAGCGTCAGCGTTTCCATGAACTGGTCCAGGAGTTTAACCTGTCGGCGGTGGTCAATACCCTCGGTATTCAGGTCTCGGGGGGGGAGCGCCGACGTACCGAAATCGCCCGTGCCCTGGCTTCCGGTCCCCAAGGTCCTAAGTTTTTGTTACTGGACGAACCCTTCGCAGGCATTGACCCGATCGCCGTTGCGGATCTACAGGTCATCATTGGCCAACTTCGCGATCGATCCATGGGCTTGCTGATTACGGACCATAACGTGCGTGAAACGCTGACCATTACCGATCGAGCCTATATTTTGCGGGATGGTGAGATTCTGGCCTCTGGGACTCCAGACGAACTCTATGAGAATCCCTTGGTGCGGGAGTATTATCTAGGGGAGAATTTTCGCCTTTAGGTCGATTTCCCAGGTACCCCATACCTGGATTACCGTCAGTTCGACACCAATCCTCCTAGAGAATATTGGGCACCTCGATTTATTCAAATTTCGACCGTAGTGCCCACAGCATAATCAGGGTTGTGGCCGGCGGCTTCGCCGCCGGCCACACTTAATCGAGGTGCCCTATTGATAAACCTAAGAAAATCTCTAACCCCCTTGTAAAGGGGGGGACGGCCTCTTCTTCCCCCTTCAAAAGGGGGACTGAGGGGGATTCGGCAAGGGCCTACGGCCCTTAAGCCGAAGTTTGCCAACATCCTCTTAAACGGTCCTCTTATTTTTATCCCTTGCCCTTCTGTTCCCCATTCAGTCCCGGTCCCACCCCATGTTGTCCTCCCGTTTCTTTCCCATTCTCGATCGTTACCTGTTGCGAGAAATGTCTGGTCCCTTTTTCTTTGGGGTAGCGGCGTTCACCTCCGTGGGGATTTCGATCGGGATTTTATTTGACCTCATCCGTCGTGTCAGTGAGTCGGGGCTGCCCCTAACGGTCGCCTTTCAAATCTTCGGCCTCAAAATGCCCGAGTTCATCGTGCTGGCCTTCCCCATGTCCATGCTATTGGCGGCCCTCATGACCTACAGCCGCCTCTCGACGGACAGTGAACTGGTGGCGTTGCGCAGTTGTGGCATTAGTATCTATCGCCTACTGCTGCCGGCGGTGGTGCTCAGCGTCGGGGTGACGGGTCTCACTTTTCTGTTTAATGAATCCCTCGTGCCGATCGCCAACTACCAGGCCAGCATTACCCTCGACACCGCGCTCCAGAGCGATCAAATCAACTTCCAAGACAAAAACATCCTCTATCAGCAGTACGCCGACATTCAGCAAGCCGACGGCAGCACCACCAGCGGCCTTGCCCGTATTTTCTATGCCCGTCGCTTCAACGGTGAACAAATGCAAGGGGTAACCATTCTGGATTTTAGCCGGGGGGACTTGAATCAAATTTTGGCGGCAAAAACCGCTGAGTGGAACCCCCAGAAAAGTGTCTGGGACTTCTACGACGGCACACTGTATCTGGTGGCAGCGGATGGCTCCTATCGCAATATTCTCAATTTTGGCGAGCATAGTCTCGCCATTCCCAAAACCCCCCTGGATTTGGCCTCCCGCAGCAAAGACTACGGTGAAATGAACATTCTGGAGGCCCAAGCCCAACTGCGACTCCTGGAAACCACCGGCAACGAACAGGATGTGCGCAAGCTGCGGGTTCGCCTCCAACAAAAATGGGCGTTTCCCTTTGTGTGCGTGGTCTTTGGGGTGGTGGGATCCAGCCTGGGCGTGTTACCGAACCAGCGCACCAACCGGGCCACTGCCTTTGGTTTCAGCATTCTGATTATTTTTGGCTATTACCTCCTGGCCTTTGTCTTCAGTGCCCTAGGAGTACGGGGATCCATCAGTCCCTTTTTGGCGGCATGGCTCCCTATCCTGCTCAGCTTAGGTGTGGGCGGAGGGTTAGCCATGCGTGCGGCCCGGTAGTGGCTCGATGTGATCCAAGGGGCGATCACCCCGTTGCATCGGAGCCATCCGAGGGGGAGTCCCCAGCTCCCGAGGGCTCCCCAATTTAAATCTCTAAAGAATCTAATTTCTTCCCAGAGATCTGCCCGCTGCCAAGATTCCAATGGTAGGATGATTTCCCTGTCGGATTGAATCATCCCCCACGTCATCCCTCGCCTTCACCCCTTACCCAGTACTCCCGATCGACCATCATCCCCCGACCCTTGCGCCCCCGTCTTGCCCCTGTGATTTACCCTCAAACTGTCCTAGTTCCTCTATTGGATCGTTATTACCTTGGCAATCCTAGGTTTACGGCGACTCACGCAACCCTTCCCCCATTCTCCCAGGTCTATTCCCCTCTCAGAGGGCAAGTCAGCCCCCTCAATCTTGGGCGAACCGTTAGGCGAACCGTTAGGCAAAAAGTTGGGCAAAAAGTTGGGCGAAGCGGTTGGCAAGAACAGACCCTCCAACACCGCCGATCGATCCGTTTTAGAGACCCAACTGCCCCGCCCCTAGCCGCCCCCAGGCTCCCCCTCTCCCTTCAGTCTTCGGGGATCTTCAGGATGCAGAAACATCAGGATTTCAGGACATCACTCACGCCGAGGGTCCAGGGTCAGCGCACCAGTTCCCATAGGATCCGAATTATGCCCAGGGGGAACATAACGCCAGCGGTGAGCCAGGGTGGACCTCAGCCCCCGATCGTCCCGATTTGCCCGGGGCCACCCACCTTGCCCCGGCCCCGGTCGATCGCCCCCTGAGCCTCGGCTCCTCGCGGTGCTCGTCGCGCCCCACTCATCCCCACCTATATAGAACGCTATATAGAACGCCCTTCAATCACACGGCTTTGCGCAGGTCAAAGGATCCTTTGGGCCAGCCCCGCATGCATCCCTGGGACTGCACAAGCCAGCAAGCAACCGGGCGAACTCCTTGGAAACAGGGCAATTGTCTGTCTTTAATCAGGTGTTGACCGTGGAAACATCCCCTCAACAACTTTGGGATCAAGTTTTAGAGCGTCTGCAAAACCAGCTCAGTCGGCCCACCTTTGAAACTTGGATCAAAACGGCAACGGTGGAAGGTCGTCAAGGCAACTGTTTGCAGATTCAAACCCCCAACCCCTTCGCTCGCAAATGGCTCGAGAAGTACTATTCCGAGGCTATCGCTGCGGCTTTGGAAGAGGTGGTGGGGGAGCCAATGGAGTTAGAGTTTACGATCGCCAGTACTGTGGACGGCGACGGAGCCAGTGGACTCAGTTTGAGTTCAGGGGATGCAACCCTAGGGAGGTGGGCAGCGTCTCCCAAGGTCCCCCCGGGGTTATCGGATGCAGATCCTACCCCCACGACGGACGGACTAGCAGAGACTGGCGATCCCGACAATCCCGATCGGAGCACCCCAGAGGTCGCAACGGACCCTGAAACAGGAACCGGCACCGAAACCCCTCCCGCAGACCCTGCCACAGCGGCTGGCACCAGTCCAGATCCAGCGGATCCGGAGCAGAAGTCGATCGAGTCAACTCACCGAGCCGGAAAGGCGAGCTCTGAACCCAACACATCCCCCGGAGCAATCGCCCGCAAAACAGCCAACGCCCAGGGGGAATCACGGGTTCTGGAGTCCGGGGAGTCCGGCGATCGGGCAGCGGAAACCGCTAACACGGGCGTAGGCACAGATCCGGGCACAGATCCAGGCACAGATCCAGGCACGGACACAGAGCCACAGGAGACAGCCCCATCGTCCCAGGCGAATACCCCAGCCAATACCCGCCCCGGTGCCGGTGCCAACCCGAGTCCCCTTGCCAGCACTAATCCCGGCTCCAATCTCAGCTTTATGGAAGCGAGCGGTGAGCAGGGGTTCCCGGCCTCCGCGTCCCGGGAAGCCATGGCCCAGGCCAGCGGGACCAGTGGGTCTGGAATGGCAAAACCCCACCTGCGATCGGGATCGGGACTCAAGCGCCAAAGTGACCTCAATCCCAAATATCTGTTCTCCCGCTTCGTGGTTGGGGCCATGAATCGCATGGCCCATGCCGCATGCCTAGCCGTTGCCGAATCTCCGGGCCGTGAGTTTAACCCCCTCTTTTTGTGCGGTGGTGTTGGGCTGGGGAAAACCCACCTTATGCAGGCGATCGGCCATTATCGTCTCCAAATCAATCCCGAAGCCCGAATTTTCTACGTTTCTACCGAGAAATTCACCAATGATCTGATCACTGCTATCCGCCATGACGGGATGCAGGACTTCCGGGAGCATTACCGGGCCGCCGATGTGCTCTTAGTTGATGATATTCAGTTCATTGAGGGGAAGGAGTACACCCAGGAAGAATTCTTTTATACGTTCAATACCCTGCACGAAACAGGCAAACAGGTGGTTCTCGCGTCCGATCGTCCCCCGAATCAAATTCCCCGCCTCCAGGAGCGACTATGCTCCCGTTTTTCCATGGGCCTGATTGCCGATATCCAGCCACCAGACCTGGAGACCCGGATGGCAATTCTCCAAAAGAAGGCGGAATACGAGAATATTCCCCTGCCGCGCACAGTGACGGAATATATTGCCACCCGCTACACCTCCAACATTCGGGAACTGGAGGGCGCCTTGACGCGGGCTGTGGCCTACACCTCCATTTCTGGTTTGCCCCTAACCGTGGAAAATATCTCCCCCGTCCTCAACCCGAGCGATAACAAGGTTGAGGTGTCACCGGAGACGATTTTGCAAGTGGTCGCGGAGAATTTCGAGATTTCTATTGAGGAGATCAAGGGCAACTCCCGCCGCAGAGAAATTAGTCTGGCGCGGCAGGTGGGGATGTATTTAATGCGGCAATATACTGATCTGAGCTTGCCCAAAATTGGGGAAGCATTCGGCGGGAAGGACCACACCACCGTGCTCTACAGTTGCGATAAGATTCTGCAACAAAAGGACAATGACCCCCAAATGGGCCGCACCTTGCAGGAACTAGGCGATCGACTGGTGCTCTGTAGTCAGGATGAGGAAGATTAAGCCGATGCACCCCGAGGCCCACGTTCCCCCTTCCCAATCACCAGGCCCCCAGCCACCAGATTTCCACCCGCTAGCTTCCCAGCCTCCCAGCACCCCGCCTCCCCCATCCCAACCCGACAACTGGCGCGATCGGGTCCGACCCATCGCCCCCGGCAGTGCCTACCCAGCCCAGGAGCATTGTAGTCAGTGCGGCCTCTGCGACACCTACTACGTGGCCCAGGTCAAGAACGCCTGTGCATTTCTGGGGGAAGGGATGGCACGGGTAGAAAAACAGGAGATTCTGGTGCATGGGCGGGGACGATCGACCCAGGAGCAGCATTTTGGGGTCACCCAGAGCTTGCATTACGGGCGAGTACAGCACCCCGTGGCGGGTGCCCAGTGGACGGGACTCATCACAACGATCGCGGTGGAGTTGTTGCGTCAGGGCTGGGTGGATGGGGTGGTGTGTGTGCAGTCTGCGGAGGACGATCGATTCCAGCCCCAACCGATTCTAGCTACCACCGTGGAGGACATTCTCGCGGCCCGAGGAGTGAAGCCCACCCTCTCCCCTAATCTCAAGATTTTAGACGTATTAGAGCGCAGTGGCCTCAAGCGAATTCTATTTTGCGGTGTGGGCTGCCAGGTGCAGGCGTTACGGGCGGTTGAGGCCCATTTAGATCTGGAAAAGCTCTATGTTATTGGCACCCATTGTGTGGACAACGGAACACGATCGGGCTTAGAGAAGTTCCTAAACACGGCAAGCGCTAGCCCCGACACCGTGCAGCATTACGAGTTTATGCAGGATTATCAGGTGCATTTCAAGCACCGCATCCCCCAGACAGACCCCCCGCAAACCCAGGAATTTTACGAAACCATCCCCTACTTCTGCCTGCCCTCCGCAGAACTGACAGATGTGATTGCACCGTCCTGTTATAGCTGTTTTGACTATATGAATGGCCTAGCGGACTTGGTGGTGGGATATATGGGGGTTCCCTACCAAAATCGCCCCATGACACAACATGATCAGCAAATTCTCGTGCGAAACGATCGGGGTCAAGCCATGCTCGATCTGGTGAAATCGTTGCTAACCCTGCAGCCTCCCCAAAGTCGAGGCGATCGCCGCACCTTTGTAATCCAAACCGTCCTCCAAGAGGAGCAGGCCAAAGCTAAACCCCAAAAACCGCTACCCCGCTGGCTGGGTAGGCTACTCGCAGCAGTTCTAACTCGCCTTGGCCCCCAGGGTCTGGAATTCGCCCGCTATTCCCTTGACTATCACACCCTACGCAACTATCTCTACGTCACTCGCCATCGAGGTCCGGCTGGGTTAGCTCAAGTACCGGCCTATGCCCGATCGATCGTGGCGGAGTACCAAACCCATCCCGCCATCAAAAAGCTGTTCTCCTAACCCCCTCTCCCTAGGGAGAGGAGTTGGGAAAGGGATGAGGATTGGGATCAGAACCTACCCAAGCTGCTGTCGAACTGACCTTATTCCGCAGCCTCTGAAACCGCTAAACCGCGATCGACCTCAGCCTCAATAGCCTGGACCTCCTCAGGGGGTAAATCCAGCAAATCTAGAAGTTCCTGGTACAAAGCCGACTCATTTGCCGTCACCTTCTGGTCCGCCTTCATCACCTGGTAGCTTAACTTCACCGCCAGGGCGCGATCGGCGGCGGTCGTCAGTTGGGGCACCAGCGTGGCCGGAGGAATATGGCGCAGCAGCAAATCCGGGAGGACCTGGCGTAACTTCGCCTCCTGCTCTGGTTCCGTGGCAAACACCTGGCAGAGGTACTGCAACACCCCCTCCACCTCTTCAGGATCCACCTGACCATCGGCCCAGGCCATCGATGCGGCAATTTGCAGCAGGACCATCTGGTTAGGTTCCAGGGCAAGACTCGGGCGGGACAGGAGATTCTCCACCTCTGCCTCAATTATCCGGGCCTGGGCAGCCGTGAATCCCAACAGGGTCACCAGCTCCTGGTAAACCTTATCCTCCTGCTCGTTAACCAGGTTGGCACAAATCACTTCGTAGCTCAGCGCCAGGGCTTGCTTGCGCTGGGCCGGAGTTTTGAGGGCCTGCACCACTTGGGCCAGGGACAGTTTTTGGGAGAGGTAGTTTTGGAGCTCTTCCCGCAGCTCCTTCTGCTGTTGAGGAGAGTCAGCAAACTGGCGACTGAGGCGGGAGAGAATGATTTCCTGCTGCACCGGAGCAAAATTCCGATCGGCCCAGGCTAACGCTGCCGCAATCCGCACCACCGCCAGTTGGCTCTCGCTGATGGTGGGCGCTTGGCCCAGGTAGACTTCCACCACCCGAGGATCCGTCTGCACCTGATCCATACTGCCTTCACACAGAACCGTCCCCTCGTGGAGCACGGTCACTTTCTGCGCAATCTGCCGCACAAACTCCATATCATGCTCAATCACCACAACAGAGTGGTTTTGGGACAGGGCAATCAGCAGCTCCCCGGTGCGTTCCGTTTCTTCATCCGTCAGTCCTGCCACCGGCTCATCCACCAGCAGTAGATCCGGCGCTTGGGCCACCAGCATTCCAATTTCAAGCCATTGCTTTTCCCCATGGGAAAGCAGTCCCGCCTCCAGATCAGCTTTCGGGTGAAGACCGATCGTATGGAGCAACTGGTTCACAGTTTCGCGCTCAGCCGGGGAAGTTTTGCGGAAAAGCGTCTGAAAGACACCTTTTGTCCGGTTACAGGACAATTCCAGATTTTCCCGAGGGGAGAGATTGAGGTAAACCCGAGGGGTCTGGAACTTGCGGCCAATACCCATGGCGGCAATTTGGTGTTCTGAGAACTGACTCAGGTCACGCCCTTTGAACTGGACACTGCCGATCGTGGGTTTCACTTTACCGGTAATGACATCGAGAAAGGTGGTTTTTCCAGCTCCATTGGGACCAATAATGACCCGAAGCTCCCCGGCCTGCATGGAGAAGTTAAGGTTCTTCAGGGCTTTGAAGCCATCGAAACTAACAGTGAGATTTTGAATGTCAAGAAGTTTGGCCATGGGGAGTGTGTTGGGGGATAAACCAATAGAGCAAAGGGCACCTCGATTAATTCAAATTTTCACCGGAGTGCCTACAGCAG
>JAYKIB010000213.1:0-61916 GCA_035285005.1 Prochlorothrix sp.
CAATATCTTGCGCTGCGACACCACAGTCAAGGGCAGCTTGCGACAGAAAAGTAAGCGGGCCGCGATGGACGATGCTTACATGACAACCCTGATTACCCAGGCTTTCCCTCTCAACTCTGCACACTAGTGGTTTGTCAAATTAAGATTTTGGGATAGAGGAAGTGCAGCTTATGTCTGGCATCGTGTACGTTGAACTGCCAAAGTACGCCTCGCTGTTGGTGGTTCGTCGCGTCTGCCCACGCTTGGATCTCCATCTGGAGTTTGGCTAAGTCGTCAATCCGTCGATGGGCAACACACTGGCGGGTCAAGGCACTTAACTCACACTCGGCAATATTGAGCCAACTGCCATGTTTTGGGGTGTAGTGGAACTCTAAGCGTTGCACGTAGGCCCGGGCCTGGGCGGGTGCAAAGGTTTCATAAAAGGCTCCGGGAGTGTGGGTATTGAGGTTGTCACACACGAGTCTGAGGCGCTGAACGGACTGATATCGAGTGTCGAGCAGGGTCGCAATGGTGGTGGCCCAATCGACTTTGGTGCGTTGCGCTCGAGCGTTAACCTGTCGCCAACCCGCGAGCGGTTCGCACACCATAAACACACTGGCCGTCCCAGCCCGCTCATATTCGTAGTCTATCCGTTGCGGATGCTCTGCGGTGGCGGGGATTGGCGGGCGCACGTCTCGCTGCAGTTGCATGGGGTGCTCATCCATGCACACCATCGGCAATGCCGGGTCATAGGGTTGCCGATACAGCTCCAGCACATCTTCCATCGCGGCGACAAATTCACTGTTGTGCTGAGGGGGAATCACCCAATATTGGAGTTTTTGGCCGGTAATTCCGTTTGCTTTAAGGTGTGGCGAATTGTCTCATGGCTAATGGACGTGACGATGCCCAATTCCACCACGCGCCGACTCAGCAGCCGTAAACTCCAGTGATTGAAGCCCTCCGGGGGGGAGCCGAGGCGTAAGGCAATCACCTGCGCTTCCTGCTCGCCCGTGAGCGCTTTAACCCGAGGGGGAGTCGTGCGCTGACGCCCCTGCAGCGCCACCTCAAACCCCTCACAGACTAACCGTTGCCGCACATTCTCCACGGTTTGACGGCGACAGTTAAAGGCCTCAGCGATCTGCTGATCACTCCACTCCGGACCCTCGACATCGGCTTTCAGCAGGATGTGGGCTCGCCGAACTGTCTGAGCAGACCCTGACTGCGTCTGAATCACCTTCCGTAGGCTCTCTCGTTCGCTCTCATTCAGTCTCACAATATATTTCTTCGCGGGCATGGCATCCTCCTGGTTGTGGATTAACCCCATTGATTAACTTCTATATTATCCCAATTCCTAAGCTTGACGAACCACTAGGGCCAAAAGAGTACCGAGGCGACTGGGCCATTGGTGCCAACGTTGCACCAACAGAATCAAGGCTTCGCGTTGGGGCGGAGCCAACAGAGGCCGATCGCCCCCAGCGGCCAAACGCTCTTGCAGAAAGCGAAAACACAGGGCTGGCAGATCTAGGGGGCTAGGATTGCCCCAGTAGGCCAAGAGTTGCTCCCGATCGGCCTGTCCTAACCAAACCTGAGCAGCACTCAACAGCGCTTCGCGTTGAAAATTTAAGTCTCGGTAAAACCGAGGAAGACGCTGACAAACCTGTTGCAACCGCCCATCCAGCCAGGTCCAGTCTTGCGGCAGATCCCAGCCCTGGACTTCCTGGACACAGGCCCAATCGTACGCCTGGATGAGCCTATGGGCGTTACAGGGTTCAAGCTGGGCAAGGGGCGCTGAGGGTTGGGAGGGGGAGGAGATGGGAAAAGGAGCAAACGTGCCGACAGTAGCGCTAGCCTGGGGAGGGGCAGAGAGCGATGGAACGGGTTGCTGGGGTGGCTGGAGTTGCTGGGGTGGCTGGGATAGTTGCTGGAATGGTTCAGGCTCAATCCGATCGGATACACCACTGGCCGGACTATAACCACCATTGGTATAGCCACCATTGGTATAGTCACCATTGGTATAGCCATGATGGCGATCGGGACTATACCCCTGGGCAACCCGTTGAACCAATGCAGCCGTGTAGGTTCCCCGTTGCCCATCCCACAAATTCGTGCCCGTCGGTCCCAAATGTTCCCAAGCCTGTAAATAGTCCAACATGTGGCGGAGAGTCTGGGCGGCGGCCTGGACCTGTCCTCCAAAGTCTTGCACCGTAGTGGGAGGAAGAGATCCAGCGGGAGTCATGCCCAATCCAGTCTCTCCCTGGGGCAGTTGGGGCTGACCTTGAACCTGGGCTAGCGCCACCAAAAGCGGGGCGTGAATGCCCCACTGGGCCGCAGCTGTGACATAAAGGTGGGCTTTTTGGCTAGGCGAGAGCATAGTCATAGGGCACCGGACAGGTATGTTGAGAAGTCGCATTCATCAAAATGACAATCCAGTGACCACATCTTGCGGAGACCCGGAACACAGACAGTTGACCCGCTCCCGTCTTGTCTTGACTGACACGAGATATCTACCTTGAGCACACGGACCACGTCCCTACCGGAAGTTGAAGATGATGCAACAAGAATTTTTGACCCCCTAGGCCCAGGTTCACCCCAGGTTTTCCGTTTCGGACACCTCGAGTAATTGGGTTGCGCGGCTTCGCCGCGCAACCCAATCCTAATTCTGCTGTGGGTACTGCGGTGAAGATCTGTATTAATCGAGGTGTCCTTTCGGGCTTGTCCGTTGCGAGAATTGCAAACCATCTCAGGATGTATCCCGTAACCCATATCAGGCCAGCAACCCATATCAGGCCAGCAATCCACATCAGAATCAAAGGTGTGGCGAGGGCACCTCGAAAAATCCAAGTTTTAGTCCTCTGACCCACGTAAGAATCAGGATTGTGGTGCCCGCAAGCAGCTTCGCTGCTCAATCCCATTAATCGAGGTGGCTAGTGGAAGAATCTGATTTTCAGGACAAAAATCCGGATTTCTCGCTGTTTCCTTAAGCTTCAGCCCACCCTATGACGACAGTTGCTGGTGATTTTGAGACGAAGCGGAAGTAGAGTTAGAAGCCGCAGGCGGCCCCCCAGCATCGGAGGAAGTCTCCCAATCCTCCCAATCCGCCGCGATCGTCAGTTCTGTAGGCTTACAGCGCTTGACCACGGCAACAATCCCCGTAGCTCCTTCTTCCTCTAAATCTTCCACATACCCTCCCAATTCTGCCTGTGCTTCCTGTGCGGAGAAAAATGGGCCAAAGTAATAAATGCATTGGGGAACGCTGGTGGTGATTTCAACCCAGTAGGCTTGACCCAAACGATGCAGAACATTGGCTAAAAACTCTTTCATAGAGGGTTATCAGGTGCTGAATGGCGGCAGGTTAGCTGACCCTGGGCCATGGACAGGGGTTTGGGGCATTGGATGGGCAGGGGAATCGGGACCGTTAGCACTTCAGCCCACTGCTTGTATGCTAATGCCTATCATGGGCACTATAGCAGCCCTCCCTCGGTTCTGGTATTGCCGGAGTAACAAAATCTCTAGGCTCCGCCCCGGTGGAGGTACCGCAGAAAATGCAAACGTTTGGTATCGAGGTGCTCCCAGGTTTTAGTCCATGGCCCACTTGACTGTTTTTGTGTATGGCACGCTCAAACCCGGAGAGCGCAACCATGTTTCCCATTGCCAACCGGGCCTGTTGAGTGACCAAGCGGCTCAAATTCCAGGCCAGATCTATCATCTGCCCCAGGGCTATCCTGCCCTGGTGGATGGACCGGGATGGGTGCGGGGAGTAATACTCCGCTGGCAGGGTCCAAGAACCTCGATCGATCGGCGTTTGGCCCTACTCGATCACCTAGAAGACTATGACCCTCGTCGGGCCAGAGACCCCCAAGGCCCCAATCTATACGATCGGCAGTGGCGCGGCGTATATCACAGCCCTAGCCCCAATCGTCCTACTCCAGGCGCAACGCTCCCGAATACAGATCCCGCTGCCGATCCGCTACCCCTAAACTCCCAAGACCCCAATCCCCCAATCCCCAATCCCCAACATAAATTCCTCACCTACGCTTGGGTTTACGTCCTAACGCTTGATCAAGTCCAAGCCTTGGGTGGGGTGCGGCTCCCTTCGGGAGTTTGGTCAGGGCATCGCGATTAATTGGGTTGGGCGGCTTCGCCGCCCAACCCAACCCAGATGCTGACGTGGGTCAAGGCGAAAACTTTGATTTTTCGAGGTGCCCGTCAGAATCTGGGAAATGGAGGGCCCTGAAAAACACTGCAGTGCCCTAACAGGAAAGGAGCCGACTTCAACCCCAGGGAACCGGGTTAAACCCAGCCGATCGGAAGCCTCAGTTCATCCTTTACAATTTAACGGACACCGCCGCCGATCGATCGCCCTTGCCTACACCCATGGTTAAGTTCTACATCCACCCCGACAGCGACATTCCCGCCTCAAACCAGCTCTACAACCAAATTCGCTTCGCCATTGCCTCACGGCAGTTTCCACCCGGTCACAAGCTACCCAGCACCCGACAACTGGCCATGCAAACCGGGCTCCATCGCAACACCATCAGCAAAGTTTATCGTCAGCTGGAGGAGGATGGTGTCGTCTCCGCCCAAGCCGGGTCCGGGATTTACGTGCGGGACGGGGGGGGCAACCAAGATAGCCAGGTCCAACGCACCACGCCCCTGGTCGATCGTTATCCAGATGCCTACCAAAAGGTCCGTCAGAGTATTGATGACATGCTCAAACAAGGCTGCTCACTCAATGAGGCGCGGGAACTCTTTTTGGCGGAAATTGACTGGCGGCTACGCTGTAGCGCCCGGGTGCTAGTGACCGTGCCTCACCAGGACTTGGGAGCCGGGGAACTGATGGTGCGGGAGTTGGAACAAAGCTTACAAATTCCAGTCCAGTTGGTACCGCTCGAAGAACTGGAAACCGTCGTCCAACGCACTCGATCGGGTACGGTGGTCACCAGTCGCTATTTTAGCCGTGATGCTGAGCACATTGCCCTACCCCACTCAGTTCGAGTGATTCCCGTTGATATTTACGACTATGGCCAGGAATTATCCCTCATTAGTGGCATGAAGTCCGGAAGTTGTGTGGGCCTTGTCAGCTTGAGTCCGGGGATTCTCCGGGCGGCTGAAGTCCTGATCCACAGTCTACGGGGAGAAGAACTATTGCTGATGACCTGTCAGCCCAACGATCGCTACCGATTGGAGGCCGTTGCCCGAGGCGCATCAACAATTCTGTCCGACCAGGCCAGCTTTGGGGCCGTGCAAGCAGCGGTACAGGCCGCACGCGAGGATATTATTCGTCCCCCCCAGTTGGTACGCTGTGACAACTATATTGATGCAGAGTCCATGCGACTCCTAAAACTGGAGCTAGGACTGGAGTAGTCTAGGAGGTACCTCGATTAATACAGATTTTCACCGCAGTACCCACGGCAGAACTAGGGTTGGGCTGCGCGGCTTCGCCGCGCAACGCCATTAATCAAGGTACCCGGAGAGTCCCCGCAACAGCTGGCTTTTTCCCACGAGGACAGCACCTTGTCGCTAACCGGTGTACCGGGTAATCGCTCCGCCTGTGGCGGAGCGACTCCCCTCCAGCCCATCCCAATTCATCGCGGGATCCTAAGCTAACGTCACCATCCCAGGATCAAAGGCGGTTCAGGAAAAGATTCTTCAGGATTCTTCCCAGAATCATCCCCAGGATCTCCAGAATCTCCAGAATTCCCAGAATATGCCGGATTCTGACCCCCTAGGTCTGTGCCCTGTCCCCCAGACTCTAACTCAACTGGGGAGTCCGTGCGTGTCTCCGTACAAAATGAAGTGGTGACAAATCCACCCAGGCGTTTAACCGCACTCCACCGGACCCGCATTCTCGGACTGGCGAACCAAAACTGTTCCTCGGCACTGAGAGTCTCGTAATTTGTCGTGAGAACCAGTCGATCGCCATTTTCTATGCGATACCGTCCCACCACGGGCATATTTTCCCCATAACCCTGATCACGCAATAAGCGACCCTGATCAACCCGGCCCATGGAATCCGCAGCATGGGACTCCGGCTCGGGATGGCGATCGGGCACGAGGGCAAAAACACTGGAGCCTTGATGGGCAGCCTCGGTCCGATCCCATTCCATGGTGCCGCGCCAGGTAATATAGGCTCCACCCAAGGCTAACGCAGGATCAATCCTGTGAAACTGGCAAATAGACTGGATTTTAGGATCCATTGCCCCTAAAGGCTCCACCGTAATCATGGAGTTCCCGGTTTCAGCACGGCGGAAAGCAAGGTGATGGGTTGTGCGCTGGGAGTACCACTGGCCAGCACTCCGCTGAAAAAATTCCAGAGCATTCATGAACGGGAACCCTCAATTCCTACTCCCTACCCCGGATAACCTTCGTCCGGGGGCAAGTTCGACTGTTTCGCCGCTTGTACCGCTAACTGATCGCACCGTTCATTTTCTTTATTTCCTGCATGGCCCCGAACCCAGTAAAACTGAACGGTATGACGATCGCAGAGATCGAGCAACTGCGCCCAGAGATCTGAGTTTACCGCCGCTTCCTTACTATTACGCATCCAGTTATTGGCCCGCCAACGCACCGCCCAGCCCTTGGTGATGGCATTAACCACATATTGGGAATCGGTGTAGAGCGTGACGTTACAGGGCTCCTTAAGGGTTTGGAGAGCCACAATCACCGCCATCATCTCCATCCGGTTGTTCGTGGTCTGTTGAAAGCCTCCCGAAAGTTCCTTACGGTGGGGACCGTAGAGCATGACAATACCGTAGCCGCCCGGTCCAGGGTTTTTGAGACAGGAACCGTCAGTGTAAATTGCGAGGTTTTTGCGATCGGCAGTCATAGCGGGCGTTTAAAGACAGATAACCGACCCCAGAATCCCACATTCTCTCCCCTTTAGGAAAGCGGTGTTTGCTAACTGTCACAACCGCCCATCCGAAGGACTGCATATCCCAAGGGCCCCTCGATTGATTCAAATTTCCACCGGAGTGCCTACAAGGCCCCTCGAAAAGTTCAAATTTCTATGGCAGTGTCCACAACAGCATCAGGGTTGGGTTAGGCGGCTTCGCCGCCGGCCACAATTCATCGAGGTGCCCTACAGCAGAATGAGGGTTGGGTTGCGCGGCGAAGCCACGCAACCCAATTAATCGAGGGGCCCCCAAGGACTTAAGAGCTGCTCGATCCATCGAACTGGCATTCACTGGATCGAGCAGCCCCCTCGCCCACAATGGGCGAGAGCAACACAAAATCCGGGTTTTTAGCCCCTCTCCTTAATGGGTGGCTACGCCACCCATCCCAACGCACCATCGATCCCCATCGCCATCGCCTATAAAGCCTTGAGCAAAGCCTCACCCATCGCCTTACACCCCACGATCGTGGCCCCCTCCGAGGCAATATCCCCGGTGCGATATCCCTGATCCAACACCGTGGTCACCGCAGCCTCCAGGCGATCGGCGGCGGCGGGTTGATCCAACCCGTAGCGCAGCATCATAGCCGCACTGAGAACCTGGGCCAGGGGATTCGCCTTATCCTGTCCGGCAATATCAGGCGCAGAGCCATGGACCGGTTCAAAAACCCCCGGACCCTCTGCCCCCAAGCTGGCGGACGGCAACATCCCAATACTGCCCGTGAGCATCGCCGCAATATCCGACAAAATATCGCCGAAGAGATTGCCCGTGACGATCGTGTCAAACTGTTTGGGCCAGCGCACCAACTGCATGGCCGCATTATCCACATAGAGGTGAGACAGCTCCACATCCCCGTACTCACCAGCCAGGGCCACCATCCGATCGCGCCAAAGTTGGGACACTTCTAGCACATTAGCCTTATCCACCGAGCAGAGCTTTTTTCCCCGTTTCTGGGCCGTTTCAAAGGCAACCCGACCAATCCGGTCCACCTCGGCTTCTGTGTAGGCCATGGTATTAACCCCACGCTTTTCCCCGGTTTCTGTGGCAAAAACGCCCTTGGGTTCACCAAAGTAAACCCCACCTGTCAGCTCGCGGACCACCATCATATCGACCCCATCCACCACCTCACGCTTGAGGCTCGAAGCGTCGATTAACTGGGGCAGGATGGTCGCAGGACGCAGGTTTGCAAACAGGTTGAGGCCCGCCCGTAACCCCAACAACCCCGTTTCTGGGCGCAGATGGCGCGGTAGATCATCCCACTTGTAGCCCCCGATCGCAGCCAACAAAACCGCATCGCTATTGCGGCAGTGAGTCAGGGTTTCTTCCGGCAAGGGCGAGCCAACGGCATCGATCGCCGCCCCACCAATAAGAGCCTCTTGGAAATCGAACTGCAAGTCAAACTGGGATCCCAGGGCTTTGAGAATATCAACGGTGACCCCGAGGATTTCGGGACCGATACCGTCGCCGGGAAGGAGGGTGATGCGATAAGTGTTGGCCATAGTGGGCGCTTGGAAATAGTTGGGTCAATCGTGGGCAAGTAATCCAGCGTAGACAGGTGATCCAGCCAAGGCCAGTAATGCCCAACTTTCCATTTTATAGGACACCTCGAAAAATCCAAATTTTCGCCCGGTGACCTACGTCAGAATCAGGGTTGGGTTGGGCGGCGAAGCCACCCAACCCAATTAATCGAGGGGCCTGATAGCTGGACCACCAGGGGTGGGGGGACATGGGAAAGGGGAGATGCCCCACGGCGTGGGGGCTGCCTTCCCCAGATGGATTCGCAGCCCCGAGCGATCGACATGCTGCATCAGTAGAATGCGAAAATCACATAAACGTTAATAAATTGTTAAGCCTGATACCAAAGCAATTTGAAGCCCTCTCCTACACTAGGCGCACACATTGATTCTTCCCTGTCCCATCCCATCGTAGGACTGTGCCATGACCCCCCCTGCCACCACCGCCAAATTGAACAAATTTGAGCAATCCAAAGCAGAAAAAGATGGCTTAGCTGTCAAGCCCGATCTGGAGCATTTTGCCCAAATTGGCTGGGAAGCAATGGATGCCATCGATCGGGACATGCGCCTGAAATGGTTGGGTGTCTTTTTCCGACCCGTTACTCCGGGGCGCTTTATGTTGCGACTGCGCACCCCGAGCGGTCTCACGGACAGCCAAAAACTGCGAACCCTAGGCGAAATCCTACAGTCCTACGGGGAAGACGGCAGTGCCGACATCACCACGCGCCAAAACCTGCAATTGCGGGGAATTCGACTAGAAGATATTCCCCAAATCTTCCGGCGACTGGACGCTGTTGGGATCACCTCCATTCAGTCGGGAATGGACAATGTGCGCAACATCACCGCTTCTCCCGTCGCAGGACTGGAGGCGGATGAACTCCTGGACACCCGCGAATTGGTGCAAAAAGTTCAGGATATGATCACCAACCATGGTGAAGGTAACCCCGAGTTCACCAATCTCCCGCGCAAGTTCAACATTGCCCTGGAGGGCAGCCGTGACAACTCGGTTCACGCCGAAATTAATGATATTGCCTTTGTTCCTGCCTATCGTGACGGTGTTTTAGGCTTCAACGTCCTGGTGGGTGGCTTCTTCTCGGCAACACGCTGTGAGGCAGCCATTGACCTTGATGCTTGGGTCGAACCCAATGATCAGGTGGTGGAGGTGTGTCGGGCGATTTTAGAGGTGTTCCGAGATAAGGGCTCCCGAGGCAACCGCCAGCGCACTCGGCTGATGTGGCTCATTGATGAGATGGGATTGGATCAGTTCCGGGCGGCGGTGGCGGAAAAACTGTCCTGGAGTCTGTCCACGGCGGCCCCCGAGGATGAACTTTCCTGGGATAAGCGGGACCACATCGGGGTTTATCCCCAGAAACAGGAGGGCCTGAACTATGTGGGCCTGCTCGTACCCGTTGGTCGTTTAATGGCCTCGGACTTACTAGAGCTGGCCCGTATTGCCGAGGTCTATGGCAATGGGGAAATGCGCTTAACCGTTGAGCAGAATGTCATTATCCCCAATGTCCCCGACTCCCGCCTCACCGCTCTCCTACGGGAACCCCTGCTGGAGAAGTTCAGCACAAACCCAACGCCGCTGGTGCGATCGCTGGTGTCCTGCACCGGTGCCCAGTTCTGCAACTTTGCTTTAGTGGAAACCAAGCAGCGTGCCCTCGCGATCGCCCGAGAACTGGAGTCAGAGCTTGAATTCCCCCGATCGATCCGGATGCATTGGACTGGCTGCCCCAATTCCTGCGGCCAACCCCAGGTTGCGGAAATTGGACTCCTGGGCACCAAAGCCCGTGGAGCCGATGGTAAGCCAACGGAGGGCGTGGACATCTACATGGGTGGCAAAGTGGGCAAAGATGCCCAGCTAGGCCAGCGCGTCATGAAAGGTGTTCCCTGTGACAACTTAAAGTCGGTCCTCCATGGGATTCTAGTGAAAGATTTTGGTGCAACACCCAAAGTTTCATAATTTTCACAGGATTTCAGCACTTCCTAGGGAATTCCTCGGTTTCTCCCGCAGGTTTCTCCTGCTTTGTGTTAGCGAGTTTGAGCCCGGTTTTCTATCCAAAACTCAACCCTGAAGATCAACAAACTCGAGCACGAAAAATTGCCCCTAGTTCTCACCCCAGGAGCATCAAAAATGTTCTGCTTTATACAGTTTGAAGAATAGCACAGAGGGTTAAAGGTTGACTGCCTTGACTGTCTCCAGTCTTGGATTGTCATTCAGCCTCCAAGTCCCGAGTCCCAGGGCATCAAACCCCATCCCATCGGCATTGCCCAGTGGCTGGGAACAGGACTGGAGCATGGATCCCCGCGACGCGGGTAAAACTTGACTTCACCCTGTCTCAAGAGTCTGTTGTGCTTCAACAGCCTGTTGTGGAACCGGCAACCCAGATAACACCGACCCGGTTTCTAGAGCCGGCATGCCGATCGAACCGTCTGGCCTAGCAATCTCAGGGACTTACCCCCGGGAACGCTCCCGTCCAGCCTCCCCATGCCTGTCTGACCCCCTTTGAACGCTTTTCTCAAGGATCCAAGATTCATGTTTCTAACGGAGCTCTTTACCAAGGCTACCCAGGGGCGTTATCGCATCCTGCACCTCACTTGGTTTGCCTTTTTCCTGACCTTTGTGGTCTGGTTCAACTTTCCTCCCTTTGCCACCACCATTCGCCAAGAGTTCGGCCTGAGCCCAGCCCAAGCTGGGACGATCGGTCTCTGTAATGTGGCCCTGACCGTGCCTGCCCGGATTATTATCGGAATGCTGCTGGATAAGTATGGTCCACGCCTGACCTACTCTCTCCTGCTCATTTATGCAGCCGTTCCCTGTATCATCTTCGCCACAGCCCAGAGCTTTAACCAACTCGTGTTTGGTCGGCTGCTGATGGGAATTGTGGGCGCCGGTTTTGTCATTGGGATTCGGATGACAGCGGAATGGTTCCCCCCCAAGGAAGTGGGAACTGCAGAGGGGATTTATGGAGGTTGGGGTAACTTTGGTTCCGCCTTCTCCGCCTTCACCATGGTGCTGTTTGCCCTGGGCCTGAGCGTTCTACCCGGTTCGTTCCAGTTTCCGGAGGCAGAGACCTTCCGCGTGCTGACCTTCCCGCCCTTCACCACGGATGTGCTGAACTGGCGCATGGCGATCGCCGGCAGTGGCCTGATTGCCGCAGTCTACGGGGTGATCTACTACAACACCGTGAGCGACACCCCTCCGGGCAAGGTCTACCAGCGGCCCAAGAGTGCTCGGGGCATTGAAGTCACCAGCGTGCGCGACTTTTGGTTCCTGATGGTCATGAATGTGCCCCTGACCGCCATCCTGATGGTCCTGGCATGGCGCTTGAAGCGGGTGGACTTTTTGACCACTGGCGGTATGTATATTGCCTTTGCTGCCCTGGTCGGCCTCTACCTCTTCCAAGCTTACAATTGCTGGGAAGTGAACAAAGAGTTACTAAACGGAACCAAGCGCTACGCCCCGGAGGATCGCTACAAGTTCAAGCAGGTGGCCATTTTAGAGTTAACCTACATTGTTAACTTTGGTTCTGAGCTAGCCGTGGTCACGATCCTGCCCGCTTTCTTTGAGGGGACGTTCCAACTGGATAAGGCAACCGCCGGTTTGATCGCAGCCAGCTACGCCTTCATGAACCTGATGTCCCGCCCCGGAGGTGGCATCATCTCCGACAGCATGGGCAGCCGCAAGTGGACCATGGTGGTGCTCACCGCAGGCATGGGGGTTGGCTACCTGATGATGAGCATGGTCAATGGCAACTGGTGGCTTCCCGGTGCGGTCATTTTGACCATGGCCTGCTCCTTCTTTGTGCAATCTTCCGAAGGATCTACCTTTGCCATTGTGCCCTTGGTCAAACGACGGATTACGGGCCAAGTTGCCGGTAATGTCGGGGCTTACGGGAATGTTGGGGCCGTTGCCTACCTCACCACCCGCTTGCTGCTGGTGGATGCCTCGGAAGCCGCGAACGGCACGGCCAATATGGCCGTTGTCAACGCCCAGTTCTTCCAAGTCCTCGGGGTGGGCGGTCTCATTGTGGCCTTCCTGTGCGCGTTCTTTCTGGAAGAACCCCAAGGCTCCTTTGCAGAGTTTCATGAGGGAGAACAGGACGTGGTTGCAGCCCATGGCCACCCCTCCGCTATGCCCGAAGATTAGTCTGCCCGTCTGATGTAATTCGAGGCTCCAGTCGTGCTGACACAGTTGTGTCAGCCATCGTTAAAAGGTTCATTGCAAGGGAGAGGGGCAAGGTTGATCGCGATCGCAAGGCACGGATGGGGAGACCCTAGGGGTTAAACCTGGAAGTGCCCTCAATATCGCGGCTACGGCCCTATCCTTTCCCTTTTATTGGTGACTTGATTTATTTCCTTAATTTGGCGATTCCTGAGACTCTCTTGTGAAGTTCTATGGTGCAATCCAGTAAAACGCTCTGTCCCTACTGTGGGGTTGGCTGTGGCTTGGAAGTGTTACCCCCAGCCCAACCGGGTAAAGCCATCAAACGGGATGCCCTCGGGAATCCCCTCTGGCAGGTGCGGGGCGATCGATCCCATCCCTCCAGCTTGGGTCAAGTTTGCGTCAAAGGCGCAACGGTGGCGGAAAGCCTCGATCGCAATCGCCTCAAAACTCCCCTGATGCGCCAGAGCCTGGACCAGCCCCTAGAACCCGTCAGTTGGGATACCGCCTTCGATCGCATTATTGACGAAATTCAGCGGGCC
Organism: Prochlorothrix sp.; assembly: GCA_035285005.1. GTDB lineage: Bacteria > Cyanobacteriota > Cyanobacteriia > Prochlorotrichales > Prochlorotrichaceae > Prochlorothrix. The sequence continues at coordinate 13,094 of JAYKIB010000213.1, forward strand.
AAAGCCAGCCATGGCGTTGATTCCCTCTGTATGTATGGCTCCGGCCAGTTCCAAACCGAAGATTACTACATTGCCCAGAAATTAATGAAGGGGTGTTTGGGCACCAATAATTTTGATGCCAACTCCCGCCTTTGCATGTCCTCAGCCGTCGCAGGCTACATCCAGTCCTTTGGCTCCGACGGTCCCCCCTGCTGCTACGAAGATTTAGAATTAACCGACTGTGCCTTCTTGATTGGCACCAATGCGGCGGAATGCCACCCGATCGCCTTTAATCGCCTCCACAAGCACCATCGGCGCAATCGTCAGGTCAAAATGGTAGTGGTGGACCCACGCCGCACCAAAACCGCCGAAGCAGCGGATCTGCACCTCGCCATCACACCGGGCACCGATGTCACCCTCCTCAATGGGATCGCCCACCTCCTCATGCGCTGGGGCGAGTTAGACAGTCTCTTTATTGATGAATGTACAACGGGCTTTACGGACTATGTGGCGGTCATTCGCCAGTATCCACCGGAATTGGTGGCGCGACAGTGCGGTATTCGCCTCAATGACTTAGAAAAGGCCGCCCAGTACTGGTCCCAGGCCAATAATGTCCTATCCCTGTGGTCCATGGGCGTGAACCAGTCGGTTCAGGGTACGGCCAAAGTCTGTAGCATCATTAACCTACACCTCATCAGTGGTCAGGTCGGTCGTCCCGGTGCGGGCCCCTTTTCCCTCACGGGTCAGCCCAACGCCATGGGGGGTCGCGAAGCGGGCGGCTTGGCCCACCTCCTGCCCGGTTACCGGGTGGTGAAAAATCCCGAGCATCGGGCAGAAGTGGAAGCTGCCTGGGGATTACCGGCGGGCCAGATCGCCGCCCAGCCCGGTCGGGATGCCTGGAGTATGATCACCGGCTTGGAGACGGGGGAGGTGCAATTCCTGTGGATTGCCGCCACCAATCCAGCCGTGAGTATGCCGGACCTAAAGCGAACCCAGGCCGCCCTCCAACGCTCCCCCTTCACGGTTTACCAGGATGCCTACTATCCCACGGAAACCGCCCATTATGCCCACCTCGTGCTTCCGGCAGCCCAGTGGGGCGAAAAAACAGGAATTATGACCAATTCTGAGCGTCGGGTTACCCTGTGCAGCGCCTTCCGGCCCCCGGTGGGTCAGGCGAAGGCGGACTGGGAAATTTTCGCGGAAGTGGGACGACGCCTGGGCTTTGAAGCCCAATTTGCCTTTGCGAATTCGGCAGAGGTTTTTGCTGAATTTGTTCAACTCACCCGCGATCGACTCTGTGACATGACGGGCCTCAGCCACGATCGACTCCAAGCAGCTCCCCTTCACTGGCCCTGTCCCGACTCCGAGCCCAGGGTCCAGGCTGCCGATCGTCCTGAGCAACGCCTGTACACGGACCTCGTATTTGCCACCCCCGACGGTCTTGCCCGGTTTAAGCCCTTCCATGGCCAGGGGCTGGCGGAACCCGTCGATCCGGCCTATCCCTTTGTCTTAACGGTGGGTCGTCTCTACGGCCACTGGCACACCCAAACCCGCACCGGCCATATTGAGAAGATTCGCAAGCTGCATCCGCGACCGTTACTGGAAATTCATCCTAAGGATGCCAAAAAGCTTGGCATTCAGAATGAGACGTGGGTTGAGGTTCGATCGCGCCGTGGATCAACCAAATTCCAGGCTCAAGTCACCAAAGCGATCAGTCCCGGTGTTCTCTTTGCCCCCATGCACTGGGGCGCACTGTGGGCTGAAGATGCGGAGGCCAATGTGCTCACCCACAGTGAAGCCTGCCCCATTTCCCTGGAACCGGAACTCAAAGCCTGTGCGGTGCAGGTGCACCCCCTCAGTTCCCTCCTTGCCCGTGAAATTCCCACTGCCCAATCCCAGCATGACTCCCTTCTTCCAGTTTGAAACGGACTTTGTGGACGCACTCCGCTGTATTCCCATGGTTGTGCGCCTAAAGTTGGACACCTGCGGCGTAAAGCTAAAGCTGAGCCACTGGCACCAATTGAGTTTGGCAGAGCGGCAGGCACTGGTGGATGCGCCCTGTGACACAGCCGCCGCGATCGCTGCCTACCGGGATCTAGTCCATGGCTATGTTTTGCAGCATGGGTCAGTCCCCCCCAAGGATCTACCGATCCTCGACCCCCTGCCCTGGGAGATCAAGACGACGGTGCCGCTCCAGGTCCAGGACCAAGGCCAGTTGGTTGGGGTGGTTGTGAGTTTAGAGCAGTGGCAGGGCTTGAGTGCTCTCCAGCGGTTTGCACTGCTCAAGCTGAGTCAGCCGGGCCATGAAAACCGGAATTTCTTGCCTGCTTGCCAGGAATTTGGCATCACTGAGGCTTGATCCCCGGCGGGAGGAAAAAGAGGCGGAGGATTGTAACAAGGTTACCGGCGATCGTGGCGTGAGCATCGCTGGCTCCGGCCATGGCGGAGACCTAGCCCTCTGAACCAGACCTTATCCCCCTGGAGCCCCCCGCCGCTCCCTCGCTAGGGATCATCCCCAAGGCTAGGGGCTGTCATCATTTAGCCCTAGAATGACCTCAGAATCAGGGACACAGCCCCTAGCTCGCACCACTGGATCGGGCGTGTAACTCTGATACCGCAAGGGGTCTGCCGTTAGGGGTCTGCTGTTAATTGATGACACGCCCTAGAGGTCATACCCAAAAAGATTTGGATCCACCTCACCCAACTGGAGATCCGCCAAACCATACTCCGCCCAGCGAGCCTCCACCTGGGCCGCCATGTCCGGATCCGATCCCAGGGGTTCTCCCCATTCGTGGTTCGTCTCCGGCCCAATTTTCGTCGTCGCATCGATCGCCATCCGTCCCCCCAGTCCCAGTCGATCGCTGGCGAAATCCAAGGTATCAAAGGGCGTGTCCGGCAAAATAAAGACATCACGACAGGGATCCACCTTGGAAGACAGGGCCCAGACCACCTGGCGCGGATCCCGAATATTCACATCCTTATCCACCACGATCACAAACTTGGTGTAGGTGAACTGGGGCAAGACCGTCCAGAAGGCCATGGCTGCCCGTCGCGCTTGACCGGGATAGGCCTTGTCGATGGACAAAATCGCCGCCTTGTAGCTCAACGCCTCCATTGGTAGGAAAAAATCCACAATTTCCGAAACCTGTTGCCGCAAAATCGGCGTATAAATCCGATTCAGGGCGATCGCCATCATCGCCTCTTCCTTGGGCGGACGACCGCTAAAGGTGGTGTGATAAATCGGATCCTTGCGATGGGTGAGGCAGTGGAACCGCACCAACGGCGAATCCTCCACGCCACCGTAGTACCCCATATGATCCCCAAAGGGACCATCGGGCAGCACCTCGCCGGGGGTAATCGTCCCCTCCAACACAAACTCACATTGGGCAGGCACCTCCAGATCCACGGTTTTACACTTGGCCAAGTGAATGCCACTGCCGCCATAAAGTCCGGCAAAGAGCCATTCCGACAAATCCACAGGAATCGGAGTCGCCGCCGCCATAATCACTAGGGGATCCACCCCGATCGCGATCGCAATTTCCAGTTTTTTGCCCTGTTCCGCCGCCTTGCGCAGGTGTCGTGCCCCCCCACGCACCGAGAGCCAATGCACCGTCATCGTAGTTTTCGACTGCAACTGCAGGCGATAAACCCCCACATTGGGGATTCCTGTCTCACAATCCTTGGTAATCACCAGACCCAAGGTGATAATCTTGCCCGCATCCCCCGGATAGGGCCGAATCATCGGAATCTGATGCAGATCGAGCGCCTCACCCTGGACCACCACCTGCTGACAGGGCGGCATAAAGTCCCGCAGCGGCTTCGCCTTCACCACATCAAACAGAACCTTGCCAAAGTCCACCGCCTGGGCGATCGTCTTGGGCGGCTTGGGCTGCTGCAACATCCCCAACTTCCGCCCCAAGGCCTCCAGTTCCTCGGGCTGCTCCATATCCATAGCCCAACAAATCCGTTCCACCGTTCCCAGAAGATTAATCGCCACCGGGTAAGGTGATCCCTTGACATTTTCAAACAGCAGCGCCGGCCCCCCCGCCTGGAGCATTCGGTTGGAGATTTCTGCAATTTCTAAGTCGGGATCCACCGGGGCGGCAATGCGCCGTAACTGTCCCCGTTCTTCTAAACGTTTAATAAAACCCGGTAGGTCGCGTGCCATAAATTCAGTTCAGTCGGTTCAGGAAAAAATCGTTCACTGTCTACCAGGGTAGCGCGTAGGAGCCACTCCCTCCCCATGGCTCTGGGGGCGACCACAGCGATGGGACCTAAATAAAGCTCCCGATCGCCAGCAAAAAACGCTAAGGATTTTCAGCTTCCCCCACCTCAACACACTGATGGGCACCTCGATGAATTGGGTTGCGCGGCGAAGCCGCGCAACCCAGCCTTGACTCTGCCGTGGGTACTGCGGTGAGAATCTGTATTAATCGAGGTGCCCTGATGTCTTACCACCACAGGCATTCTGCTGCGAAAGTGTGGAGAAAACGCCAGAAAATTAAGGATATCGCGGCGATCGGACCGTAAAAACCGATATGATGTTGAGGTGTATAGATTCATGTCGGTGTATAGGGGTTAGCGTATATAAGTTAGCGTGTATGAGTTAGCGTGTATTCACACTATGCAACCCGCTCGATCATTAAACCTGAGCCAAACTTGATCGCGACTAGGGCGGGTCATCAATTAGCTGAGACTTGCCCTGAATTATGGTTTGATGGCAAAAGCACAATCCCAACGACTCTAGACAGCAAAGATGTGGTTCCAATCCCCTCTTTTTCGATCGAGTCTTTTTCGATCGAGAGGATCCCACAGCTTGACAACCCTACCCCCACCGTTCTAACAACCCCCCGGCCCGATCGGGCCGCCCATCCCCCCGCTCGTCTAGTCCTAACCTAGGGCGACCTGCGAGTCCCAAACTCGCTCCATCCAGCCACCCAGATGCTCCCTGTGGAGCCAGCCTCTCCTCCCGGCTTGCCTACCCCTGCTTAATTCCTGAACCCCCATGGCTACTTCGGACAGACACCTGCAACTCTCACCCACCACCAGCTATTACCTGCGCAAGCTTGTTCACCAAAACCTGGACTGCCTACAGTCAATCCTCGTACAGGAGAGCAAACGGGGCTTTGACCCCCTCAGCGATCTGAATGCCACACTAGAGCTGCTCTACGGGGAGACACCCAAAATTAATGGTGCGGTGCAGGAACTGGAACGGCTGACCAAATACCACCAAATGCTCTCAAGCCAGGGATCACTCCATCGCCAGGAGATGGACAAAACCCAAAAAAATATTTTTTCGACCTTGGGCTTTAACCAACGGCAGACGGGAGAGGAGGAGTCCAAGGCAACCATCCTGATTGTGGACGATCGACCCGAGAATATCCGCCTGCTCTCCGTAGCACTCAACCGCCAGGGCTATCGTGTGGAGAGCTTGGACAACAGCGCCATGGCAGTACCCACGGCCAAGTCACTCAAACCGGACCTCATTCTGCTCGATATCATGATGCCCATGGTGGATGGCTATGAAGTTTGTCAAAATCTGAAAGCAGATCCCAGTACCTGCGATATTCCGGTGATTTTTGTCAGTGCCGTCACCAATGTCATGGATAAGGTGAAGGGATTCCGGGCCGGGGCAGTGGACTATATCACCAAGCCCTTTCAGTTTGACGAAGTGCTGGCACGGGTTGAACACCAGTTAAAAATTCAAAGCCTACGCCGCCGGCTTGAGGATCAAAATATTCGTCTGCAACAGGAAATTGTCGATCGGCAAAAGGCCAGTCACCAACTCGCACTACTCCAAACTGCACTGGAGAGCATTAGTCAATACTATTTCTTTTGCGATCAACGGGGGCGCGTCCTCCAGGCCAGTCACACTGCCAGTAAGGTGCTGGGCTACAGCCCCAAGGAGTTACGCCAACTGACGATTCAGGAATTAGAGCCGAATATTACTACCGATCTCTGGGAAAACTACTGGAAAACACTGCAACAGGACGGTTACCTCACCTTTCCGGCCAATCCTAAAGCCAAAACAGGTCTGACTTACCCAGTACATTTCTATTGCACCAGTTTGGTCTACGACAGCCACCCCTATATCTATATCGCGGCTTACCAACCCACTACCCCTACGGATCCGAACCTTGGGACAGAAGAAGGGAGTAATAACGCGACCGCCCTTGGAACCCCCACGGACACCAGAACGAATGACGAAACGGTCAGCGAGCCGGGGGGAATTCCCCGGGACTGGAAACAGTGGCGCATTTAGGAACCAGGACGATCGACGAAGCCGCTCTAGGTGATGAATTGAGGTGCCCACACCGTGGCGAAAAAGCAACGCTTTCCCCATTTACTTGGGTCTAAATGGACTGCGCGGCAAACCCTCTTCGGTTGGCGGCATTTTCAGGTAATTGGTCGCCGGAATGAGGGCCGATGGGTTTTTGCGGAGTTGGTGGCGGCCTGTGATGAGACGGTGCGCGTTTGGGTGAATGCCAAGGCCCTCTACGATCGGGATTTGTGGTCTGCGGGTTGGCAGTCGCTCCAGGAACAGCAGCAATCTGGGGAGCAGGAGCACTAAAGGGCGCAAGTTGATGCTTTCCACCCCCAAATCCCCCGCACTCCCATTAATATCGATCGACTATCCCAGGGTGAGCCACAAGCCCGGTGAACCATATTCGGTGAACGTTCATCCTCAAACAGCCATATCCCACGCCACAAGCCTGGTGAACCCAAGCCTGGTGAACCATAGACCTACGTTGAGGTCAAGCGCCCAGCGGTCAAGCACTCAGTTCCTTCAGAATTGCCGCAACCTGTTCATACACCCAATTCAGCTCCGCTTCTGTAATGCAGTAGGGTGGCAAAATATAGAGCACATGGCCCAATGGCCGCAGTAATAATCCCCGTTCCCGCGCTTTCTGACGCACCTGCAGCCCCCACTGACTCAAATAGCCCGATCGATCCCCCGACCACTCCAACGCTGCGATCGTCCCCGTCACCCGACAGCGACTCACATTCGGCAGCTCCTGCAATGCTGCCAAACCCCGACGATGCAGAGCCTCCATCCCTCGGAAGCGAGGTTCATTTTGCTCCATGAGATCCCAGCCAGCGATCGCCGCTGCACAGCCGAGGGGGTTAGCGGTATAACTGTGGCCATGATACAGCGTATGCTGGGGATTATCACTGTAAAATGCCTGATAGATATGCTCCGTTGCCACCGTCACCGCCAGGGGCAGAAATCCCCCCGTAATTCCCTTAGATAGACAAATTAAGTCTGGTTCAACCCCGGCCCGTTCACAGGCGAACCAGGCTCCTGTGCGCCCAAACCCCGTCATCACCTCATCCAAAATCACCAGCACCCCCGCCTCCCGGCACACCTGCACCAGTTGCCGCAGAAACTCGGGCCGGCTCATCCGCATCCCACCCGCCCCCTGTACCAGCGGCTCAATAATCATGGCGGCGTACTGCTGGGGATGTTGCTCAAACTGCGCCCGGATTGCGGCTAAAATCTGCTGTTCCCGCTCCTCCACTGTCTCATCCCCCCACCAGGTCTGGGGTAGGGGCATAAACTCCACCCCAAACATTAAATCCTCAAAGGCAGCGGTAAACAGCGATCGTTCCCCCACGGCCATCGCCCCAAAGGTATCCCCATGGTAGGCTCCCTCAAACGCCAAAAAGGTCGATCGGGCTTCTCCCTGGTTTTGCCAATACTGGTAGGCCATTTTCAGGGCCACTTCCACCGCAGTGGAGCCATTATCGGAAAAGAAAACCCGATTCAGGTCGCCCGGTAGCTTTTGCGCTAGCTTTTCTGAAATTTTCTCCGCTGGTTCATGGCTAAAGCCTGCAAAAATCACGTGTTCCAAGGTTTGGGCTTGGTGGGCGAGCGCCTGGGCAATGTGGGGATGGCTGTGGCCGTGGGTATTCACCCACCAACTGGAGATACAGTCCATCAAGCGCTGGCCCGCCTCCAACTCCAGCCATACCCCCTGGGCTGCTTTAACCTTGAGGGGTGGAGGGGCGGTTTTAGCCTGGGTAAAGGGGTGCCAAACGTTGGGGTGATTAGACTGGGACAAAGACATAGACTTAGAACGAAACAGCAAGTCAGGGGCACCTGGAAACGGTGGGGAGTTCCGTCCTGTGACCCCTGCATGGATTAGGGTTGGGGCGATCGGCAAAGCCGCAGCCAAGGAATCTGAAGATCAGCTCAAATTTCCAAGATAGGTCAGAAATTCCCGCAGTTCATCATTGGTCAGCTGACTTCGAGCCGTTTTGCCATAGGCTTGACGCAAATAGTCCTTACCCTGCTGGGGAGTCCATCCCAACCGTTCACATTCCACCAACACCTGATCCATCATCTCAGAGCGAGAGAGCCCCGCGATCGCCGGGGGGATAGGGGTCGGTGGGGGCTCGGCCGGGGGATCTGGTTCAGAATAGGGGCTGGGAGTTGGGCTAGGGTTGGGAACCGTGGCCACCGGGGCAGTCTCCCAGGTGGGGGGAGAGGTGTAGGTCACCGGATCGCCAGAGGCCGCAGAGCCAGGGGACGAAGCCACAGTCGGTTGTGGCACAGCAGGCGCAGCGGGCGTAGCAACAGGGGCCGCATGACCTGGATCGGGGGTGGGTCGCCAGGGGGCAATACCACTGCTGACGGGGAACGGATCCACGATCGGGCCTGACCCCGGCTCCGAAGTTGGCGTCGGGCTTGGGATTGCCTTCAACGCCTGGATCAGATCCAGTAATTCTGCATATTCCGTCACATAGTCCCGCGATGGGTGGCCGTAGTGGGCCTGGAGATAGTCGGCTTCCTGTTGGGGAGTCCAGCCCAACCGCCGCACCTCCACATCCAGCTGAGCCAGGGACTCTCCCCAGTCTTCGACGGCGGGGAGTGGGGTCGGCGGCGCTGGCGCCGGGGGCGCAGCAGCGGTAGAAGATGGGGAGGCCGTGGGCGCCGGGGAGCCGAGGGGCGGAACCAGGGACAGGGTGGGGGTGGAGTCCGGAGGCGGGACGACGGAGAGGGGCGGAGCCGGCTCGGGGGACAGGCCAGCGGTCGGGACCCCATCGGTTGCAGGGGGAGAAGGCCGATTGGGGCTGGTGGCCAAGGGGATTGGCGTTGCATTGACCGAGGCTGAATCCAATGGGGCGGCATCCACCAAACTTGGATTGGCTGGCGTGACATCAAGGGGTGTATCGATCGATGGGGGAATCGATGGGGGAGTGGCCAAGGCGACCTCTGCCGAAGTTGTATCCGCCGCACTTCCGTCCACGAGAGCCGCATCTGCTGGAACCCCATCTGCCGGAGCCGAAGGTCGATGACCGTTTGTGCTGTGGGGGGCATCAAAATTGAGGAGGGGGGCAACGGCCTCAGGGTGGGTGGGCGGGTTAGCCGGTGTCGATCCAGACTTCACAGCATCGGCCCTAACCGCGCTCTCCTCCACTGGCGCCCCAGTATCCAAACCCCGAGCGACTGGAGTTGGGGAACCCGATTCCCCAGCCTCGCGATCGGCTCCCATGGCTCCCCGGCCCCCTTGGACCGCACCCCCTTGGACCGCACCCCCTTGCCGCACCCCACCCCGTACCCCACCGCCTTGCCCAGCCCCTTGCCGCCCATCCTCCGGCCAACAATGCAGTCCCAGCAATTCCAACACCCGACGACAGGCCCGATCCTCCGCCGCCTCCAGGCTATCTCCCTGGGCCATGGCCGTCGCCAAAACTAAATGTTCCGTGCGCACCACCGCCCGCACCCCATACCCAGAGGGCGGAGCACTGGCCCCCGTTACCCCCAAGGACAGCAGCTCCGTTTCCAGACCCGCCGTGGGATAGGTGGCGCGCAGTGCACTGTACAGCGCAGTTAGGGACAGGAGGGCCGCAGCGGAACCTGCGGTAGCGTCAGCCTGATGACCGGAATCGGAACCAGAAGTGAAACCAGAAGTAGAACCAGAATTGGCGCCAGAGTGGGCTGTGGAGATCGGGGACATGGCTAAAAAACCTGGAGGGCTGGGTCAAATTCACCTGTTCTAGACTAACGAGAGAAGTCCCCGATCGGGTCGAACCTTTAGTAATCTTATGAAGTTCTGTTTGTACTCGGTCCTTCATCTCCCATGGCTCCAGTCACCTTTGCGCTGCACCATGTCCACAAAACCTACAATTCCGGCGCGATCGCCCTCCAGGACATGACCTTACAAGTTCCCACCGGGCAATTTGTCAGTCTCGTGGGACCGTCGGGATGTGGCAAAAGCACTGTTTTACGACTCTTAGCAGGACTCGAGCAACCTTCCCAGGGCCAGATCGATCGCCCCAGTATCGAGGCAGGATTTAGTTTGGCCTACGTGTTCCAGGAACCGGCTCTCCTGCCCTGGGCCACGGTGACGGAGAATGTGGCCTTGCCCCTAAAACTGGCGGGACAGTCCCCCCGCCAGCGCCAAACAGCGGTGGCGGACATTTTGGCCAAGGTGGGGCTGACGGAGTTTGGGCGGGCCTATCCTCGGGAGTTATCGGGGGGAATGAAAATGCGGGTGTCGATCGCCCGGGCCCTGGTGACTCAACCCCAGGTTTTATTGATGGACGAACCCTTTGGTGCCCTGGATGAGATTACCCGCAGCCAATTGAATGAAGAGTTACTAGACCTCTGGCAGCGACAGCAGTGGACCGTAGTTTTTGTGACCCACAATCTCTATGAGGCGGTTTATTTATCCAGTCGGGTGGTGGTGATGGCGTCAAAACCAGGCCGATCGATCGCTGACTTGCCCATTGATTTACCCTACCCTCGGCATCCAGATTTGCGCACCTCGCCCCAGTGCAATCGATACTGTCGCGAAATTGCCCATTTATTGCATCCTGGCAGTTGGAACATAGCGTCTGGAGCATGACCTCTGGGATGGCCGATCCCTGGGTCGCTTTTGAAAAGGGTATCAATCACGATCACCGCCACCCCAGCCTGGGGCTGGGGTGGGCTAGGCGGTGCCGTAACGCACCCTACGTAACGCACCCTAAGGACCCAAAAGATAACCCGCCTCCGGCGGAGTACATCCAGCCTCACCTCAGCGTTGGCCGCTAGACAGATCCGTTAGCGAGACGATCGATCGCTGAGCAAATCTAGTCCCAAATACAGGGAGAAGCCATGACTCGCCGCGATCGGGAGATAGTTGTACCAATCGGCCTTGAGGGTAGGCAATAGCAAGAGCGCATGGCAAACACAGTAAACTGCCAGTAGTCTTTGGAAAATTTGGTAGCGACTCGACCTTTGGGCCGCCCCCGTGGCAATCCAACCCTCCGTACGCTGGGTCACCAAATCCACGATGGCAATCAGGTAGGCCCAGGCAAACGTAATGGCAGCTTTGATGCTGTGCAGACCCCAGTTCGCCTGGTTCCACAGCGGCATAATCAAATAGACGAACACAATTTTGGGCAAAAACAGGAAGGCCACATACCACTTCACATCATCATCGAGCCACAGCAGCATCACCCCCACCTGGAATAGAGCCGCCGGGACACTGATGGCCGTCGCCGGATAATAACAGGCGCCACAGAGATAGATCAGCTTCTGCCACACTGCCATGGGGCTTTTCCAGAAGAAGCTGGAGGTAATCAGGCGCATACTGCCACTACACCAGCGATAGTGCTGCTTAAACAGTCCCTGGGCCGTGTCAGGACACAGACCCCGAGCAATCAGCAACGGCAAATACTTAATTTTCCAACCCTGACTAATGAGGGCTACCCCATTGTGGACATCCTCGGAGGCAGCCACTTGATAGAAGCCCCCGATCGCCTCCAGGGCAGACCGTCGATACAGGGCATTCGTCCCCACACAGATCGCTGACTGCCCCAGATAATCCCGCGCGGGTTGAATAATCCGGTAGAAAACCTCCTGACAGTAGGCAGCACCCCGAGCAGACCAGGGCTGAGTCGAATCGGTGCTGAAATATTGGGGCGTTTGGACGATCGCCGTATCAGGTTGTGCCGCCATCCAGGGAACCAGATGCTGTAGGGCTGACGCTGCCACCGCAAAGTCCGCATCCAACACTAAAATATAGTCTCCCTTGGAGCGATGGTAAGCATAGAGCAGGTTTCCTGCTTTTTTCATCTCTCCCCGGTTGGGACGGCATAAATAGTGGAAATGATACTTCCGTGCCAACCGTTCTACCTCTGCACAGCCTCCATCATCCAAAACATAGAGGTTGAGGTTGGGATAGTTAAGTTTAGAGGCGTAATAAAGGGTATTCTCAATGATGCTGAGATCCTCACCACAGGTGGGAATAAACACATCAACAGAAGCCGTTGTTGTGTGATCCAGATGCTGCCCCACAACCTCAAGGTGATCGGCTGAATTAAAGTTCTTGCTGCATAGGACAAAGAGAAAGTGGGGGAAGGTCCATGCAGACGTTAAGGCAATATAAAAGGCATAGGGCCAAAACTGGGTTCGCCACAGAAACCAGAGACTCGACATCAGAATCAGCAGTGATGCAAAGATTCCCCAATATGCCCAATAACGCGGTGGATTGAGATAGCTATAGCGCTCTATGGTGGACGGAGGTTTGGGCAGGTTGTCCACCGGCTCCTGAAGGGGGGGAGAGGCGGAAGACTGCGGAGGCGGCAGGGGGGCTTCCAGGGTTTTTCCAGTCATAAAAACACCAATAAGAGGGCGGGGAGAGGTGGGGAAGGGAGCAGAATCTGTGGGGATACCTCAATGAATAGAGATGGGCAGCGAGGTCACGCATCCAAGCCCTAATGCGTTCGGGCATCTCGATTAATTGGGTTGCCAATCTTGGGTTATTGGCAAGAACCCGGGATTGGGCAACAGACCCATGGGTTGGGACCCCATGGGGTTGGCAATCCCCAAACTTATCCCGGACAAAATGGCGATCGCCATGGAGTTTCAGGGCTGATCAGGGAAGTGGCAAAACCACCTCTCCGAGGCCCCTGAGCATACACTGGGCTGGCGGTCCTTAGGATTGGGGTAATACAAACACTGCGGTGGTGCGAGCTGGAACCTTAAACTCCCCTGTTTCAGACCGAAAACTAGCGGACTGGACCACAGGATCATCGGAGTTGGCCTGAATGGGGTGGAGCATCATGTCAGTTTTAGCAAATTCAGGAAGCGTAATATACTTGTCAAACTTATCAGCATTAAAGAAAACCATCAAACGATCGGCATTGGGATCGAGATCCGCCCCCACTGTATCATCAATCGACATCACAATCAGAGCATCAATCTGGTTAGCCCCCGTATTGTAAAAACGAACACGAGATTTGATCTCGTCTGCGGTTTCCAGCCGAAATAGCTTAGAACTCTTACGGATCTTCAATACTTCCTGCAGATGGCTAACGCACTTAAGAATATCTGGTTGCTGCGGTTTAAGGTTAGGATCACGCAAAAGAGGGGCCATTTCTGACCAGAGATTTTGGTTATCCCAAGCCGGGGGAAGACCAACACCAAAGTTATTATCCTGGTAGCTAAAGTCAACCCGATTAAACCAGTCGCCCGAGTCGTAACTATTACGATCGAGGGACTTGGATCGCAACATATCACTGCCAAGGTGGAAAAAGGGAACCCCCTGGCTAAAGCCAATCAAACTGAGGGCCAGGTTTTGGCTCCGCACCCGATCGTCCATGCTGGTGTTAGCCATCCCATTGTGACCCGCAGGCAACTTGTGAACATTCAAGTCGTAGAGGGTTTCATTATCGTGCTTCGATGCATAGTTCACACTTTCCTGAGGATCCAGTGCATAGCCCGAACCGTTGAGTTGTTGTCCAGAGATCCAGTTGTTGTTTTGGTCTTGGATATAGTAGTCCCGTAGGCTACCCGCTAAACCAATGCGGAGCCGATCCATGGAATTACGCAGGTCGCTCCGAAAGCGGCGATCGTAGAAGTAGCCATTCCAATCGTAGGCTTGTCCATTAATAAATCCCTGTCGGTGAATATCCGTGGAATTTTGGGAGTAGCCCCCGTGAATTGCATCCCGAATCTTGTCATTAAAGGTCCCCACACCGGTACCTCCCATGTGGTACTGCTTGGCGTAATAGAGCCCTTTATCCTTTGCGGAGCCAAAATCCCATCCTTCGCCATAGATGTAAATTTGAGAACCATCGATCCCATCCTCCTCTAGGGTCAGGGCTTGAAGCGTATCCTTGACCTTAACCATGTTGTCCACGGTGTGAAAATTCATCAGGTCAAAGCGGAAACTATCCACCTTATAGGCCACAGCCCAGCGCTTAAGGGTATCGATCATCAGCTTTTCCATCATGGCGAATTCTGTGGCGGTATCGGCACAGCAACTCGCACTTTGGGGAATGCCATTGTTGTCGTAGCGATGGTAATACCCAGGCACCACTTGATCGAGCACGGCCTGGGTATACAAACCATTGGCAAAGGTGTGGTTATAGACCATATCCATCACCACCCGCAGACCCATTTCATTCAGGGACTGGACCATCTGGCGAAACTCTAGAATTCGAGTGCCCCCATTGCGGTTGGTCGCGTAACTCCCCTCGGGCACACCGTAGTGGTACGGATCGTAGCCCCAGTTAAAGCTATCATTCCAGCGACTCGCACCAATAATGGCCTGCTGCTCCACGGTATCAGCCCGAAAACTACGCAGAGTACTGATTTTGGGGTCAATACGCTCCCGCACATCCTCATCCACCGATGCGAAATCAAAGGGGGGTAACAAATGAATATGAGTCAGCCCCGCCACCGCCAGGTTTTTGAGATGGTTCATGCCATTGGACAGGGCAGGATGCTCGGGCTGTCCGGTGTAGGTGAAGGCGGAAAACTTTCCCCGATCGATCGGAGCGACGGTTTCATCGTCTCGACTAAAGTCCCGCACATGGACTTCGTAAATGGCAATATCTTCGGGGGAGTCAATCAGGGGCTTGGCAAGGGTGCTCCAACCCGAAGGCATGAGGCTGGGATCGTGATAAAGATCGACAATTTGGCTGCGACGACTGTTTTCCGACAGATTGACAGAATAGGGATCCGTCACGAGGTTTTTCTCAACCCGACGGCTATAGGGGACATAAACCTCCACTTCGTAGAGGTAGTACTGTCGATCCCAGCTGGGATCACCGGTAATACTCCAGACCCCGGTCTCGCGATCGAAGCTAAGCGGCTCAATCACGGGTTGTGTGTTGGGATTAGCATCGGCGAAGCGCCACAATTTGACGGTTTGGGCGGTGGGGGCCCACAGCTTCAGCGTTGGTGTGTCCGCCTCATAAATAACCCCCAACTCCCCGTCATAACTGTAGAGATCATCCAAAACCCCCTGCAGTTGAAGCGTAGTGGCATCCACTAGCTTGCCATAGAGGTCGTAGGAAGCAATGGCCACTTCTCCCGTCAGAATTTTGGGAATTTGATCCCAATATTTCGAGGATAGATACCAGGAGTCATACCCCGCCACATTGGGGAATTTGGCATAGGTGTCACGATCGAGGGTTCGATCGAAGCGGAGGGGAATCCCTAGGCCACTGGTCACTGGAATCACCAACTCACCATTCACACTGGAGTGGAGTTCATAGCTAGAAGCCCCCTTACTATTCCAGGCAATGTGGGCCTGTTCTACCCACAGGGCACGACGATCGAGGGTACGCCCCACCAAAGGACTAATCACCAGGCGACCATTACCGTCCGGCTGCCAGAGAGTCTGGCCAGTGCGGGTGTCGGTACATCGGGTTGTGAACTCATAAAGGCCCGTATAGTCAGTGATACTGCCTTGGTATTCGTCATTATTACCAATATCACCGCTATAGACCATGGACATTGACTGTATGCGCTTCCAGATTCCCCCAAACTCGTCCACTTCACTCCAGAACAGTTCACACTCCACCTGCTCGCCTTGGCCCGTTTCTTCGGTAACTTGGGGTTGATAGACCTGGGTAAACACCTCCAAAGACTGGTTAATACCAATGGTTGTACTGGATTGGCCGGCGGGGAAGAGACTGCCCACCCAGCGAATGGGGGGAACTGGAGTGACTTCAGCCGCAAGACTACTCGCCATCATCCACCCCCAAAACACGAGGGTGAGGAGGGCCATCGTGATCAGACGGACCCAGGTGAGCTGAACCAGAGAGGGAAAAGAAGAGGACAAAGACTTCATTGCACCAATGGGCGAAGAGGTTGCTTTGGGCGGAGTGAAAGGGGAAGTAGGAGTAAAGGGGAGAAATCAGCGAAATAAACTGCTCTTAACCCAGATATCCATGGAATAGGCTGAAAACTAGGAGTCTCAAGCAATCCCGATCAGAGGCGGGGGGTTGATAGGGCAATTGTAACGGATCCGTTTGTGAGGACAGCATGGGAGAGTCGATCGCTACCGAGGCATCCTGACCCAATGAATTCGCTGCAACCTAGGGCTGACACCTTAAAACGGGCAATGGCCACTGACAGCATGGCAACCGCACTCACGGTCAAGAGCATCTGGGACTAAATCGGGCGATTGAAGCATCGGCTCCTGTAAAACCAGGGCAGAGGACACGAAGCGAAACCTGTTGCTGAAAAATTGACTGACCCATGGGCTACCTGGGCAGCACCTTCATCCCGAATCTGTAGGGGAGCGGGCTTCGATCCGGCGATCGACTGCCCTCGAAAATAGTGGAATGAGCCGATCGCAGCAACACAGCTGGGGCGGTATAGCAGAAGAGCAGATGAGACCCTGCTGGTCTGGGACGTGATACCAGAATTCAGGCTCAATCTGCTCTCAAGGGTAAAAATAATTGCGTCTAGATTCCCGAGTGAATCCCCCCGGTTGGGGGGAGGGTGGCCCTAGCGTTTGTAGGGTCCAGGGTTTGTGAACTCGTAGTCCACTTCGACCACGGGCTTGGGAGTGAGGTCGATCGGCTCGATCCGATCCTCTTGGACAAAGCCAACCACACCATAGGAGGGCAGATAGAAGGACAACTGATTCTCAGCGGACTCCATGTACTCGGGGTTGTGACCCGCTCCACCATTCTCAGGCTTATCACTATCCACACCGAGGCGGAAGGTGGCCTCCTTGGGAGCCACGGCAATGCGGTAGTCCTCAAAGGCCTGATCCCCCAGGTTCACCACCACATAGACCCGCTGACCCGTGGAGAAGTCGATCCGCTCAAACTCGACAATCTTATTCTCGTGGTCAATCCACCGCACCATGTTGCGGTGCATATTGTGGGGAGCAAAGGCAGGCTGGCTCGTGAAGAAGTCCTTCATTTCCGACTGAAGGTTCACAATCTCCTGGACATTCTGACCTTGGAGACGGGGCCAGTCGATCGGCGCATTCTGGTTAAGGTTGCCGTTTTGCAGGGTCCACAACTGGAACATATCCAGGTAGTAGGAACTGGCAAACATATTGAGGGCTGCCCAGGACTGGATCTTGCGATTGTGGAAATCGCCCCCATTAATGGCATCGACCAGGTAGCGACCTCGGGTTTGGAAGGGGTTACCGGGGTTGGCAAACTCGTCGTGGTTCCCCGGATAGTAGAGGAGCGCACGGGGCCAATCCTGGTTGAGCATGTAGTCCAACCGCCAGGAGTCAATCTCGTCGGTGTACTTCATCAGATCCTCCGTGAACCAGAGGTAGAAGCGATCGCTATAGGTGGTGGTCAGACCGGCACCGCCGTACTCGTTGGCACGGTTAAGCCAGGGATCCCCAAAATAGCCTTCCCCAATGACCACAGCCCCGGGGCGATAGTCATGGACCGCATCGGTGATTTCCCGCAGCAGCTCACGCCCGTAGGGTTCGTAGTCAATGCCATTGACGTTATCCAGGCGCAGACCATCAAAGCCGTAGTTAAGGACATTGTTCAGGGCCGCATCGATGATATTTTGGCGAATCTCATCGGAGTAGGTAAAGCGACGGGTGCCCCACTCAGTCCAAGGACCGCCGTACAGCTCCCAACCATCCTGACGGTGATATTTGGAATAGCCCACCGCACCAAATTCGCGGGGTTCGTTGTTGCCATGGTCAGAGTAGTGGCTATACACCACATCCAGAACCACCCCCACATCGGACTTGTGGAAAGCGTTGACCATGCGGCGCAGTTCATCGGGGCTGCCAAAGTCCGCATGCTTCCCGTAGTAATTAATGATTTGGTAGCTGTAGCGCCAGTCGGGAAAGTACTCCGCATCCGGCTCCCAGAAGTCCACATGGGTATCGAGGGGCATAAACTGAACCGCGTTATAGCCCAGCTCCGCCAGCTTCTCCGGTAAACCACATTCGCCCACGAAGTTGTAGAGGTTATCAATCACCTCGGATCCCATCTTGCCGTAGAAAGGGGAGTCGGGATTTTGGCAGGTCCACTTCAGGGCCAGGGAGACAATGTCCGTTTCCAGAATGGAGAGGGACTTGGCCCGGAGATCGATCGGGGCCGCCAAGTCGCGGGCCGGAATCGGTTCTGGCTTCCAAATCACAGCGTTGAGAGCTTTTTCGTCCGTGCGATTCTCGTAGAAACGACGATTAAAAGCCGGAGTCGAGAACAGCGGTGCCGTTAGATCAAGACGCTGGTCTCCGTTTTGATCCACAAGCCGGTACTGCATCTTGTGGTACTGACCGGGGGGGAGGGTCAGCTCATGAATGATGGGGTTCTCGGCGGTGGGCTGGAGCTCGTAGCTCGCCAGGTCCACATCCTGTCCCCAGTTATTGAAGTCCCCAATCAGCCGCAGCCGATCGCGATCGTTCCCAACAAAAATCCGGAAGGTAATGGAATTGTCATCGTTAAAACGAACTCCCGCTGCGGGCTTGAACGTGGAGGGATCACGCTCGGGTTCCTGTTCCAATAGTTCCACCGCCGCCAGGTGGAGCTGGTCCACATCGGGGCTGACCACATACTGATTGCGCACCTTGGGCGGGGGACCGGCATCCTCCGACTCAGGAATCATGTCCAGGGCAACGGCCTCCTGATCAAAGTTGGCCCCATCCCGATCGCCATAGGCATAGGACGGGGTGGACTGGGAGGCGGTGATATACTGCCAAACTCGATTGATGTAGCGCGAGAGGAAGTCGCGGCCCGTGGCCACTTGCTGACGGAGGACAGCCCACACCTGCTGAAGGGAGAAGGGAGATTCCACACCTTCGGCAATCAGCTTGGCCCCGGACTCAACCTCGGTGAGATCCAGGCGATCGAAGTCCAAGCTCTCGTTAGAAATAGTCTGGAGACCCGGAATGGACTGGGCCACCTGTTGGCTACGGGGGATAAGGACACTGGAAGTCCAGGGTCCAGCCTCTGCCTCGATCGTGGCTAAAGTAGCAGAGGCAACTTGCTGATCCGCAACAGGGGCGGCCACTCGGGGCTGCTCCCCAGCGATGGCGGATGGCCCCTGAAGCTCAGGGGTCGTCGCCATCAATTTGTAGGCTAAAAGTAGCTCAAAAATACTCATATCAAAAAGACCTAGGGATCTAGACGAACTCGCAGGTCAGACTCTTAAACGCTGCACTTGTGACCCACCAACGCTGGATAAGACCGTTCTCAGGATGAGAGGGCTTGCGGGCAAGGACCTGGGAAAAAGCAGGCGAGAATTTAGCGTAAAACCCCGATATTTCCAGGTAAGAGTCACCAGAAAAACACGGGGTTGTGTCGGAGGAGGCGATCACGTTGCGCCCGTTTTGCCATGGGTTCAGGGCCATGGGGAAGACCCCTAGCCCGTGAAGGACCATGGAATTTCAATCAAAAATCAGAGAAGAACACCGAGTTTTAGAGGTTGCTAAAACTGCGCTGTCACAGGCCAGGCTCAAAACTCTCAGAAACCCTAGCATTTAGGATCTCGAAGTTCCGCATGAGTTGCTGTATCAACCGAAACGGATTTGGAGTCTAGCGCTAGAGTGCGGAGAAATATGGCCCTAAACTGTTCAGGGATAGGGCAATCTCAGGGGTTTTAGGTACGGGCTTGAAGGCCCGGATTCTGAGGCCCAGGTTTTGATTGATTGCGGTAGGAACACACGCTTGACCAGAAGAGCCCAGATCAAAAACAGGATTTGACCCATTCCCACCTTGGAACTCGAACAACCGAGGTTGTTGCGACCCCTATGTGTGGGGCGAATTCTCCTGTTCCCCATGGGGAAGAGAGCGATCTGGGGGAAATCTGACCCACCGACGTTAACTGAAAGTTACGGAAGCTAAAGCTAAGGAGAAGATTGATCAAGCAATATTAATTTATATTAAGTATGCGTCGATGTACCTACTCCGTCAAGTCCTCGCCCTAGGATCTTGCACCCGTGATCCCTAGGGCCAGCGCCCAGGTTCTACCGGGTAGATTGGGAATTGTGCCGGGCGGCAAAGCACCCCCCCCAAGCCTGATGCTTGCGGGAGTCGCCGGCCAAAGCCCCCGCTTTTCAAGCTGTCCTAACCCACTCAACCCAACCGGATCCGCCCCAACGGACTCCAGGATCTGGCAGATACCTCGGGTGCGGGGAGTTGCTCCGTCTGCGGCGGAGCAACTCCCGATCCTGTATGGCACGGTTGCGATCAGTCCCCGTCCTGTAAACCCACCGATTCCAGGACCCCTACCGTGGCCAGCGGCATCACGCTGGCATCAATCTCTTGTTTGCAACCCCCGAGAGCGATATCTTCTAGGGGGTATCTCGATTAACGGGGGGGATCGGCGAAGCCACCCCCCCAAACCCGGATTGCTGAGTGGGCCATCTCCTCAAGATGTGGATGAATCGAGGTGTCCTAGGGGAAGTAAATTTTTTGTAATAGTAGAGAAGGGTCCACAACGTCGTTTAGGTTTTTCAAGTGTTCTCCGTTGGTCTCCCAAACTTCTGCTCCTCCAGCTTTCCCTGGTGTGACTTGGGATCCACGGTGCCTTGCTGCACTTTAAATTTCCACACTGGAGTCCCGACCATCGACTATGACAAGTATTCAGTCTGAGCTATTGCGATCGGTACAGCGGCTCTTACCCCGAGGCAATGCCTCAGCCTCTGCATCTCCGACACAGGTTGCGGGACCGGACTCGGAGCGGGAGGCTTCCCGTTACCGGCCCCAATACTTGACCCACGTCAGCCAGGTCCACACCAATGGATCGGTTGATTTGGCAATTGCAGTTTATTTTCCTCGCCTCAGTCGGGATGGCGTTGGCGATTATACCCAAACCCAGGACGTGGCGATCCAGGTGCAAGTGGAGGACGGATCGTGGCATTTTCTCAGCCCCCCCCAGACCGATCAGCCCTGCTGGACCGCGACCTTGACCCATATTCTGGAAGGGAGCGCCCTCCACTTTCGTTACCGTGATGCGGCGGGAACCTGGCAACCCTTCGCCCCCTTAACGGATCTCGAAAGCTTTTACGGCACGCCCTATGTGCCCACGGTGACCTATGCCTGGGAAAGCCAGCCACCGCGCTACGACCACGCTAAGGTTCTCCTAGAAACGACCCTGGAGGGCCTGTTGGCGGGCTATAAGGGGGGCAAGTTTGCGGCCCGAGATTTGGAGGAGCTACTCCAGGGGTCCATTGCCGATCGCATCTTAAAAACCGACATCCCAGGGCAACTGGCCACCTGGAATATTGATGAGGTTATGGTGCCCGTCTGCGCCTCCGTGGCCAACCGCTCCCACCTGGATCCAAAATTTAATTATCTCACCTATAACTTTATCGAAACCGATTGGCAGGTCGGGAAGACGGATGCTTTCAAGAAGCTGGTCGATCGCTTTTATGCCAACCAAATTCAGTTAATTCCAGACCTCATTTTTGCCCACCAGGTCAGAACCCCCTTTGCCGGATCCTTGGATCAAATTCAAGACCCCGCAAGCGGCATGCCGGTGTTTGTGGATCCCGATCCCTTCCTCTTCCGGGACTATGGCACCTGGATGCTAAACCTGGCCGAGCCAAACTTCCGAAAGTTGCTGGCGGAAAAAATTGTCACCTTCGCCCAAAAGTATCGCCTCAAGGTGCTACGGATCGACTATGTGGATGGTCTCATTCTCCAGTACTCCAACCGCAACCAGAACTATGCGGAGCAGTTTATTCGGGAACTCAAGGCCGCACTGCGGGAACACTGCCCCGATGTGGTGACCCTGGGGGAAACCTTTGAAGTCGCTGGCAATCCGGCAGTTCAAGACTTTATTGATGTGTTTTATGCACCGATCGGCTTCACGATCGTCGAGGAACTCTATAAGCCCCCCTCCCAAATGGAGAGGCCCCTCTACCCCAGCATGGAAGTCCTCGCGGGCCATGCCCATCAGGTGCTGCAATCAAAGCGGCGGGAAGCTTATTATGCCCAGCTCCACGATGAAACCTGGTACTGTCAACACATCGTCCAAGGGCGACCCTATGTGCCCTGGGCCTATGGCGGCAATCCTGGCCAATTGGCTAAAAACCAGGGGGAAGAATTGGTCCAGATGGGGCTGCTGGAGCCAACCCAGCTTTTGGACTTTGTGCGGCGCACGGTGCGGAATGCCGAAGCCCTGACCATGTTTCTGGCGAATCTGCGCTATATGTTTGTGCCCAGTGTGGATGCGCTGAGCCTGGGCTGCCTTGATGACCCAGAGCAGTGGAAGGTGGCCTGGGATGGGCTCAGTCCCAGCCAGTTAGCCACCTGGGAAGCCACGGGACTGGATACGGCGGAGATTTTGCGCCAACACCAGCAGCATCGCCGGGATTTGGTGACGCTGCGGGGTCTGTTCCGCCGCTACACCAAGGTGAACGAGTCCACTTACCAGCCCCTCGTCAAAATTGAGGTTAACCACCACGACTCTTCGGCTTCACTCCTCAGCCTCTTCCGCTTGAATCCCACTCAAATTGAGGACTCCCTGCTGGTGATCTTCAACTTTGGGGCAACGGTGTTCCAGGGGGCTGAAACCTACGAGGTACCGGTACCAGAGGGGTTTGCGGGACAGTGGTCCGTGCTCTTTGATGGGGACTGGAGCCATGATGCGGCAGCGGCGGGGTCGGGCCAGGGCTACGGGACTGAGACGGTACTCGAGAGTGTTCCGGGCCTCTATTCCAATCGATCGGCGGTACTCCGCTTAAAAATCGGAGCAAGGAGCCTACTGGTGCTGAATTATCGAGGAGGACAGTAATTTAATGATGCAGCTTCTGCTGGGGTCGGACTGGATCACCCATCCGTCCTTTTTGGCTCTGTTTTCGATTAATTCCATGGGGATGCGCTATGGCATGAGTAAGCTCTGCCAAATCCTGATTCCACTCCTGGGCTATATTCTGATTCGGGATTTGCTGATCCAGGGCGTACTGCTGCGGCAACCGGCGGTGCAGTCCCTGCTCCAGCGGCTCCAAGGCACCCAGTTCTTTCAGCGCTGGCAGGGGGATTTGCCCCAGCTTTTTGACCAAGCCCTGGGCTTGATGGCTTGGAAAATCGGCTGTGATTTGGGTTTCTTCCTAATTGTGGATGCCCTGGGGCCTTGGGAACGGGCTTTTACCTGGTCAGGTCTCTTACCCTATACGTTAATTCAGTATTTTCTCTACTACTGGGTTGGGCGGCGAATGTTAATCGAGGGGGCCTTAAACCCCTTCCAACCGCGACCGACCACGCCCCCCCCGGCCCAACGCCCGACCTTAACCAAGCGTCTTCTGTCCAAGTATCTCCATGAGGATGTGAACGTCACCAGCGAGCATATTCCCCTCCGGCAGGTGTTCCTGAAGCCCGTGGTGGACTACGGCGGATTGGTGGCCAGTTGGTCCTTCTATACCGTGGGGATCTTCTATTCCCAGTCGGGGGAAATGACTTTGGCTCCGGTGGTGCATTTCGGCTTTTTCCAGATGCTCACCTTCTACCTAGTGAACACCTACGGCTATATTTTGGGCTATAACCTGGGTGAGCTGCTCTATCTGCGCTTATCAGAACTAGATGAGCGTCTTTCCCAGTGGGGGCGGCGACAGGCTCAGATTCTGCCCCGATCGGGTCAGGACTTACCCAGTCAGCTCTTTTGGCAGGTGAAGGATCGCGTCGATCGACTACGGGAGCAGTTCCAAACCCTCAAATACACACAGCTTCAGCCAGTTTTTGCCTTTCTCGATCGCTATGGCTTGAATTTACGTTGGCTTCTGTCAGCATCGGGGGGAGTCTTCTGTGTGATTCTGGTGGCCCCCAGTTGGTCCCACACCATGCTGGATCTGGGCAAGAGTGCCGATCGCGTTCTCTTCCAGGTGGCGGGACGGATCAATAGCCATCAAGTGGAGCAGGTGGAACAGGCCATTCATCCCCGGGCACTCCCACCATCGGCGGACCTGCTCACGGGTTTCCCGGAAGCCTGGGCAGCGCTATACCAAGACCCCCTAGCCGTGGACTCGCCAACGGCTGAAGAGGTGGCCCTAAAGACCCCGAAATTGGACGATCGTTAGCTGACGATCGCTGTCCTTCCCTGACCTCCTGAACGGCCTATCCCCCAGGTATGGCAACAGGGGAGATAGAGGTGGCAGAGGGGGCAGAGGTGACAGATACAGACGTTATGTCGGGGTGACGTTATGGGGCGCTGAGGGGGGGATGAGGTAGCGTCGCGGTGGCGCTGAGGCAATTCAGCCGTGCCAGCACTTGAGCAGAACTTGAGTCGCGGCAGTCATCCCCCAGTCCAGGTTTTCTCTTTTATGCCCCTTTCCAGCACTGTTCACACCAAGACCGTGGAAGATGGGAGTTACCTCGCATTCAGCGGGTCAGCTCCCCATACCCGATGCATCTAGAAGATGCGATAAATTTAATCAAAGTTCTAAAAATGGTCTATTACTCTAAAAATTCTTGGACTACCCCTATATTTGTCCTTTTGAGCTGTCTTATCCTAGCCCTTGGGGGACTATGGCCCGGAGTTTCAAACTGGGCAGCAGCAGCCCCCAGCCCCGACTCCTCCGATCGATCGGGGGAGATCTCCCGCTCCAGCACAACCCTGGCAACCCCGGATCCCATACCCGGCAACCTAGGCAACGATGTGCTGTACTACATTGTGGTCGATCGCTTCTTAGATGGAAATGCGGGCAATAATATCCCGGACTTTGCCTTTGAAACACCCGAGAATCAGGAAGGAACGGCAGAAGAGCGCTATAACGCCATGAATCGGCTGCTCTTGCAGCATATCTACGATCCCAGTCACCGTTTTATGGGGATGTATTGGGGGGGGGATTTAGAGGGCGTGATCCAGCGACTGGATTATCTCAAGGACTTAGGGGTGACGAAACTGGTGCTGTCGCCAATCCAAGACAATGCCAATGGGTTGTTCTACCACCCGGACATTAAAAACTACCTCCACGACGAAAAAGGAGCGGCGATCGACGACGACTTTTACCGCCATATCTCCACGGCTTACCACGGTTACTGGACGAAGGATTGGTTTGAGATTGATGAGCATCTGCGCAACGGCGAGGACCAAGCCACCGATCGCTACACGGTCTTTCGTCGCCTCTTGAATGAAGCCGGGGAACGGGGCCTAGGGGTGGTTCTAGACCTGACCATGAACCAAACGTCTCCGGGCCACATTTCCACGGAAAAACCGGAACTGGGAGCCGGAGGCTTTCTGTTTGGGGAGTCTTGGTTTGCGGACAACGGGGATGTATACCGCCATGGCAAGCGAGTCGGACTGCACTGGGATCCACGCACGGGCGATCGGGATCCGGACCATTGGTTCCATCCGCCCCAAATTATCTGGGATTTTGACACCGCGACGGAAGAATTACTGGAAGATGGCCAAATTAGCGGTGGAATGCCGGATTTGGATCAGTCCCAGCCCTGGGTCGAGCAGTATTTTCTCGATGCCACACGCTTTTGGTTGACCTTTAACCAGGAAAGTTACCCGATCGCTGGATTCCGTCTCGATGCGGTGAAACATGTCAACGTGTCTTTTTGGAACAAATTCGAGCAGTTAGTTCACGAAATCAACCCCAATGCCGTATTGCTAGGGGAGTTCTTTGGTGGGGGCTATCGCTTGGAACCGAGTATCCGCTTCCTGAATAAAACCGACTACATTACCCAATACGACTTCAACTTTAGTGAAGCGATTCGGCGCTTCTTTGCCCACGATCGGGGCTGGGATGGACGTAGCTACGTGTTGCAGGAAATTAGCCAAGGGCGCGACGGCCAGTACTATAACGCGAACCCGCTGGAGCGGTTGTGGCACCGGATTATGAACCCGGCGGAGACCCTGGAGGTCCCGCGTGAGGCATTGGATGCGATCCCAGACGAGGAGGCGCAAGGCTGGGTCACATTCATCGAGAACCATGACCAGCCCCGGATGTTTAGCTTTTATCCAGAGTTGTCCGATCGGGCCTATGCCAGTTTGATTAAGTATCAATTTGCGGCCCGTGGGGTGCCCTTAATTATGTATGGCGAGGAAACGGGTCTGGGCGTGCCCTATCACCCGGATCATGAAGGATTATTCGGAATTGGGGGCGATCCCTTTAACCGACCGATGATGATCTGGCCCGATTCTCCAGGCTGGAAAGCCGAGGTTTATGATGCCACTCGGTC
Organism: Prochlorothrix sp.; assembly: GCA_035285005.1. Classification (GTDB taxonomy): domain Bacteria; phylum Cyanobacteriota; class Cyanobacteriia; order Prochlorotrichales; family Prochlorotrichaceae; genus Prochlorothrix. The sequence goes on from JAYKIB010000213.1 coordinate 39,425, forward strand.
CATGGCCCATCTGCGCCAACAGTGCCCAGTCCTCCGCTACGGCTCCACCCGCTACCTTCAGCCCAAGGGGAGTGACTCCCAGAATGATCTCTTTATGTTGCGTCAACCCATGGGGCCTGAGGGAGCTGATCCGAATTGCGCCCAGGTGCTCTATGCCTATTCCACCCAAGGGGGCGAGTTCTTGGTGGATCTGGATGAGACCGTGCAGCAGGCAAAGTTAGTGGAAAAGGGGCAAGCGGGTCAGATTTTGGATGGATTGCTACCAATTCGCCTAGAACCGGAGGAGGCCAAGGTTTTTGTGTTGAAATAGGGGATTTACCTCATTAATCGAGACTTCCTCAATGGATCGGCTTGCTGTCGTGGTTGTGGGCTTGGCTGAGCCAGGACTGGATCGCCTTACGGTGCACTGTTTGCCAGGGAACACCGCTTTGGCGAGCGATCGTCGCGCAATCTTCATATTCCGGCTGAATATTGAGCGGTTGCTCCGGACTACTGCCGAGACTGGCATCCCAAGCAATTTTGACAGCTACAGAACCGTAGAGCGTTTCAACCCGATCGATCCGACGTTGCAGAATCCGGCGCTCCTGCACCAAGCGACGGATGCCCAAGGTGCTGGTTTCCCGGAAAATCAAAGTTTCACAGGCATCCACCAAGGATTCCCCTGCTAAAACGGAGAGCAGAACCCCCGATCGACCTTTTTTCATGGTGATCGCCTGGGTAAAGACATCCAGAGCCCCTAGGTTGAGAAGTTCTTCCGTGACATAGGCGATTGTTTGGGGTGATAGATCGTCGATTTGGGTTTGGAGGAGGGTAATGGTGGTGGGAGTGTGGGCGTGGGATTGGGTGGGAGTGGGGGTGTGGGGATGGGAATGGGCCTGAGGATGGCTGTGGACGCGATCGGGATTGGGTTGATCGGCACTCGGGTGATCAGAACTCAAGGGGGCATGAGAATGGGACCGATCGAGACCTGTGGCAGACCGAGCCAGGGCATGAGCCTGAGGCGTAGCCGGAGCAGGGGGTCGATCGCCCAGCCAAAGGCGTAAAATATTAGGCAGTGGTAGCCCATGGTTACCCGCCCCCAACCCTACCTTTTCCAAGATTAAGGGCGGACAGGGTCCAAACCCCTGGGCCAATGTCACCACGATCGCCGCCCCTGTGGGTGTCACCAGCTCGCGATCGATCCCGTTGCCATACACCGGCACCCGACCCTGGGCCAACAACTGCAACACCGCCGGAGCCGGAACCGGCAACCGCCCGTGGGCCGCCCACACCGTCCCGCCCCCCGTAGGTAACGCCGAACAGTACAACGCCTCCACCCCCAACCAATGCAGTCCCAAACAGGTGCCCACAATATCCACCAGGGCATCCGTGGCCCCCACCTCATGGAAGTGAACTGACTCCGGCGTCGAGCCATGAACCGCTGCCTCAGCCGCCGCCAGCGTTTGAAAAATCGCCAAACTTTTGTGAACGACCGGGGATGGGAGCTTGGCCCCTTGAATGAGTTCAGTAATGTCCCCCAAGGTTCGGAGCGGTGGAGCAGACTGGGGCTGGAGCGTGACATGAACTTTCGTTGCAACTTGCCCCCCCAATTCCTGGGTTTCAGACCACAACCGATATTCTCCAGTTAGTCCCAAAGGTGCCAACCCCTCAACCAAGTCCGCCAACGGCACCCCCGCACTCACCAGTGCTCCCAGACACATATCCCCCGCAATTCCCGTTGGGCAATCTAGAAATGCAATTTTGTACTGTTTCGGCTGTTCTGGCTGTTTTACATGCGTTTGTCGCATTTGTTGCGTTTGCTGTATGTGCTGCCCGTGCTGCTGACCCATCGTGTGCTGCTGACCCATTACATTCCGCTCGATCGACAAAATTTTCCTTGGCATCTGACCCATCTTACCCATCAATCCCATGGCTAAACTCTATGAACTTCACCCCACTAATCCCCAGAGTAGACGCATTGAAGAGATTCGTGACGCGCTACGGCAGGGCGCGATTATGCTCTACCCCACGGATACGGTCTATGCGATCGGCTGTGACCTCAATGTGAAGTCAGCCGTCCAGCGCGTTCGCCAAATTAAGCAACTCTCCAACGACAAGCCGCTCACATTCCTCTGTTCCTCCCTGTCCCATGCGGCCCACTACGCCCACATTACCGACTCCAACTATCGCCTCCTCAAGCCCCTAGTGCCCGGTCCCTACACCTTCCTGTTACCCGCCACAAAGCTGGTCCCCAAGCTGGTCATGAACCCCAAACGGAAAACCGCCGGGATTCGGATGCCGGACAACCCGGTGTGCCAAATGCTGCTCCAGGCGTTGGACAACCCCGTGATTTCCACGTCGGCCCACCTGCCGGATCTGGCTCCCCGAGACGATCGCACCAAAGACGCAGCCTATCAAGTGGAACGGGCTGAACTCTTCGATCATCTGGAGCCGATCGTCGATATTATCGTCGCCTTGGAAAACGAAGAGGCTAGCATTCTTTCCCACGATCCCGAATATAAGGTTTCCACCATCCTCGATCTCACCGGTTCAGAGCCGACGGTGATTCGCAAGGGCCTAGGCTGGTCTGCCCTGCGGGAATGGGATTTAGCCGTGAGTGCTTAGCCAATCCAGGCAGTAGCATCAGACAGCAAATCTGGTCGCAAATCTAGTCGCAAATCTAGTCGCAAATCCAAGTCACACATCCGGGAACACCCCTAGGCAGCCCCATCAGGCCGGCGATCGTAACTTAGCCATGAAAAAGCCATCCATATTGGCCCGTTGGGGCCAAACCTTCACCCAACCGATCGCGAGGGCATGGGCCGCCAACGGTGAGCTGGGTTCCGGTGGAACGAGAGTCCAATCTGGATGATTCGCAAGGAAGGTCTCAATCTGGCGTTCATTTTCCTGGGGATGGAGCGTACAGGTGGAGTAAAGTAGAATTCCGCCCGGTTTTAGCCAGTGTGTCGCCGCTTCTAGGAGTTCCCCCTGGAGGCTTGCCAACCCCTTGACGGTAATTTCACTTTGTCGCCAGCGCGCATCGGCATGGCGATGGAGCGTTCCTAGCCCCGAACAGGGCACATCCAACAACACCCGATCGGCCTGCACGTCAGGATGCCACTGGCGACAGTCTCCCGTGTGAACTTCGATCGACTGCATTCCCAATCGCATCTGGTTAGCCGTCAGCTTACGCAACCGCGATGCGGTCTGATCACAGGCTAAAATTCTGCCCTGATCCTGCATTAACTCCGCCAAATGCAGCGTTTTCCCCCCAGGGGCCGCACAGGCATCAATCACCGTTTCACCGGGTTGGGGATCCAAAAAGTGGCCCACCAGTTGGGCACTGGAATCCTGGACCATCCACCACCCGGCCTCGAATCCCGGCAAGTCTTGGATCTTCCCGGCCCCCTTCACCCGTAATCCCTGGGGAATTGGTAAATCCTCCACCTTAATATCCTGCTCAGCAAAGGCTTTGATCACCTGATCCAGCGAACAACGCAGGGGATTGATTCGCAAGTCCAAATTCGGCGTTTGATTCATCCACTCACAGAGGGCTTCCACCTCAACCCCCAGCAGTTGCTCCTGCCACACCGCCACAATCCAGGCCGGTAAACTATGGCGCACCGCCCACTGCTCCGGGAAAGTCTCCGGTACCACTAGGGGATCCCCAGACTCCGCTGTCTCTGCCTGCCGCCCATATTGCCGCAACACCCCATTCACAAACCCCGCCAAACCCCGAAATCCATTGTTTTTCGCCAATTCCACCGTAGTATCCACCGCTGCCGACGCAGGAACCTGACTGAGGTAGCGCAGTTGGTAGAGACCCACCTGGAGGATGAGACGCAGATCAGAGGGCTGATGACTGGCGGGTTTGGTGGCAAGCTGATCGATCAGGGTGTCGAGGGTGTACTGGCGACGCACACAACCGTAGACAATTTCTGTGGCGAGGCGACGATCGCGGGGGGAGAGACTCGATCGGTTCAGGGCATTATCAACGGCCACATCGGCAAAGCTGCCCCCGGCGATCGCTTTGAGGGCTAGAAAAGCGGCTTGGCGAGGACAGGAGCGGGCAGCGGCGGGCAGGGTGGCAAAGCCGGAGCGACGGGGGGCGGGCATGGTGGGCACAGTGCAAGGGTAAAAAGCTATTGTATCCTGTCCCCTAGTCGGTCTCAAGCTGGGGCGATGGGTGATGAGGTTGTCCAACTGAGCTAAACCAAACTCAGAGGATGTTTGGAAACCTAAGAAGATCCCTAACCCCCCTTTACAAGAGACGGCCTCTTCTTCCCCCTTCAAAAGGGGGACTGAGGGGGATTCTGCCAGGGCCTACGGCCCTTAGCCGAAGTTTCCAAACATCCTCTCAAGGGCACCCCGATTAATTCAAATTTCCACCGCAGTACTCAGAGCAGAATCAGGGTTGGGTTGCGCGGCAAAGCCGCGCAACCCAATTAGTCGCGGTGCCCTCAACTCAATCCAAGCCAACCGAACCCAACCCAACCCTGCCTGGTGTCCTTTGTTGGAGTTACGACAATGCTCTCAAGTTTGTCCCAAAGCCACCTATCCCTACTCGCCACCTGTCCTCGCAAATTCCAGCACCTCTACCTCGATCGGGTCATGCCTCCCCAATCCTGGCACCAAAATCAGCGAGCTCTCTGGGGGACACAGTTTCACCAGTTGATGCAGCAATTGGAGCTAGGACTGCCCATCGATCGACTGCGGGAAACCCAGCCAGACCTATTTCTGGGTATTGAGGCGCTGCGATCGGCAGCACCCCAGCTATTCCAGGCTCCCAACCCGGCCCAAGGGGAGTGGCAGGCCAGTGAACATCGACGCAGCCTCGCCTTTAGCCCTCCAGCAGCGCACGATAAGGCTACGGATCCCATGGGCCTCTTGGTGGTGTATGACTGGATTCGGGGGAATCCAGAATTTGTGGAAATTTTCGACTGGAAAACCTATCGCCAACCGCCCCAGAGCCAGAAACTAGCCCAGCACTGGCAAACACGACTCTATTGTTACGTTCTCGCGGAAACTAGCGATTATCAGCCCCAGCATATTCGGTTTAGCTACTGGTTTGTGGCCCCACCCCAGGCCGGAGAACCCGTCCAGGCCCGATCGCTGTCGTTTCAGTACAATCAAGCCCTCCATGACCAAACCCACCAGGATTTATGCGACTTAATCCAGAACTTTCAAGACTGGGTGACAGCCTATCAAACCGAAAGCGTGCAATTTCCCCAGGTACCGGAGGGCGATCGTGCGTGTCAGTTTTGTGGCTTCCAACAGCGGTGTCAACGGGTCAGTGGCGGCGAGGAGGGCCAGGATTGGCAACAGCGGCGAGAACAGGAGCCGGATAAAGGCTGGACACAAGATTTGACCCAAGATTTGACCCAAGATTGGGCACAAAATAGTCAATCCGTGGAGTTACTGGATGGACAGTCGCTCCAGGCTCAGCAGCAATTGCAGGAGTTACTGCACATTGCGGAAATCCCAGCCTTACCCTGGCCTTGGGAGGAGTCTTCCAGTGCTAGACTCTGAGCACCAGCGGCTCTAGTGGTTTCGTCATCACCCAGCGATCGATCGCTACACCCTCTAGGGTGACCCACTCCTGTCCTTGCACCTGGAATCCCTGCTGGACAAAAAAAGGACGGGCGACATGGCTCGCTTCTGTGCGCAGGTGTCGCACCTGTTGGGTCCGGGCGATCGTCTCCAGCTGCCCATAGAGTGCTTGGCCCACACCTTGTCTCGTTGCATCTGCCGCCACATAGAGTAGTGAAACCCGATCGATCGGCTGTAGCTGAGCAAATCCTAGGATTTTAACTTTATTTAGAGGCTTATTGACGAATCCGGCTTGATCCCCATCCCAAGGATCATGGACGAATTGATCGGGATCCAGTTGAAGAGTGGCCACCCAAGTCTGACCCTGGAGCAACGGATCGGGCTCGGCTCGGAGGTGTTTTGCACTGGCCTGTGCCCACACTGCCACTTGATCGGGTCGGTAGCAGCACGGACCTAGGCGGAAAATACTGTGGGTCATGAGAGGGAGAAGTTGAGGCCGATCGAGGGGATGGTAGGGGTGGAGGGAGAGCGGCATTGGGCAGTTTGGTTTATCGGGCAGTTTGGTTTATGGGGGAGTTTGGTCTATCGCAGGCCGGTTAGACAGTCGGGATGGAGTGAGATCGGCCTCGGGCAGTGTGCAGGTTTTTCATTGCCGAATATTTCATTGCCGAATATGAGATCAGGGCACCTCGATTAATCCAAATTTTTGGGAGACCGCCCGCGCAAGAACCAGGGTTTGGGTTGGGCGATGAAGCCGCCCAACCCAACGCCCAACCCAATTAATCGAGGTGCCCATCAGCCAAAAAATGACCAGAGGCGATAAGATTGGCCCGGAGCCACTTATCACACCTTGGGGAGGTTTACATGAGTCAGTTACGTATTGGGGTTGCTGGTCCCGTAGGATCGGGAAAAACGGCTCTTGTGGAGGCTCTCTGTCGTAAACTTCGCGATCGATACAGTATTGCTGTTGTTACCAACGATATTTACACCCAGGAAGATGCCCAATTCCTCATGCGCCGAGAAGTCCTCCCCCTCGATCGGATCGTAGGCGTGGAAACGGGCGGCTGTCCCCATACGGCAATTCGGGAGGATGCGTCCATTAACCTAGTGGCGATCGAGACCTTGGAACAGCGATTTACCGACTTAAATTTTGTGTTCGTGGAGAGTGGAGGAGATAACCTAGCGGCAACCTTTAGCCCCGAATTAGTCGATCTGACGATTTACGTCATTGACGTGGCCGCTGGCGATAAAATCCCCCGCAAAGGAGGACCAGGCATTACCAAATCCGATTTACTGGTCATCAATAAAATTGACTTAGCCCCCTTGGTGGGAGCCAATTTAGGAGTCATGGAGCAGGATGCCAAAAAAATGCGCGGGAGTAAGCCGTTCCTGTTCACCAACCTCAAGTCAAAAGAAGGGGTAGACCAAGTTATTTCATTCCTAGAGCAGCATTTACCTCCCCTGGCCCTATAGAAACAGTACACACCCGCCGCTACGGGGCCCCTCGATAATTGGGTTGCGCGGCTCCGCCGCACAACCCTGATTCTTACGTGGCTCACTGGGCAAGAACTTTGATTTTTCGAGGTGCCCCTTGGGATCTAAGGGATCTAAGGGATCTAATATTGGGGCTTAATCAGATGGTGCTCCACCGCAAACCGAACCAACTCAGCCCGGTTACTGGTGTCAGTTTTTCGCAACAACCGACTCACATACTTTTCCACCGTGCGGGGACTCAGATGCAGGTGACCCCCGATTTGATTATTGGAGAGGCCATCGCTGAGCAGGGCAAGAATATCTTGCTCCCGATCGGTCAGTTCAACATCGGGAGGAGCTATCTCCGGCACGGCGGATCCATAGGCAGGTAGGGGAGAACTGGGGAAAGCAGAGTGGCTATGGCTGTGGGATTGGCGCTGAAACTGAAGTTCGGACTGCAAAACCTGGGAACGTTCTAACAAATTCCCCACGATCGCCCGTAATTCCTCCAGTTCAAACGGTTTAGGCAAGTAGACATCACAGCCCAGCTCATACCCCCGCACCCGATCGGGCGTGGTGTCCCGTGCGGTCAGGAAAACCACGGGCAGCAGACGCAGGGACGGATGCTGACGAATTTCTCGGACCAGGGAATAGCCATCCATTTCCGGCATAATCACATCCGTGATCACCACCTGGGGATGGTACTCGTAGAGCAGTCGCAGGGCCTCGCGACCATTACTGGCAGTAATGACACCATAGCCTGCTCGCTTGAGGTATTCTGCGGTAGCCACTTGGGTTCCCAGGTCATCTTCAACAATGAGCACTAACAGAGCCATAACTAGAAGGAGACATGCGATCGGGCGATTGAACCGGGTTTCTGAGTTGCATAGAAAAATAGGTCAGACCGCTAGCGGTCCTCTAGTTGCGTCGATTTCGTCTGGGCACCTCGAAAAATCAAAGCTCTTGTCCAGTGACCCACGTAAGGGTACCTCGATTAATCCAAATGTTTGGGAGACAGCCCACGCAAGAATCAGGGTTTGGGTTGGGCGGCTTCGCCGCCCAACCCCATGAAGCGAAGCACCCTGTTTCAGGGGAGCTATTTCAGACGGGTGGGGGATAAGGGCGGCACCGTTGTACCCAATTGTCGGGACAGCCATCCCTCAAACTGATGCACTAAACGCGAAGACTCAAAGTCTTCGCCGTAGCAAATCGGCGGCACCAGAATGGTAAACATCCCAAGCCGGTTGCCAGCCAAAATATCCGTAAACAGCCGATCGCCCACCATCGCAATCGTACTCACCGGTAAGTTCATCCCCCTCGCTGCTTCTCGCAACTTCCGACGGGAGGGCTTACCCGCTCCCAAAAGATAGGGCACCTGTACGGCAGTGGCGATCCGCTCAATCCGTCGCCGGTTGATGTTATTGGTCACCAACCACAGAGACACATAGGGCCGCAGGGTTTCCAACCAATGGCACAGTTGGTCGGAAACCTCGGGAATTGAGGCCGGTACCAGGGTGTCATCCACATCCAAAATCAGCCCTTGGAGTTGATGATGTTGCAACAACTCCGGGGTAATGCCCAGAACAGAATCGGGCAAAATTAAATCTGGCTGAAGTAGGTTGGCCCAAGACATGGCGATCGAACAGCAACAAGTTAATGGGATAGGAATCCCGTGAGCAAAAGCGGAATAAACAGAATCACGGTAATGACAGCCAGCAACGTACCCGCATCCACATCGACAATCAAGGGCTGGTTCGGGGGCTGATTGGGCGGACGATCGGGGCGAGGATTAGGAGGCTGGGAAGATGCGGGAGGGTTAGGCAGTTGAGAGTCTCGATCGGCCATGGGACAACCTCCGAAGGACTGAAGGGCAAAAATCTGGAAAATCTGGAATACCTGGCGAATTCCGCAGAACGAGAGTTCTGAAGCCTGGAATACCGGGCGGAGTCAGGGTCGGCAAGCTCGCCACCCACCCCTAACCCTAGCGGGTTAGTCGCCCAGCAACAACCGGGAGCATTGAAGCGGTCGCGGGGAGAGTTCCGTCAGGGCAAGGCGATCGAACCCAAAAAGCTCACCGCCTCTAGTGTACTCTGGGCAGCTGGTTCCCCGGCGATCGATCGACCTGTTCAGCTCTGGCTGCGTCGATAGCTCAGCAACCAGTTCACCAGGGTGGCCCGACGGGTCTTGCGGGGGATCAACTCATCAATGCTGTATCCCTTAAACCCCAGTTCCTCCTTAAGCAGCTGCTTGTGGGGCTTCGGGATCGATCGGGTCAGCTTCACCGTCGCGGGTCGGCTGTCGATGAAGTCCGGGGGGGTAGGATAGGTGTCCCGCCAGTCGGGATCCACGGCGCAATTGTCCCACTGCTCCGTTGCCGCATTGTAGCGATAGCCCAAGCCCTGCCAGACGAGTTGATTGGCGATCGTGTCTTCAATCTCATCATTCAAAATCGCCCAGAGGGTTGCATCGGTGAGTGGAGGAAGAGCCGACATGGGTTGAGAGTCAGTTAATTACAAGATTGGGGGGTATGGCAACCGCCAAGGTGCCGTGGCAGCCACCCGGTGAATCGGGAGCCCCTAGGAGCTGTCATCAGTTAGTCCTGAAATACCTTCAGGGCACATCGATTAATCCGAATTTTTGGGAAACAGCCCACGCAAGGACCAGGGTTTGGGTTGGGCGGCTTCGCCGCCCAACCCCATTAATCGAACTGCCCCTCAGGAAAAGGATGGACTAGGGATCCTCTCCTGGGTACTTCAATAAAGTATGGCGTGGGGCTGCGCCCCACGCCATACTCCTAGCTCTCAGGATTGGGTTGTGCGGCTCCGCCGCACAACCCAATTAATCGAGGTGCCCTATGGTGTGCCGTGATAGTGGGCCGTGGAGCCTCTAGTTCACCGCCTGTCGGAACTGTTCCACTGCCTCGGTATATTCGATCGGCATCACACATTCCACGTTCTCATGGGGGCGCGGGATAATCACCCAGGTTTCGAGGGTACCGCCCGGTGTATTTTCCGCCGCTTCAATCCCCGCTTCCATGGCCGTCTTGACTTCCGACACATCACCGCGAATATTCACCGTAAACCGAGCACTTCCCGCCCGCAGATAACCCACTAGGGTCACACGACCCGCTTTAACCATGGCATCTGCGGCAGCTAAAACCGGAGGAAAACCTTTTGTCTCTAGGGATCCAACTGCTTGTAAGGACATGTGTGAAACTCCTCCGTGGGGCGCAAGATAGGGTAAATCAGGACTGGAACTATAGACGAGTTCCCGAGGCAGAACTAGCTTTGATCCGCCGAAATTGAGGTCGATCCCCAGCAAACCACTTCCATAGGGCGGGTCGCAGGGGGTGCGGGGGGCAACAAAGCCACACCAGTCACACTATTTAATCGACTCAAGCTCGATCGCGAGAGGCACGATCCAAGCGCACTTCAGACAGGATCAAGGGCGATTGCAACAAGGCCAGGGGAGCCGAGACTCACGCGAGCCGAAATTCTGAGAACAATCTAAAGATTATTCTAGGACGAAAGGGGGTTCTCCACTATACCCTTGGGATCGATTCCCTCCCATCGATTCCCCCTTGCACTGGACCTCGGGAACACCCCGATCGATTAGGTTGAGCGACGAAGCCGCCCAATCCCACCCTTCTTGACCGAACGGGGGCCACTTTCTCAAAATTTCGATCTTTCGAGGTGCCCCATAGGATTTCAAGGTAGGATAAGACCGGATTCTTTCGGGACCCGTCCCAATCGAACCTGCCCGTAACCCTCTGAACGAAGCCCTTCTGAACGAAGCCCTATGGACTCGATCCGCACTCTACATCAACAGCTTGTCACCAAAGAACGATCGGCAGTGGAAATTGCCCAAGCTGCCCTCGATCGGGTTCAGAGCCTTGAACCCCACCTCCACAGTTTTCTCACGGTTACGGCAGAGACCGCCCTGGCCCAAGCCCAGCAGGTGGACGCAAAAATTGCAGCAGGCGAAGAAATTAGCCCCCTCGCCGGTATTCCGATCGGCATTAAAGACAATCTCTGTACCCAGGGCATTCCCACCACCTGTGGCTCCCAGATTCTCGCGAACTTCACCCCCCCCTTTGAGTCCACCGTCACCACAAAACTGGCCGCTGCGGGGGCCGTCATGGTGGGCAAAACCAACCTCGACGAGTTCGCCATGGGGAGCTCCACTGAAAACTCAGGATTTCACCGCACCCATAACCCCTGGAACCTAGAAACCGTCCCCGGTGGTTCTTCGGGCGGATCCGCCGCTGCCGTAGCCGCCGACCAATGTGTGGTGTCCCTCGGGTCCGACACGGGCGGATCAATCCGCCAGCCGGCCTCTTTTTGCGGCGTTGTTGGCCTCAAACCCACCTATGGCCTCGTGTCGCGCTTTGGTTTGGTGGCCTACGCCTCTTCCCTAGACCAAATTGGCCCCTTTGGTCGCACCGTGGAAGATGCGGCCCTGCTGCTGGGGTCGATCGCCGGGTATGATCCCCAGGATTCCACCAGCCTGAAGGTGGAAATCCCCGATTACACCCAGTTTTTGCAGCCAGACTTAACGGGAGTCAAGGTTGGGGTCATTACCGAGACCTTTGGTGAGGGCTTGGATGATACTGTGGCCACGGCAGTGCGCACGGCGATCGCCCAACTCCAGTCCCTCGGAGCGGAGGTGCAGGAAATTTCCTGTCCCCGTTTCCGCTACGGTCTGCCCACTTACTACATTATTGCGCCGTCGGAAGCCTCCGCGAACCTGGCGCGCTACGATGGAGTCAAATACGGCTTCCGCCAGCCAAATTCGGAGAATATTCTGGAAATGTACACCCAAACCCGCGCCCAGGGCTTTGGGGCGGAGGTGAAACGTCGGATTATGCTGGGCACCTATGCTCTGTCTGCGGGCTACTACGATGCCTACTACCTCAAGGCCCAAAAGGTGCGAACCCTGATTAAACAGGACTTTGAGGCGGCCTTTGAGTCCGTGGATGTGCTGGTGTGTCCCACGGCTCCCACCACGGCCTTTAAGGCGGGGGACAAAACCGAAGATCCCATCAGTATGTATCTGTCGGACTTAATGACTATTCCGGTGAATTTGGCCGGGTTACCGGGCATGAGTCTGCCCTGTGGGTTTGATAGCCAAGGGTTACCGATCGGTCTCCAAATTATCGGGAATGTGCTCCGGGAAGACCAGATTTTCCGAGTTGCCTATGCCTACGAACAGTCCACCGAGTGGCATCAGCAACACCCCAGCCTGCCCTAGGAGGCGCGAGGGGTGAGGGCCTTCCACAGTATCTGTTGAATTCATGCTCGGGAAGGTCTACCTAGAGGGCACCTCGATTAATCCAAATTTTCGGGAGACAGCCCGCGCAAGAAGCAGGGTTTGGGATGGGCGGATTCACCGCCCATCCCCATTAATCAAGGTGTCCAGTTAGTTCTCAGCCTGAATCTGGAGGCTGTCGATCGCGGCCAACCATTGCCGTAACTGAGCTTCCGTGAGGGATCCCGTCGGGGGCTGGAGCAGTGGATCTAAGGCCGAGGTCGATCGGCCTGTGGCCTGACCCCAGGCTGTTTTCAAGCTCTGTTTTTCCTGGGGAGTCAGTTTCCCCGTCTTTGCTTCGATACCCAGACCCAATTGCCGACAGAGGCGATGTAGGGCCTGTTTCTGGAGTGTCTCCACAACAAACTGATGACTCTCGGCTTTATGCAGCACCGCACCCAAGGCGTGAATATAGGCCGTTGTGTTATCCGGCTGGGGTTGACGCCAGGGCAACTGAACCCCAAAGCGGCGGTTACGAGCCACAATCAGCAGCAAGGCCGCGATCGCGCCTTGGCTGAGCACCAAACCCAGGGGAGTCTCCCAGAGGTACTGAATCCAGTTCCCCGACTGATCAGGATCATTGGCCGCTTCCTCGGGGTCTAGGGCTTGGTAGCCATGGAGAAACTCGTCAATCCAAATTTCTCCGCCTTGATCCACAAGTTGGGCCAAAAATTCATAATTTCCCGAGATGGACTGGTAGGCATTGGCCCCCAAATAGGGGGGGACCACCGCAATTACCTGGCCCTGACCCTGGGGCGTGACGGTGACGATCGCCCCAAACTCATCCGCCAGAACCGCTGGGTCAGCCCCAGATCCCCCTACCGTGGCCCGGGGCTGACGGCGGCTGGTGTCCACCAGCACGGTGCCGAAGTCCGTGGAGTGTTGGGTTTGGAAGGGGGCGGCGGTGGCGCGACTGCGACTGCCCAGAATCACCAGGGTGTGACCTTGGCGAATCCAGTCATCCAGGAGAATTTGGAGGCGCTGGGATTGGAACGGGGAAGGGCGATCGGGATAGATCTGCACGAGGGTTTGGGCGGCGGCGGGGGGATTACGGCTCCAGTCCTCCAGGGCCTGTTCCCACACCTGTAGGGGGGTTCCCCGTTGTTCCATGGCTTCGGCCCAGGCCCCATAGCCGCTGGGAGCACGACTGTAGGTGGATCCCCGGCGATCGCTACCCCCCTGCACTGGAGCCAGGATCAGGACGAGGAAAACGAATCCCAGGGCAATGGCGAGCCAAAATCGCCGCTGTTGCCAGGGATTTCTGGCCCCAACCCGGCCTTCGCTGCCCAGATCAACAAGATTGACCACTACTCTAGGTCCTCCTCGGTTGCTTGGCGGTAGGCCTGGGCACAGGCTTGGTAGTCGGCTTCGGTGAGGGAGTCCCGGCTAAAACAGAGGCGTTCGTGGGTCTGAAGGAGCAAGGGGCCGCCTGGGTGCGCCGGGGGGCGCGATCGAGATGGGGCTACAGGGGCCGATCGATCGGGCTGGAGCCAGGGCTGGGACAGGAGTTGATGGTATTCTCCGTCGGTCCGGCTCGGGTCGGCGGGAATTCGGTCAGAATCGGGCCGATCGGCGAGCCATTGGAGGAAAGCAAAGTAGAGGGCACGACAGGCGGCGTGGTAATCCCCCTGGCGCTGGGAGCGTTGGGCCTGTTCGAGCCACTGTTGGCGGCTGCGCTGGGGTGCTGGGGGGTGGAACTGCATGGCAGTTTGGGCTTGGCGCGATCGCATCCACTGTTGCCACCGGGGCCAGAGTCGGGTCCACAGGTGCCAAGCCAGCCATCCCAGGGTGCCGCCCAAAATCAGGGCGAAGAGTCCGCGTAGGATCCACTCTGGGGGAGACCAGGGGGTGATATCGGGCAGGTTCAGGTCTCGATCGCCGAGGTTTTGCCAAAATCGGTCCCAACTTTCCCCAAGCCGGCGTAGGGTCTGTTCCCATTGCCAGCCGGGGCTATTACGTTGGTAGTCGCCTTGTATCATCTGTTGTTGTTTGGGAGCAAACAAAATTTCAACGATCGATCTCCCTTTTGAAGGGGGAAGCAGAGGCCGTCCACCTCAATATATTGTGACGGGCAGCTTTGTCGCCCGCCACTGCCTTTACTCTGACTTAGAGGATTCTTGAAAACTTCGGCTCAGGGGCGTAGGCCCTTGCAGAATCTCCATCAGTCCTTTACAAGGGGAGTTAGGGGGGATTCTTTTGGGTTTATAAATAACTCATCTGGGCACCTCGATTAATACAGATTTTCACCGCAGTACCCACGGCAGAGTCAGGGTTATGGCGCGCGGCGCAGCCGCAAAACCCAATTAATCGAGCTGGCCATCTAAATTTTCAGGATGGTGTGATCTCTAGGAGCAAAGAATTAAAGATGCCATCCGTCGTATACATAATTTTGAAAAGTCGGCTACCAAAAGTCTGAGTGTTAGAGTATTCACGCCCCATATCCTGACTGATCTCAGAGAACTCATTGCTAACCCACTCCACTGATGCTGAATCTACCAAATTCGCAACTCCTAGCACTCTAGCTACCGCAGCTAGATTTTCGTCACTGTTCCTGCCCAATAATGCTATCGTGCTGACTTTCTTCAGATTTTCGCTTGGTCCTATCAACTGAACCACATTAGTCCCACTATTACCTACAAAATTCTCTTCCCCATCCACAGAGGTACCTTCACTAAGTGAAATGCCAATTTTAGCCAAGTCACTAATCATACTGGATCTACTAATATCCAAGCCCCTGGGTGTGGGTGTTGGCGTTGGTGTGGGTGTTGGCGTTGGTGTAGGAGTAGGTGTTGGCGTTGGTGTCACCGAAGACTGGGCTTGGGCCGTCTCTTGAGGCTGCGGTGCTTCAACAACTCGCTGAGAGCTACTGGTACTAGGAGGAGGAATTTCAGGTGTAGAGATTACTATCATTACCAGGCTAAGGACAAACAAAGACGGAAAAACAATCAAGGACTGTTTACGTCCCTTCATTCTCATCCACCTAGGCCGGATCAATCCAAGGATCAAGCCGATCGGGGAAACCAAGAACAGTAATACCGAAACAACAAGGATTAAATACCACATAACATCATTGGTAAATCTGCTTTATGCAGCATAACTTCAAAAGCACATCACAGAGATTGCTGAATATAATTCTTAAAAATGTAGACAATCATAAATATTTAACTGGTTCCGGCAACGGACAAGGTTGCCTCGATTGATTAGGCTAGACGGCTTCGCCGCCCAACCTAAACCATAATTCTGGCGTGGGCAGTCTCCCAAAAATTGGGATTAGTCAAAGTGCTCGTAAGTGATTTGAAGCATGTTCAAGCTTGCCCCCTCATAGCGAGGAGACTACTCGCCACAGTCAATCAGTCTGAGGTCTCAGAAACAGATTGCGCATGAGAGGGGAAGGACTGCACCCACAGATCCCGCTGAGGAATCGCAATCTGAATCCCCTTTTGGTCAAACGCCGCCTTCAACCGACGACGATACTCCCGCGCCACATCCCACTGCTTCAACGGCTGCGTCTTAATCCACACCTTCAAAATCACCCCCCGATCGCTAAAATCATCCACCCCCATCAATTGGGGCGGCTCCAAAATCAACCCCTGCCAATGGAAATCCTGGCTCAACCGCACAGCCACACTCTCCACCAACCGCATCACCTGGGGCAGATTTTCCCCGTAGGGTACCGGAATATTGAGATCAACCCGTGACCACTCCTTAGATTTGTTCTTAACTGCCCGAATCTCACCATTGGGAATCGTAATCAAACAGCCCTCCGCATCCCGTAACTGGGTAATGCGCAAATCCATATTCTCCACCAATCCCGCCAAGGACCCCACCTCAATCACATCCCCCACACCATACTGATCCTCCAACAAAATCAGCATGCCATTAATCGCATCCTTAATCACACTCTGGGACGCAAAGGAAATCGCCAAACCAAAGATCCCAGCACCTGCCAGGATCGGCCCCACCGGAATCCCAATCACCGTCAACGACAACAGCAAACCCGCCAAAATCAACAGAAGAGCACTAATTCTCTTGAGCACCTGGGAAAAGGTAGAGATTCGTAGAACCAGACGCTTCGAGGCTTCGGGACTGAGCAGGCGACTATCCTCCAGCTCCCAGAGCACCCGACTAATCACCACCGCACTGATCCGAATCAAGAGATAGGTTCCGATCGCAATCAGCAAGAGTTGCAACGGAACTTGCACCCCAACCTGAAAAATCAGTTGCAAGAATCGCGTTTGGGGGAACAGGCCCAAAATCAGATAGACACCAGTCCCCCAGAGCAAAACCTGCAATAGCTGCACTATACGGCGCTTTACCTCATTCCAGGCGTAAAGTCGTCGTTTTTCAGCTCGACTCTGGGCCGTATTCAAGAGGGTGGTTTGACCGGGACCGATCGGTGCGATCGCCTCCGTCTCACCCTGGCCCGTTCCCTCCCCCTCCGCATCGCGCGGTCCCAGACCCGTTCGCTTAGCCTCCGTCACAGACTCCAAATCTAAGCTCTGCTGCTGCTCCTCATCCGTTAACTCAGCCCATTTCTGACTTAACTCCTCCAGCTTTTGCTCCTCCGCAGCCAGCCAGTCCCCCTGACGCTGAAGACGGCGCTGCCATGCCCAAATGATCACACTTCCCCCCAGGGTAGCCAGGACAATCATGCCCGCGATGAGAGCTTGCCGTTGCAGAAACTGGGGACTCCGCTCTTCCTTCGCCCGAATCAAGGCCGGCTTCAGAACACCCACAAGCTCCTGGGCGTGAATCTCTAATTCGCGCCCATAAAAGGCCGCATCCTGGTCCGTAACCGTAACTAAGGGCAGATCATTGGCATACAGCACGGGTAAACCATTGAGAAAGCGATAGTCCACCGTCAAACTATCCGGCTCAAACTCCGATCGCACAAAATCATTCAGGGTATTTTCAATCGTCCGGATCCGTTCCTGAAGCGGTGTCGATTGGGGTTGCCAACTGTCTTCGCGATCGAGGGTTCCAGCACTGACTAGAAACAGATTGCGCCCATCCAGCCGCACATAGTTCACCGCCACATTATTCGCAGTCACATTACGCTGGGATCGATCGCTTGGGGTCCGCTGATCCTGCAACAGCGTCAACGGAGGCCAGGGCAAGTTTCCCTGTCCCCAACTGGGCTGGGCAGTTGTCCCCATGAGAATCGCCGCCCCCAGGGCAACGATAAACAGCAAGAAACGGCGAAGATAGCTTGGCACCAATCGAACCTCCTTTTTCAGTTTGGGTTTGCCCAAAACTCCCCTCAGGCACCTCAATAAGTCGGGCTGATCGGCTTCGCCGTCCAAGCCAGGCTCTGACCTGGGTTATCCCATGTGGGTTATCCCCTGCAAATCTGGATGCGTCGCGATACCTGCTTAACACCTGGGCTAGAGTCAAGCGGGAGCCTAGGGCCTGCATGTTATTTCGGGGGAGTCGCCGGGGTAGCATCCCCCTCCTCCCCAAGACCGTGGGAGCGACTGCGCTGTCCCCAAAACCAGCGGTTCAGCGTGCGGGGATTGAGGGTCAGGGCCACCAGAAATGTGGCGAATGCTGCCAGGGCGATCGTCGCCCCCGAGGGCCAATCCCAATAGTAACTGAGGTAGAGCCCCGTCACGGTGGATAGAATCCCCAGCCCCGCACCAACTGCCATAATCCAGTGCAATTCCCGAAACCACAGGGAAGCCGCCAACGCAGGACAAACCATTAGGGCCATAATCAAAACCACCCCCACGGCCTGCATCCCCGCCACGATCGTCACACTAATGACCAAGGTCAAACCCAAATTAATCCAGGTCACCGGCAAACCCACCACCGCCGCCCCCACCCGATCGAAGGTGAAAAAGAGCAATGGCTGGTAAAACACCCCCACCAGCCCCAACACCAGCCCCACGATCGCCGCCGTCTGACGCACATCCGCCAGGGTCACGCTCAGAATATCGCCAAACAAAAACGCCTCTAAATCTAGCCGCACCTCCAACACCGTCACCAGCACCATCCCCAGGGCAAAGAAGCTGGCCAGGGTTGCATTCATCACCGCATCCACCTTGAGATCCGGTTGCTGTTGGAGCCAGTGGATCACCACCGTACTCACCATGCCGGCCCCGATCGCCCCGACCAGAATATTCACCCCCCCAAAGTGGGCCAGCGCCAAACCGGGCAAGACCCCATGGGAGACAACATTGGCTAAAAAGGTCATACGCTGAACCACTAGGTAGCTCCCCACCACAGGGCACAAAATACCGACTAGAATGCCCACAATCAGGGCATAGCGCATGAAATCATAGGTAAAGGGCTGAATGAGGCTGTCTAGAATCCCGGTCATCATAGAGGTGTCGGTATGTGCTGGCAGTGGGGGCACTTCGATGGGTGTATCCCCCTTTCGCAGATTCACCCTCATCCCCCAGCCCCGTCTCCCGGCTTGGGAGACGGGGAGTGAGACTTCTTAAAGTCCCTCTCCCGTTCTGGGAGAGGGATTCAGGGTGAGGGCCATTGCTGTAGGGGGTTTCTAGGGGGGGTTAACAAAAGGGCACCTCGAAAAATTCAAATTTCGACCGTAGTGCCCACGGCAGAATGAGGGTTGTGACAGGCGGCAAAGCCGCCTGTCACAATTAATCGAGGTGCCCAAAAGTGGGATGCTCCCACTTCGATCGATGAGGTTAGGTCGCAATCGGTTAGGTCGCGATAGGTTGGGCAGAGTCGCGAAGCCGCCCAACCCAACCTGGATGCTTGTGGGGGTAGTTTTGAGAAATTTGGATAAACCGAGGTGTTTCGTTGGGTGCTTCGATTCATTATGATGGGCGGCGTCGCCACTCACTATCCCCCTGGTAGTTGTGCGACCCATCGCCTCAAAATTTGGACGAGTCGAGGCGTTCCGTTATATGGTGGCACCTGGGCACCTCAATTCATTGAGGCCGGCGGCGCAGCCGCCAGCCTCAACCCTGATTCTGCCGTAGACACCGTGGTAGGAGTCTGCCCCTCCTCGGCTGACCCAGCCCGACCCGATCGACCCCAATCCCATTTCCCCCACCTCCATCCCAATCCCATGCAAGTGACAGTTAAGTTATTCGCAGCCTACCAAGAAGCCTATGGCCAACCTGAGTTGAACTGGGATCTGCCCGAGGGGGCCCCCGTTACGCTCGTACTAGAGCGAGTCTTAGCGGAACATCCTGAACTGGAACAGTGGCGATCGGTCACGCGCTTCGGGGTCAACCTCCAGTTTGTCAGCCCAGATACCCCCTTGACAGCGGGCGATGAAGTGGTCTTAATTCCCCCCGTGAGTGGCGGCTAAGGCACAGATCGATCGGGAAGTTGTACAGGAAGTTGCGCTATAATGGGGCGCACAGAATCGAGCTTGCACACTCGGTTCGGACCTAAACCCGGGGAATTAGCTCAGTTGGTAGAGCGCTGCGATCGCACCGCAGAGGTCAGGAGTTCGAGTCTCCTATTCTCCATTCTTATTCGGGCACCTCGATTAATTTTCGGGCACCTCGGTTCATTGTGGGGCACTCCGACTAATTGGGTTGGGCGGCGAAGCCGCCCAACCCAACCCTGACTATGTCGTGGACACCGTGGTAGAAATTTGAATTAATCGGGATGCCCTGGGGTGTGTAGCTGCGCCCCAACCCTAATCCTTGGGTGGACCATCTCCCAAACAGTGACCCTATCCCTCCGCCGACACTGGCGAGAGAGGCGCTTGAAACCAGCCCGTTAGGGCAAGCGCCAAGGCATCAGCCGCATCATCTGGACGAGGAATGGCCTCAAGCTGTAATTCTCGGGCAACCGCCTCTTGCACAGCCCGTTTATCTGCACTGCCATAACCGGTTAGTGCTTGCTTAACCTGGGCCGGGGTGAACTCAATCATGGGAAGTCGATGCTGGGCCAAAACCAGGACGAGCACCCCTCGGGCTTGGGCCACCAGAATGGTGTTGCCCATGCGGTAAAAAAAAAGCTTTTCGATCACCACCAAGGTGGGTTGCACCTGCTCCACCAGGGTGGTCAAATCATCGTAGATCGTACAGAGTCGATCGCCCAGGGGGGCGCGGGCAGGGGTTTGAATCACGCCAAAGTCGATCGTTTCCAGCGTTTGGGGCTGTTGGGGAACGCCGACGATCGCCCCAAAACCCAGGGTTGCCAAGCCTGGATCTAGACCAAGGATACATTGGGATTGGGCCATAGCTTCGGAGCAGCATCCCCCGCTTGAGAGATTGGAGATTCAGACGATCGCCCCATACCTCGCGATCCCAGGGAGGGCGTTAGGGAACTGACAAAAAATTCTGATCTGGGCACAAAGGGGCACCGGGACGGCCCGCAGGAGACACCTTACCACCGCTGTCTCAATGCCGACGCAAACATAAGAGTTGGGTTGGACAGTGAAACCACCCAACCCAATCCATCGAGGTGCCCAAACCCCAACCGGGGAGAGCCTTTAGTCGTTTTCCCAATCTTCCCGCCCTAGTAAATCGATGATGCGATCGCGCAGGAGGAAGCCATTCTCTTCCAGCTCCTGCTCAACCTCTTCCCACTCGCGGGCCGGAATATATTGGCACAGGACATAGATCGGCTGCTGGCGACCAATGTAGCCACGATCGACCAGTTGATGCGCTTCATGGCGAATCACATCGCAACTATATTGAGTTCTAGTAACAGTTGTAGTAAGGGTCATGATCGTTATTCTCACGGATGAAATGACTCAGGGATCACTCGATGAACCGGGGTGAGCCGTTACGCCCTTCACCCATCACCCCGATCGCTGTGCGGGCCAGCCCACAAGCAATCTGGGCGTTTCGAGGTGCCCTCCGGAGAGAAGTAAAGACCGACAACCTTGGATAGGGAAGCTGGAACAGATTGGCCTGAGCCTGTGATCTCTGCTTTCTCCTAATGGCTATGGTAAGAGGGCTCGGTGATCTCGATAACGCTTCGACATGATTCTCAATCAAATGGGTCTCCCCAGGGAAGTCAGCACTCCGGGGCAACCCTGCCCCATGCCCCGCGCCAGCCCCAAGGCGAAGACAGACAGAAACCACCGATCGCCCAAGGCCATGATTGTCATCCCAGCCATAATGACGATCGACAACACGGCCCACAACAGGGCTGGACAAAACCAGTGCCGTATAAAAAAAGAGTTACCCTGCCTGGGGCAGGGTAACTCTCTAGGCAAGACCTCGATGAATTGCGGCGGCTGCGCCGCCGGTCACACCCCTAATTCTGCGACCTAGGGTTTGGGATCTACGGCGCTGAAGTCGCTGACGCCCCAGTCTCTAACAATAGAGGGTCTAGTTTCCCCTGGGCATCCAAGGCATAGAGTTCATCACAGCCCCCCACATGGGCTTGGTTAATAAAAATCTGAGGTACGGTGCGCTTTCCTCCCGCTCGCTCAGCCATTTTCACCCGCGCGGCCCCGTCCCCATCGATCTTATACTCTGTGAAGTTAACACCTTTCCACATCAACAGCATCTTGGCGCGAATGCAGTAGGGACAAGTTTGCCACGTATAAATTTCAACCGCAGCCTGCACAGCCAGGGGTTTGCGTCCTAGGAGTGGGCCAACCCAGTCTAAAAACCTATTAATCATGGCAAGTCACTTTAAAGTGTAGGGAAATTGAACAGGGCACCTCGATTAATTGGGTTGGGCGGCGAAGCCGCCCAACCCAAACCCTGATTCTGCCGGGCACCTCGAAAAATTAAACTTTCGATCGCAGTGCCCACGGCAGAACTAGGGTTATGGCAGGCAGCTTCGCCGCGTACCACAATTAATCGAGGTGCCCTGCCGTGGGTACTGCGGTGAAAATCTATATGAATCGAGGGCACTTCGATTAATTGGGTTGCGTGGCAAAGCCACGCAACCCAACCCTAATTCTGCCGTGGGTACTGCGGTGAAAATCTATATGAATCGAGGTGTCCTGAGGTTGATAAATATCCTCTCAATGTACAACAGGGTACCTCGATTAATCCAACTTTTTGGGAGACAGTCCACGCAAGAACAAGGGTTTGGGGTGGGCGGATTCGCCTTCTTGCTCCATTGCTTGCTTCTTCGTTTGCCTCGTTGCCATCTGAAGACATTCCAAAGTTTTAAGGATTACCGCCCGCGACTCCCGGAAAATCGGTAGGGTACCTCGACAATCCCCACCCAGCCTCGGGAAGCATCCTCCATCAGAACCAGGGGTATGACGAGCGACCGCACTGCCCGC
>JAYKIB010000214.1:0-8356 GCA_035285005.1 Prochlorothrix sp.
CCGAAGCCGCCGCCCGTACCCTGCGCGACGAAATCAATCTGTATCGTTAGGCCCACGCAGCGAATAGGGTCGCATGAGGCCGTGCGCCGTCAGCCACGCCTCGTCCGGCCCTTCCCAGCCATACCGCCCGAAATCCACCCGCCCACGTGAATCAAAAACAACCCCCTCCGCCTCCAGCCGGGTACGCTGCTGGTCCGCGTCGAAACTGCCTTGTGGCAGGCTGATCATGCCCTGGCTGTTAATCACACGATGCCAGGGAATGGATGGCTGAGTTGAATCGGGCGGGTTGTTCAGGTCATCGCTCATGCAGCGGCGCATGGCATACCCCACCCAGCGCGGCGCAATACGCTCGTAGCTCGGCACATCCATCCCATTGGGCGCGGGAATCATGGCCGCGATCTGACCATAGGCCAGCACCTGTCCCGCCGGAATCTGCCAGACGATTTGCCACACGGTGCGGTCGTAGGTTGTCCGGTTGACAGGCATGGGGCTTAAAACAGGCTGAGCTGCTGCGGTTCATCCGGTGATGGCGGCGGCGTTTTCATCGAGTGCGGACGCAGCAGATTGCGGTCTTGCAGCCAGTCATCATCCGGTCCATCCCAGCCAAAGATGTCAAAGTCGATCAGGTCCTTGCTGTCGAACCGAACGCCCTCGGCTTCCAGACGAGTACGCTGCCGGGTAGCGGGTGCGCTGCCTTCTTCCAGGCTGATGCCGCCTTTGCTGTTGATGACGCGGTGCCAGGGTACCGTCGGCTCATCACGGAACGTCACCGCATTCATGGCATTACCCACCCAGCGCGGCCCGATACGCTGGTAAACATCCGGCTCTATGCCTTCGGGAACAGGGATCATCACGGCGATCTGCCCGAAGGTCACGACCTGCCCCGCCGGGACCTGCCGCACAATGTCCCATACCGTCTGATAGTACGCCGCCTGATCGGGTGGCATCTGCATATGGACGTTTCCTATTGCTCGCTCAGGGATGCCGCCGCGTCCTGATCCAGCAGCCAGACCAGTTCGCCATCAACCGGCTGGACAAGCTGTGACGGCAGTTCATATGGCTGATGCGGGCCTTCCAGCACCTTGACCAACGCGTCGGCTTTGGCGGCACCCGACACCAGAAAAGCCACATGGGAGGCGTCATTAATCACGGGAAATGTCAGCGAAATGCGCCAGGTATCCAGCTGCGGCACCGGGTTCGCCACGACGGCCCGTTCACGTTCCTTCAGCGCCAGCGTGCCGGGGAACAACGACGCGGTATGCCCATCATCGCCCAGGCCAAGCAGCACCAGATCAAAGCGAATCTTGCCGCCCGTGCGGGCAAAAAATCGGCGCAGTTCCTGTTCATATTCCGCAGCCGCCTGCGCCGGGTTCAGTTCGCCCTGAATCCGATGGACATTGCTGCGCGGCAGCGCGACATGGTCGAGCAGCGCCTCGCGCGCCATGCGGTAATTGCTGTCGGCATGTTCCGGCGGGACGTTGCGCTCGTCCCCCCAGAAGATATGCATCTTCGCCCAGCCAGGGTGTTGGGCACGCTCCGGCGAGGCCAGCAGTTCGTACAAGGCGCGGGGCGTGCTGCCACCAGACAGCGCCACCGCAAAGTAATCATGGTCCTCGACGGCCTGATCGTAGCAGCCGAGTACGTAATCAGCCGCCGCCTCGATCAGCGCACCGTGATCCTTGTAAACGCGGATTTGACCCATTTGTCTTTTCCTCGTCACTAACAATCATCGTGAAGGCAGCCCACACGCCATGCCCGGCCATCGTCACCCAGCAGTTCATCGGCAGCCTGTGGCCCTTCGGACCCCAGCTTGTAAGTCGATGGCTCTGCCGCCCCGTCCGATTCCCATCCTTCGATAATCGGGTCCATCAGTTCCCAGGCCGCTTCGATACCATCACTGCGCGAGAACAGGGACGCATCACCCAGCAGCGCATCGAGCAGCAGCCGTTCGTAAGCCTCCGGGATAGCCGACTTGCCGAACGAATCCGCATAATGGAATTCCATATCCACCGAACGCGAATTATGCGCCGTATCCGGCTCTTTCGCCTCGAATGTCAGGTGAATGCCTTCGTCCGGCTGAACACAGATCGACAGGCTGTTCGACTTAAAGTCGCTGATATGGTCGTTATCGAACATGCGGTGCGGTGGCTGCCGGAACACCACATTGATTTCCGTCACTTTGCGGCTGAGGCCCTTGCCGGAACGCAGGTAGAACGGCACCCCCTGCCAGCGCCAGTTATTCACATGGAGTTTCAGGGCTGCATAGGTGGGGGTGGTGGAGGTGAGGGAGGCTCCCTCTTCGTCTCGATAACCGGGCACCGGTTTCCCCTTCATCCATCCTGCGGTGTACTGACCTCGAACAGCGCAGCGATCGAGGTTTTCCAGGTCCGCCAGTTCCGTTGCCTCAATGACCTTCACCTTTTCGCCCCGAATCGCATCCGCATCCAGGGAGTTGGGTGCTTCCATAGCGGTGAGGCAAAACAACTGCATCAGGTGGTTTTGAACCATATCCCGCAGTGCCCCGGAGGTTTCGTAATACCCCGCCCGACCTTCTAGCCCCACGGACTCCGCCACCGTGATTTGGACATGGTCCACAAACTGCCGGTTCCAAAGTGGCTCAAAAATAGCGTTGGCAAAGCGGAAAACCAGCAAATTCTGGACAGTTTCCTTACCTAGGTAGTGATCAATGCGATAGATTTGTTCTTCCTGGCAGACACTGCGCACCACTCGGTTCAGGAATTGGGCGGAGCCTAGATCGCGGCCAAAGGGTTTCTCGATGACCAAGCGGGTCTTGCGGGGATCCTTGAGCATTTCAGCGGCGCCCAATTGTTTTGCCGCCTCACCGAAGAAGCGCGGGGCAACGGAGAGGTAAAAGGTCCGATTTCCGCGCGTACCCCGCTTTTCATCTAGCTCCGCTAAAAATGCCTTGAGACGCTGATAACTGGCGGGATTGTCCATATCCCCAGCACAGTAATAGATACCCTGGGCATAGGTCTTCCACACCTCTTCGGACTGTAGCCCGCCCCCAAATTCCTCCACACCTTCCCGGAGATGCTCCCGGAAGAAGTCATGGCTCCAATCCCGACGGGCCACCCCGACGATCGTGAGTTCGGGCGGCAGGCGGCGCTCCAGGTGCATTTGGTAGAGGGCTGGAACAAGCTTACGTTGGGTTAGGTCACCGGAAGCGCCAAAAATCACCAAAATTTGGGGTTCTGGAATACGCTCTTGGCGCAGGCCAACACGCAGGGGGTTTTGCAACACAGTAGTCATAGGGATGGGGAGAGGGGGTAAGGTCAACGGATAGGGGACAGGGGCTATAGGGGATGGGGGGAGTTGGACCCCATCTTGTGGGGTGAGTGACGTTAACCGTCAGTCTGAATTCCCGGGGTTTACCTAGCCAAATTAGCGTATGGTAATCCCCCAGGCTCAATGGCAATGACCCAGGCTCAAGGACCCAGGCTCAAGGACCCAGGCTCAAGGACCCAGGCTCAAGGACCCATGCTCAAGGACAGGTCTAGGTCGTGCTCTCTCCCGCAGTGGGAGGCACGCGTTGACTCGTCTTAACGGACGGGTCCGTTGCCGCCAAAGGCGGGGGCCAACTGCTTAATTTTGAGCACCAGGGAATCCATCAAAGCATCGAAAGGTTTTATAAACTTGTCAATGCCGTCCTCCAGCAGCTCTGCCATGACTTGATCCAAGTCGATACCCAACTCCGGCAAACTGGCAATTAAGGCTTGGGCCGCTTCCACATCCTGTTCAATGCGACTGGATACGTCACAGTGATCGGCGCAGGCTTCGATCGTGTTGGGCGGCAGGGTATTGACCGTATTCGGTCCCACCAGGCCATCCACGTACATGACATCGCTGTAGGCGGGGTTTTTGGTGCTGGTACTGGCCCAGAGCAGCCGCTGCATCCGTGCTCCTTTGGCAGCGAGGGCTTTCCACCGATCGCTCTCCAGAATCTTTTTATACTCCTGGTAGGCCAGCTTGGCATTGGCGATCGCCACCCGGCCCTTGGCCGCCTCCAGCTGAGCTTTGCGATCGGTCTCACCGGCTTCCTCGGCAGCCGCAATTAACTGCTCCAACTGATCGTCAATTTTGCTATCAATGCGGCTCAAGAAGAAGCTTGCTACGGACTCGATATTCTGCACACACTCGTTCCGGGCTACCCGTGCTTCTAAGCCTTCAATATAGGCCCATGCCGTCTGAATATAGCTTTCCACGGAAAAGAGCAGGGTCACATTGACGCTAATGCCCTCACTGATAACCTGGGTTACGGCGGGGAGTCCTTCGGCGGTGCCGGGGATTTTAATCATCAAGTTGGGCCGATCGATCGTCTGGGCATAGCGACGGGCCTCGGCGATCGTGGTGTCCGTGTCATGGGCTAAGTTTGGCGGCACCTCGATGCTGACATAGCCGTCTAGTGCCTGGGTCTCTTCGTACACGGGCCGCAGGATGTCACAGGCATTTTGAATATCGGTAAAGACCAGGGATTCATAAATTTCCGCCACGGGTTGACCCGCCCGAATTCCCGCTTCAATATCCGCGTCATAAATTGCATTGCCGGCGATCGCTTTCTCGAAAATTGCAGGATTGGATGTGATGCCGTGGACATCCCGACTTTGAATGAGCTGCTTTAACTCTCCTGATTCGATGAGATCACGGCTGAGATTATCCATCCAGATACTCTGGCCATAATTTTTAATCGCAAAAATTGGACTAGTGGGGTTAGTTTGAACTGTCATACCAATCTCCTTCCTCAGATTAGGGATCATGCTAGGGGGCATAGGGGGGGCCGTTTGTGGTGGCTATCAGTTGCACGAGGTACAGGGATCAAGATGCACCCCGCCTTCGGAGGGGATATCCAGATTTACCTCAGCCTGGGCGGCTCTAAAACTTGAGTGAGGTCCTAGGCACCTCGATTGATGGGGGAGACCTGAAGGCTCAGGCAAGGTCGCATCCCACCGCAGAGCTAGGTCTCACCGTTATCTCACCGTTAATGGGGGGCACTCTTGGGGGACACGCTCGCCCTAACCATGGCCCTCTCCTTGATCTTGGCGGGCGCGCTCCTGAATAAAAGACTCCACTAGGGCTACATTCTCTGGGCTGCCGATCAACAGCGGGGTCCGAAAGTGGAGCTGATCCGGTAGGACATCCATGATCGCTTGGGTGCCGGTGCTGGCCTTTCCTCCTGCCTGCTCAATTAAAAAGGCAAGGGGAGCTGATTCGTATAGCAGTCGCAACTTTCCGGCAGGATTCTTTTGGGTTCCAGGGTAGAGAAAGACTCCCCCTTGAAACAGAATGCGGTGAATATCTCCCACGAGTGCGCCACTGTAGCGACCCGT
The DNA here is from genome assembly GCA_035285005.1 of Prochlorothrix sp. GTDB lineage: Bacteria > Cyanobacteriota > Cyanobacteriia > Prochlorotrichales > Prochlorotrichaceae > Prochlorothrix. Next base: position 5,346 of record JAYKIB010000214.1, read on the forward strand.
ATACCCCTCATGTCTATGAACATAGCGAATGTAGTCCCGAATCGACTCATTCCATTGCCAAAAGTTACCTTCATTCACACTATAAATGGGGCCATGTTCAGGGATTCTGATATTGTCATGGGATAGGATGAATTCCCCGAGACTAGGGTCAAGATTAAAGGCATGGACTCCCTTGCCGATCGAATAGACCAACATGGTACTGGGACCATAGAGAATGTAGCCCGCCGCCAGTTGTTTGGTGCCCGGTTGCAGTAAATCTAAGGCTTCTCCGGTTTCGTCGGTTCCTTCCTGTTGGCGGATGGAAAAGATTGACCCCACATTGAGGTTAATGTCTACGTTAGAGGAGCCATCGATTGGGTCATATAGCAGGGTATAGCGGCCGATCGGGCAGTTTTCCGGGATATAGTAGGGCTTTTCCATTTCCTCGGAGGCAAGGCGGCAAACTAAGCCACTTTGCTTAAAGGCCGAGATAAATACCTGGTTTGCATAGAGGTCCATGCGCTTCACGGATTCCCCCTGCACATTGGTTTCCCCCGTAAACCCAAGGGTATTCTCCATCAGTCCTGCCCGACTGAGGCGACGGGAAATCAGTTTCCCGGCTAGGGCAATCCGATTCATCAGGGCACTCAGGTCCTGGGCCTCCGCCCCGAAGTTGTTGAGCTGCTCTAGCACATGGCGACTGAGGGTTGTGCAGTCGCGATCGAGGGTGAGTTCCTGCTCGGTGGGGGTGTAGGTGCCGGTCATGGGGGATCCTCTGGGGCAAGTACGATCCATCATAGGGAGCCGATCGGTCTGATCCCCTGAAGTTTTAGACAAAGTTCGGAAATCATGGCTTGGAGCCTATGGTCTGCCTGGGAGCCCGTCGCACCCTGTAGAGAAGGTGATCTTTAAAAAGATGTGGTGATCATCTGCCAAAATTGCTGGATTTCAGTGCTATAGCGCACCGCCAGTGCCCCTCCCGCCAGTCCAAACTGATGCCCCTGCCAGGAAATCCCCCGACTCTCCGCTGGTATCCCGAGGCCCGTAAAAATCCAACTGCCGTAAAACACCACCACGATCGCTGCCATCGTTACCGCTACGATCGACGGTTCCACCAATGCCTTAATGAGTAAAAATCCACAATAGCCCCAAATTAGACTGCTGGCCCCTAAATGCACACCCTTTTCCCCGAAAATCCAAACGCCTAGCCCCCCCACCAGCCATGCCATCACAGTCACCCCATAAAAGTATTGATTGACCTGGAGAATCACCAAAGTCCCCACCACTAGCAGGGGCGGGGTGTTGTGGTAGAGGTGGGACCAATCACTGTGGAGCAGGGGCGCAAACAGAATGCCCCAGAGTCCTTGGGGCTGGCGGGGGGTAATGCCATAGTGACGGAGTGAACCCCGCAGTAATCCGAAATTAAGCAGGTTCAAGGCCCACAAGAAAGCAATAAATCCCAGAAATACTGGAAAAGGAACCCCGATCGCATTCTGGGATAAACGGAGGAACTCTACGGCTCTATCACTGTTGAGGGATTCCATAGAAGAGGGCAATCCTAAGATTGCAGAATGCAAGATTGCAGAACGTATGGGCGCCTCGATTAATTGGGTTGCGCGACGCGGCCGCGCAACCCAATCCTGATTCTTGCGTGGGTCACTGGGCAAGAACTTTTATTTTTCGAGGTGCCCGTATGGGAAGACGAAGCCGGAAGGGGCTGGGCGGTTCATGGGGGCGATCGATGAGGTCGATCGCCCCCATAAACCGCCCAGCCTCGTCGAGATGGATTGAGCCAGGGGGTTAGCCCAGTTCTTTTTGGGCATCCAAAATCAAATTACGAGCCACGGTTTGCAATCCCGTATGCTCAAAATAGTTGGTGCTCATATCAATGAACGCTGCCAAGTAGTCTAGCTTGTCATCACTGAGCTCAATGAAGTTCTGCAAGTTTGAGGTAATCCCTTGGGGGGTTAGGCCCCGACTCTCCACCAGGTTCCCCATCCAGCCCTTCATGGCATTCACGCTGGTGGAGATAAAGCCCAACTGACTTTCAACGCTATTGCCAGGAATCACCTTGCCAATGGTCTTGAAGACGGCGTTGTTAGACAGGTGGTTGGGATCAAGGCTGCTGACTTTATCGGTAATCACATCCAAAAAGTCTGGACCTAGGGGAATAAGACCGTCGAAGCAGACTAATCCCGCGGCCCGCATCAAGGCAGCTCCTTGATACTCCTCCTGAAGCGCTGTGACAAAATCACCAACGTTACTCGCCGGGAGCCCATTGAGCTTGCAGTAGGCCACCACTTCCACGGCAATTTTGAGGGCTAGGTCTACGGATTGGACCGTATCAGCTTTTGGAGTCAGGCGATCGATCAGTCCCCCAAACAGTGGAATGCGTCCCCCCACTTTGTCGGCTAAGGCCGCAGCCCCCAGGGCTGCATCGGCATCATCAGTGCTGCGATAGAGCCACACGGCGGTTTGGTAGCCCCGCGATTCATCCGCATAGAGTTCTAGGGCTTTGGCACTGATGCGGTTAATGTCGTCACCCGTTGCGCCGGTGACCACTTCGATGGTGTGGTTCCAGCCAATGGTATTATCCCATTCGCCTGGAACTACGAAATCCAGGGCATTGAGTGCCATGGTGGTGAGGTTGCGCTCGGGCAAATCGTTGATAAGTTCGTTAATGGGTTCGGCCATAGGACTAGAGTGTTGAGCTACAAAGTTGGTTTACAGTACCTCGATTCATGGGGCTGAGCGGCAAATCCGCCTGCCATACCCTTGATCCTGAGGTAGGTTTAGGTTACAGGACAAAAACTTGGCTTTTTTAAGGTGCCTTTTACGCCGTGATCGGTCTACAGAGGGTTTACAGCGTGACAGATGCTTTGAGGGAGAAGGGCGATTCATGGTGGCGGGCAGTGCGGTCGCTCGTCATACCCCTGGTTCTGATGGAGGATGCTTCCCGAGGCTGGGTGGGGATTGTCGAGGTACCCTACCGATTTTCCGGGAGTCGCGGGCGGTAATCCTTAAAACTTTGG
>JAYKIB010000215.1:0-4219 GCA_035285005.1 Prochlorothrix sp.
CCCAGCGGGGGGTGATGATGTTACCCCGTTTACTGGGAAACACTAAGTCCTTCGTTGAATGCTTAAGTGCTTCATCTTCTACCCTACATAGCCCTACATAGCCATGGGTCAGACTATTCGAGCCTTGCCATCATAAGGGGAGTTTCAGGGGTATTAAATCTCTACAATGCCCGTGAATTCGGGCGTGTAAAGCTTTGCTTGGTTAATGCCAGGAGGCGGACTTGAACCGCCGACACGAGGATTTTCAGTCCTCTGCTCTACCAACTGAGCTATCCCGGCTTGGGGTGGTTTAAGGGAGATATCGATCGTTCCCTTAGCGCTTAAGTATCCTAACAGACCCCCCGAGCAATTGCAACAAAAATCCTGAGGGTATCTCGAAACTTTGGGGGCGAAGGTACTGGACCTAGGGAGTCCCAGGGAGTCAGGGGGAGTCCCGTCGATCGGGGGGCAAGCCAGTGGGGGAAGCACTCCTAGGCTTGTCGCGCAGCCTGCGATCGTTGCCAGCGGTGGTCGTGGGTTAACCAAGATAGGCTGGGATATGGGATACCTGAACTCATCTGGATTTTTGGGAGGTGGCCTATGCAAGAATCAGGGTTGCATGGCCTTGCCGCCCAACCCAAGGAATCGCAGACCTTCTCAAGACCTGTATCGGTACATTCACCTTTAGCATCCCTTTATGGCTACTTTACCCACCTCTCTTCTCACAGACTCCGATCGTCGCCAACTTCAGCACCGTCGCCAAGGCTTAATGGAGCGAGTGTCTACCCCAATCTTGCTCTGGGCGGGAGCCGCTTCGCCTCGGAATTTTGCGGCCAATACCTTCCCCTTTCGAGCCAGCAGTCATTTTCTATATTTCGCGGGTCTACCTCTAGAAAATGCAGTGCTGGGCTTTAAGGAGGGAGAGACCACCTTATTTATGGATGAAGAACCGGCTAGCGCTACCCTATGGCATGGGGCAAGCCCCCATCCCCAGGAGTGGGCCGAGCTATTGGGGGTTGAGGTTCAGGCGTCGCTGGACCAGCTCAAGGCGTGGATTACAGCCGATACGGCGACGATCGCGGTGCAGGATGTGGCTACTCGCAACCAGCAGGCCCACTGGCTCCAGCGTTCCGTCGAAACGGCTCGATCGCCCCATGCCCTTGATCTAGCCCTCACCGAGGCAGTCATTGACCTGCGCCTGTGCCAAGACTCCATGGGATTGGCGCAGATGGAGACAGCAGCGGAGATTTCAATGGCGGCCCACCGGGCTGGGATGGAATCGACCCGGTTGACTTTAGCGGCTGGGGGCACGGAGGCGGGAATTCGATCGGCTCTGGAGTCAGTTTTCTTGGACCATGATGTGACCTCGGCCTACACCAGTATTGTGACGGTGCACGGGGAGGTTCTCCATAACAATGCCTACCATCATGTGTTGCGGGCTGGCGATCTGCTGTTGGTGGATGCGGGAGCAGAGACAAAGCTAGGCTGGGCGGCGGATATTACCCGAACCTGGCCGGTTTCGGGTCAGTTTTCCCCGACGCAGAAGGCTATATATGAGGTGGTGCTGGGGGCCCATGATGCGGCGATCGCGGCTTTACAGCCGGGGGTGGAGTATGAACGGATCCATTTGCTGGCTGCGGAGGTGTTGGCAGCGGGATTGGTGGATCTAGGGATCCTTCGGGGGAATCCCGAGGATTTAGTGGAGACGGATGCCCATTCCTTGTTTTTCCCCCACGGAATTGGGCATTTACTGGGTTTAGATGTGCATGATATGGAGGACTTGGGCGATCGAGCCGGCTATGCGCCGGGTCGCAGTCGGAGCGATCGGTTTGGGTTGGGATATTTGCGGCTGAACCGGCCTCTCCAGACGGGAATGGTGGTCACGATCGAGCCGGGGTTTTACCAGGTGCCTGCGTTGCTGGCGGATGCCGATCGGCGGGAGCGTTATCGGGAGCAGGTGAACTGGGAACGGCTGGAGCAGTTTGCTGATGTGCGGGGGATCCGGATTGAGGATGATGTGCGGATTACGGCGGAGGGGGCCCAGGTGTTGACGGCGGGCCTCCCGACGACGGTGGCTGAGGTGGAGGCGATCGTCCAGGCTGGGACGGAATAATTTTAGATTTTCTCTAGATTTTTTGTAAAATCAGATACATTTTGTATAGTAGCCTGGGAGATAGCCGATAGATTGAATCCTAGGGCGTCCCGGATTTGCGTGGAAACTAGGGTTTTTGCCTTTAATGTCCGAAACGATACTGTTGAGTCTTGTTTCCTTCACAGTACTTCGATGGATGTGGGAAAGGAGTAACTATCCGCACCCGATGCGTCTACAAGATGCTGTCTCCTGATTGTGGTTCACTTTATACTCAACTTACTTCACAACAGACCAGTCCCATGCTAAAAACTCTCGCAAAACCTATTCTGGCTGCGGTTCAGCATCTATCCCAGGGTTCTGAGGCGGAAAATGCCCAGTCCAGCCCGAGCTTAACTGAGTCTTTGGAACTGGAAACGCTACGGCTTGGTGATTCTGGGGAACGGGTTCGGCAGCTTCAATCGGTCTTGGCGGAGTTATCACTTTACCATCATTCGATCGATGGCTATTTTGGCCCCAGTACGGAGCAGACGATGAGACGGGTGCAGCAGCATTTTGGTCTGCCGGAAACGGGTTGTTTTGATGCTGCGTCTTGGTATGCGCTTTCGTTTTGGTCGGAGGATTTGCGGGAGTTACCCCAGAAGGTGTCTAAGCCTAAGTCTCGGATTTCGACGCGGGCGGATAATTACGGTTTGGCCTAGGTAAGGCTGGGGTTAAAAATGCGGCGGGTGGCAAAGCCACCCGCCGCATTTTTTATGGGTTAGGCGTTGCGATCGCTCTGCTATTTTCATATTTCCTCTGTTTAACCTTTGGGCCTCAGTACCGGACAAAAAAGTGATCAGAATGGCCCTAAACCCTTACAGGGTAGGCATTTGAGTCTGATCGTCTGAAACCCTTGTATGGTAGGCGTTTCCAAAGTTTTGTCCGGTACAGAGCCTTTGGGCACCTCGAAAAATTCAAACTTTCATCCCGTGATTCCCATAAGAATGAGGGTTGGGCGGCTTCGCCGCCCTCTCTCCTGCACGCCTCTGCGTTGGGTCTGCATACGGGCAACCACCCCCCACCATTTCCCCAATTCCACCGGGGCAACTCCTGGCTGTTACCCCAGTTTTACCCCAGTTGTTGACTCGGTTTTTGACCCGATCGCCGGGGAGCTACCTCCCTGGTTCTGTTCAGGGAGCCCTGGCCTGATTTTGCTCAAGCCTGATTTGTCCCCATTATGACCTTCTGCGTACCACGCAGTGTTCCAGCGCCTTCTTTTTACTACTGTGTGGGGGTTTCAGAGCTCATTAAAACACTACTGGACTATTTTTGGACTATTTTTACACCCCTTTTCCAAGGCCCGATCGCGCCCTTAGTAGCCTCCAGTACCCCTGACAACGGACCAACCCAGCTTCTCCTCCAAAGCTCCCAGACCACCCCCGATCGCCCAGCTTCCACCCCACCTCGATCGCCCGATCGATCCCTAGCCTTACTCGCCCCGTTCCAACCCGATCGACCACCCAGCACCCCCCCCACCTCCACCCCAAATCCCCAAGCCTGGACTGACAAAACCATTTCAAAATTCGATCATCACCACTCTATCCCTTCGATCGGCCCCAATTTTTCTAGTTCCAGAAAAGCAAGAAAAACACTTTTTTCTAGTCTTATTTTCTCTCTTAATCCCTATTTGTTATTGAAATCTTCAGCAAAATTCATATCACATCAACCCACGGTCTATAGAAGCATTTTCTCAATTCAGTCACCCAAAATCAATAATCTCACAATTCTCAAATAAGTCCAAATCCTAGACTTATTGTGAGTCTAAAAAGACTCACTTTAGATCCCCCAAAACCACTGCAAATCACCTCCTGGCACCGGAGCTATCTCGATTCGTATGGGTGGGCAACACAGTTGCCCACTAAAACCCCGATCCCTGTACGGGCAACTACCCAAGACCCTCATTTTCTCGTGACACTTACCCGATCTTTTATGTCTCATTTGAGACTAGAAGTAAGTCCTAGATTGCGTTTAGTGAGTCTCAAAACAAAGCCCCCAAAATCTGTCGATTATCTCGATGAATTGGAGCAGGCTTCGACTTCGCCCAGTTGCACCGGTGAAGCTGAACATAAAGTGAGATGCACCCCATCGAACTCAATCAAGATGCTTCAA
>JAYKIB010000216.1:0-4064 GCA_035285005.1 Prochlorothrix sp.
CTCTACGATCCCTCGAACTTTGAACTGGTGCCACCCCAAACTGAACCAGACTACTATTAGGGCACCTCGATTAATCTAACTTTTTGGGAGACAGCCCACGCAAGAATCAGGGTTTGGGTTGGGCGGCGAAGCCGCCCAACCCCATTAATCGAGGTGCCCATTAGAAACTGATTTGCTGCTGATTTGCCGTTGATTTGCTGGGGTACCTCGAAACACTCAAACTTTCATCCCGTGATTTATGTAAGGGCAGCTCGATTAACTGTGGCGCGCGGCGAAGCTGCGCGCCACAACCCTGATTCTGCCGTGGGTCACTGGGCAAGCGCTTTGATTTTTCGAGGTGTCCACCTGTTAACTGAGATCCTGCTAAGGACACCTCGAATAATCCAATAATCCAAATTTCCCTCCAGTGACTGCTGCAGGCGTCACGTTCAGATTGAGCAGCGAAGCTGCCTAAGCCCCGATCCATCGCGGTCCCTTCTCGGACATCTCGATGGATCGGGGCTTTTATCTAGTCACTCCGTCAACATGAAGTCTGGGTGGTGAAGCTGATCCACTTAACTAATCGACTCTGCTGGGTAACGCCATGGAGTGAAGGCCCTGTTTGCCAGGGGCTCTTTTGGCACCTGGTCCCTGGCGCATAGATTCTTGGCGTATAGATTCTTGGTGCATAGATTCCTGGCGCATAGATCTCCAAGGGTCACGCTGCCGTTACCCCCAAATGGGTCAGAATTTGCTGGGTCGATTCCACGAGGCGCTGATCCCGCGATCGTAGATCGGGATCGAAGGCTTGGCCGCTGATCTGTTGGATTGCTTCGATGTAGCGCACGGCGATCGCGGTTTGTTGGTCTTCGTTGAGGAGCCCTGTGGTCGGATCAAAAGCCATGCCGCGCACAAATTCCTTGGAATAGGAGCGAGGATTGCCCTGACTATCCCGTTCCAGTTCCCCCGTTGCCGGATCTAAGCGCCAGCGTCGGGTGGAATCTAGGGTGAAGACCTCATCCATCACCACAATGTCGCCACGATGGTTGCGGCCATGCTCCAATTTGGTGTCCACAGGAAGGAGTCCCTTGGGGCGATCGTGGGCCAACAGCAGCCCAAAGGCCAAGATCGAACTGTTGCGAATTTGGGCGTACTCCGCTGGGGTACAAATACCTTGATCGAAGAGATATTGGGGCGGGACCGATCGATCGGTCTTGTCCTTAGTTGAGGGGGTGTCCATGGGGTAGGGCAAGGGACCGTTCACCGTCAGGTCGTCCGGCAAAAGGTGACCACAAAATTCCCGCTCCCCGGCCAGCCAGTGCTGGTAGAGGGAGGTGGAGGTGGTGCTGTGGGCCATGTAAAGACGTAGGACATTCTCAAAGGCGATCGGTGCGAGGTTTTCCGCTGCAATGACCGTCGCGGTGGGGCGTAGGCCGGGAATCTCAAATTGGGAGCTACCGAGAATGGGCTGGACCAAAGCCAGCATCAGATGGTGATTGAGGGCCAGAACCTGGTCTTTAAAGGGGATATAACCCCGGTGCTGGTCATGGGTTGAGACCCGATTGGTGCGGTACATCAACCGCAGGGGGACTCCGTCTGCCGTGCGCAGCGCTTCCCCATATACACAGTCGGAGACCTTGCCCTGATAGATGGTGCAGTCTTTGAGGGCGGGTAGCTCTCCATCGGCGATGAGTTGAGCGATGGAACGACCCTCTTCTACGGTGGTGCCATGGGTCCGAACGAGGTCTTCAATGGCGGCGCGATCGAGCAAGGACATGGGAACGGGTTCAGGGGGTGGGGTGAGCAGGGTGGCCTGTGGGGTATGGCCGTTCAAATTCAGGTTTCACAATACCACCGTGTTTCCCCCATGTTTCCCCTCTCTTGCCCCAAACAGAGCCCCTCGATCGCCGCGATCAGGGGGAGTCAGCGAGGGGCTGCGACACCTCGTTGGGGGTTTCAACCCGTATCGTCTGACCCATCACCTGGGTTTGCACCCACTCCAGCACCCACGCATTCACCCGATCGGGACACTCATCCTGTAAGCAATGACCGGCTCCCGCCACTTCCACCAGGCGGATTCGGGGATTGAGGGCTGCACAAGCTGGCCCCAAGGCGGGGGGAACTAGACGATCGCATTGGCCCCACAGCAGCAAAATCGGAACCTGGAGCTGGGGCACAACCCGTTTCGCCCGGAGGGATGCCGGAATCTGTCCCATGCCTCGGGTGATAAAACGCAACGCCTGGGCCGCATGGCGATCGTGGGCGGGATCTCGCACCAGTGATCGGAGTTCCCCATCCACGGCGTTCTTGTCGCCGTAGGCACTGGCTAGGGCTGGGTAGAGAAGGCGCGGCGATCGTACCACGGCCAAGATCGGATTAATGACCCATGGCCCGGTGCCGGCCCATTGTAGCCCCCGGCTGAGGGGCTGACTCCAGCGTTGGAGTGGGCGGATCCAGCGATCGATCGCCGCCGGGATGCTGGGTAACACCAGGGAATTGTCCGGCAAGTTGACCCACACCAAGCCTCGTACCCATTGGGGTCGCTGCTGGGCCACCGTCATGGTCACCACTGACCCTAGGGAATTGCCCACCAGCACACAGGGCTGTCCAATAAACTCCTGGCAAAAATCCGCCACCAGTTCCCCCCAAAACGCGGGATTGTAGGGAGCGGCGGCTTTTTCCGAAGCCCCAAAGCCGAGTAAGTCCAAGGCATAGGTGGGGGTGTGTTGGCCCCATACGCCAAGGTTGTGTCGCCAGTGTTGGCCCGAGGCACCAAAACCGTGCAGACAGAGCAGCGGTGGCCAGGAGGATTGGACCTGGGCAGGGAGCACCACCCGGTAGCGCACCTGCCAGCCCCGCCACATCCAATCGCGGATTACCGGGGAGAGTGCCGTGGGACCAGGTTCGGCTGCCTCCGCTACCTGCGGTGGCGAGACGACCTGGGCCGGTGTACCCGAGGGCAGGCTCGATCGGGAGGCAGAACGAGGTGGCTCCCCTCGGTCAGACGCTTCCCAACCAGACGCTCCCCTGGCGCTAAGGCGGGCACCAGGGCTAGGATGCGCGCTCGAATCCGGACCAGAATGATGGTTATTCACAGGTTAATGATGGTGGCTGAAAAGAGGATAGGTTTTGGAGGTTCCGAGGTGCCTTTCAGCAAACTTTAACTTCCATGACAATTCAGTTTGATCTTGCCCTAGAACCTAGGCGGAATGTTGTACATGGGGCAAGATAGGATGAAGGAACAAGACTGCAACACGACGGATGCGACGCATGACACGAGCAGATCATTGATGGGTCGAGGGTCATGTTCCGAATCCCCAGCCCCTAGGGCGTGTCATCAAATCATTGTGGAAACCTGATGCTGTTCAGGGCACCTCGATTCATACAGATTCTCACCGCAGTACCCACAGCAGAATCAGGGTTGGGTTGCGCGGCGAAGCCGCGCAACCCAACTCATCGAGGTGCCTTTTAGAGTTATACCCCCGTCCCAGCTGCAGGAGCTAGGGGCTGTGTTCCTGATTCTGAGGGCAGTCTAGGGTTAAATGATGACAGCCCCTAGGGTATCCCAGCCGGTTTCACACCCGTTTCCGTTTATAGGGCACCTCGAAAAATTCAAATTTCGACCGCAGTGCCCACGGCAGAATCAGGGTTGTGGCAGGCGGCTTCGCCGCCCACCAGAATTAATCGAGGTACCCTACAGTACTGTTCGCGACAGCATCGTACAGGTGGGGTAACGCCCTGTGCCCAATGTATCCACCCCGATGTATCTATAAGATGCTGTACCTTTGGGGTACCTCGACTGATCTCGTTGATCCAAATCTCGGGGCAATAACCCACCGCAAGAATCAGGGTTGGGGGAGCTGAGCGGAGTCGAAGCCCCCCCAAGTAAGCGAGGTACTCTTTGGGGCACCTCAAATAATTGGGTTGCGCGGCGAAGCTGCGTAACCCAATCCGGATGCTGCTGTAGGCACTCCGGTGAAAATTTGAATTAATCGAGGTGCCCTTTGCTCTATTGGTTTATCCCCCAACACACTCCCCATGGCCAAACTTCTTGACATTCAAAATCTCACTGTTAGTTTCGATGG
>JAYKIB010000217.1:0-13496 GCA_035285005.1 Prochlorothrix sp.
AGATCGCCCACGCAAAAACCAGAGGTTGGGGTAGGCAGCATGGTCACCTACCCCCATGAATCGAGCGACCCCATCACTGCTCAGCCGCAATGGAATGGAAACTCAGACTATGCGCCATGATTGGTTGTCCCGATGGATTCGGGTTCTTGACTCCCGCACTCTTGACGCTGGTGCTCAGAGGGCACCGCATCGCCGTATCCCACAACAGACCGATCCAGTTTCGTCCCCTGGTGGATTTCACATCCCCCTTCTGCTGACGATCGTCCTTGTCTTGACCAGTTGGAGTTGTCGTGCGGCTCCACCCACAAGCACCCCTCAAGATTTAGCCACCACACCCGAGTCCGGCGCGGTTGCCGCTTCCTCCGCTGATTCCGCCCCCGAACCTACCGCCCCCGAAGGCCCATCTCCCGCCGTTACGCCGGCCTCTGATTCTACTCCGGAGACTGCCTCGGAGACGGTGGCAGAGACGGTTCCCGGCCCCCCCCTCTATTGGACCGATGAGCAAGGTGTGGCGATTCAGGGGAGCGATCCCGTGGCCTACTTTACCCAGGGTGCGCCGACTCCGGGATTTCCCGAGTTTTACCTTGAATGGGGCGGTGTGACCTGGTGGTTTAGCAGTCTTGACCATAGAACTCTATTTGAGGCCAATCCAGAAGCCTATACTCCCCAGTATGGGGGCTATTGTGCCTGGGCTGTGAGCCAGGGTTATCTGGCTCCGATCGATCCGGCGGTTTGGTCGATCGTAGACGATCGCCTGTATCTCAACTTTGATTCTGGGATTCAGCGGCGCTGGGAACGCGATATCCCGGGCTTTATTCGCCAAGCGGATGCCAATTGGCCCCAGGTGTTGTTCAACTAGGCGCGGGGGACCTGCATCCAATGGGTGAGGAATAACCCGATCGGTCGAAGTCGCTTTGCATTGGGCGAAAAACGGTGGGTATGATACTAACAGCCTATCGCCACTGCCATGACTGCCCCACTGCCCCCCGCTCCCGACGCTGACCCACCTTCCACCCCATCTCCCCCCGCGATCCCCCCCGTGGCGATCCCTTCCCCTGCGATCGCCACTCCTGGCGGGTCCGCCACAGGTCTTGCTGCTCCGGCCCCAACATCGATCGGAGAACTGGGACTCCAACTGCTGGGCGCGGCGATCGGGGGCTGGATTTTCAGTCAGTGGGGGGTGCCGGTGGCATGGCTATTGGGGCCCTTGGCAGTGGGGGTACTGTATGCCCTAGTGCGAGGTCGATCGCGACCATTGCCGCCACTTTTGGTGAATCTAGGCCGATCGCTACTGGCTTTAGTGGCAGCCTCCCGTTTTTCCGTCGAAACACTGGGCTTTGCGGCAGACTACGCCCTACCCTTAATTCTCTGTATTGCCCTGGCCTCTGCCTTGAGCCTCGTGAATGGCTATTTACTCTGGCGTTGGGCGAATTTAGACCGATCGACAGCTTTTTTAAGCTCAATTCCCGGTGCATCCTTCGGGATGGTGGCCATGAGTGAGGAAATGGGGGCGGATGCTGTGGCAGTGACGGTATTGCAATATCTGCGGGTGTTGTTGGTGGCATCGTTGGTGCCGAACTTGGCCATGGTCCTATTTCGATCGGAGACCCCGGAGGTGGCACGATCGACCCTAGGCACAGCCCCCCTCGATCCCCAATTTCTAGCCCTGGTCCCCCTCTGGATGGTTGCGGGTATTTTTATGGGCCAAAGGCTCCGTCTTCCGGCGGGAAGCTTCCTGGGAACCCTGCTCGTTGCCCTCGGTACCTTCTGGCTCTGGCCCCAGCCGGTGACAATTCCCAGTCCCCTCTTTTTAACGGGTCTACTGGTGGTGGGCCTGTCCATTGGTTTGCGCTTCCACCGGGGTGCGCTCCAAACCCTTGCCAAGGCTGTGGCGATCGATACGGGCCTGATTCTAGTTTTAATTGCCTGTTGTTTGGCGATCGCCTACGCTTTCCACCAGGTAACTCACATTAGTACCCTGACGGCTGTGCTCGGGTTCACACCGGGCGGCCTAGAGGCGATGGTGGCGACGGTGATGGAGTTGGGGGGAAATACCAGTGTAGTGTTGGCGATGCAGATGACACGGATGTTTACGCTGTTGCTGCTGGGGCCGGGACTGGTGGCCTGGTTGGTGAATCGATCGGCTTGAATCAGGTGATGACATTGAGTGCTAATTCGCTGGGTGCTAATTCGCTGGGTGCTAATTCGCTGGATACTAATTCGCTGGGTGCTAATTTGCTGGGTACTCATTCGCTACAACCTGGCGAATATTGGGTATTGGGCCTGGACTTGGCTGGACCGAGCAATACCGCTGATACGGCAATGGCTGTGGCACGGGGGACCGATCGGGCCTTAACCCTTGTGGAATTGCGCCAGGGCTTGGGGGATCCGGATTTACTGCCCTATTTCAGGGCTCATCCCGACGATCGACTGGTTCTCGGCCTTGATGCGCCCCTTTCCTACAATCCAGGGGGAGGCGATCGTCCCGGCGATCGGGCCCTGCGTCAGCAACTCACCGCGTTGGGGTTGCCCTCCGGTACAATCATGCCACCCACCTTTACCCGCATGGCCTACCTCACCCTGCGAGGCATGGCGATCGCCCGCCTTGCCACCCAGCTCCATCCCCAGAGGCTCGAAATTGTCGAAATTCATCCCGGTGGTTGCCTAGCCTTAGGGGGGGCGACGGTAACGGCGATTACTGACCTAAAACGATCCCAGGCGGCCCGCGATCGCCTGGTTCAGGACCTAGGGCAGCAGGGTTTTGGGGGTTTGGAGACGGTGCAGGGGCTGAGTGATCATCAGGTGGCGGCCTGTGCTGCGGCTTGGGGGGCGTGGGCTTGGTTCCAGGGTCGATCGGCCTGGTGCCAAGCGGCGCAGCCACCGCTCCATCCCTACGATTTCGCATGCTAGGGGGCACCTCGATGCGAAAATCTGAGTTGTGGGTGGGCGGCACAGCCACCCATTCCAATTATCGAGGTACCCCAACGTGACCCCATTTCCGATTCCCCCTATCACCTGGCACCGCGCCCTAGGTGTCGATTGGACCCAGCCCTATCGGGTGCGCTACGCCAGCAATCTGGATGATGGCCCCCACCATGGAATGCCCCTAGGGGGGTTTGGGGCCGGATGTATCGGTCGATCGCCCGCCGGTGACTTTAATCTGTGGCACCTGGACGGTGGCGAACATTGGTTCGAGACCCTGCCCGCCTGCCAATTCAGTATTTTTGAACAGGCCGAAGGAGAAGCACCCCAAGCCTACCGTCTATCCGTGGCGGGGCCCAACTCCCCGCAATCCTTCCCCTCAGACCTGGATTGGCCCCAATATCCCCCGAGCAGCCCCGATCGACCCACGGGCACCTATCACGCCCTCTATCCCCGCAGTTGGTCCCACTACCACGGCGTTTTTCACAGTGACATCACCTGCGCCCAGTTTTCCCCCATCCTGCCCCACAACTACGAAACCACCAGCTATCCCCTGGCCGTCTTTGACTGGACCCTCACCAATCCCACCGATCGCCCCCTGACCCTCAGTATTCTCCTCACCTGGCATAATAGCGCCGGTTGGTTCCGAAATACCCGCAAATCCCCGGAAATTGAGATTCGTGACGATGGTAGCCCGGTTTATGACTATGTTCCCGCCTGGGGCCAAAGTCTGGGTAACTTTAACTGCTCCAGAGCCGATCGTCAGGCCATCGGTCTGTTGCTCAACAGTCCCGCCGAGGACAGGACTGGGATTGCTGGGCAAGCCCAGGCGGAAATGGGCCAGGTTGAGACAGGCCAGGTTGGGACGGGCCAGGTTGGGACGGGCCAGGTTGGGACAGGCCAAGTTGGGACAGGCCCCACGGCGGGTCAGCCAGAAGAGCTAAGCAAGCTAGATGCTCGGGTCCTAGATGCTCGGGTCCTCGATGCTCAGATCAAAGAAGGCCAGGGCCAGTGGGCGATCGCGACCCTGAATCCAGCGGGACTCGATCGGGCCGCCGATCCCAGCCATGCCGACTTCCCGCACCAAGCCCAGGTCTTTAGCCACAGCCGCTGGAACCCCAGCGGAGCCGGAACCGAAATCTGGCGCACCTTTGCCCAAAATGGCTCCCTGGTGAGCCTGGAGGACAATACCCCTGCCGCTGCCGATGAGCAGGTGGCCGTTGCCCTCGCCGTGCGCTTTACCCTTGCGCCGGGAGAAACCGTGCGGGTGCCCTTTACGGTGGCCTGGGACTTTCCGGTGACGGAATTTGCCCAGGGTGTGAACTACAAGCGTCGTTATTGTGATTTCTGGGGGGATAGGGGTCAAAATGCCTGGTCGATCGCCTGTCAGGGGTTAGCACAGCGGGATCAGTGGCAAGGCCAAATTGAAGCATGGCAGCGTCCGATCCTCAGCCGCCAGGACTGGCCGGAAATCCTGCGCATGGCCCTCTTTAATGAGTTGTATTTGCTGACCCAGGGGGGCAGTCTCTGGACGGCAGCCAGTGAGGCGGATCCGGTGGGGCAGTTTGGGGTGCTGGAATGTCTGGACTATGCCTGGTATGAGAGTTTGGATGTGCGGCTATATGGATCTTTTGGATTGCTGACCCATTGGCCGGAACTGGAAAAGTCAGTGATGCGGGCCTTTGCCCGGGCTATTCCCCAGGCGGACGATCGCCAGCGGGTGATTGGTTACTATGTCACCCAGGGGCAGGGCCAGGTGCTGGCACCCCGTAAACTCGCCCAGGCCACACCCCATGACCTCGGTGCGCCGAATGAACATCCCTGGGAAAAAACGAACTATACGGCTTACCAGGACTGTAATCTCTGGAAAGATCTGGGAAGTGATTTTGTTTTGCAGGTTTACCGGGATTTTGTCTTGACAGGAGCGTGGGATCAAGGATTTGTGGCGGAGTGCTGGCCGGCGGTGGTGGCAGCGTTGCATTACCTCAAGGGCTTCGATCTGGACGGGGACGGGATTCCCGAAAATGCCGGGGCACCGGACCAAACCTTTGATGACTGGCGCTTAAAGGGGGTCAGTGCCTACTGTGGGGGCCTGTGGTTAGCGGCCCTGGAAGCCGCGATCGCCCTGGGGCAAATTCTGGCAAAGCTCGAACCCCGATCGCTCCCTGCCGGTTGGGACTTGGAAGCGATCGATCAGGAAATTCAGCAGTTTCAGGCTTGGTTGAATCAGTCCCAGCCCCGCTACCAGGATTTACTCTGGAATGGTCAGTTTTACAACCTGGACAGTGAAAGCGGCTCTCCCGTGGTGATGGCTGACCAACTGTGTGGTGCGTTCTATGCCCGTTTGCTGGGGTTACCGGATATCGTCCCGTCGGTCTGTATCCAGTCCACCCTGGCGACGGTGTATGATGCCTGTTTCCTCAAATTCCATGGGGGCCAGTACGGGGCTGCCAATGGTCTGCTCATCGATGGGTCTCCCCTCAATCCCGACGATACCCATCCGTTGGAGGTGTGGACGGGGATTAATTTTGGACTGGCGGCGTTCCTGCTCCAACAGGGACAGCGAGAGGCGGGTTTCCGCCTAGCGGAGGTGGTTGTGGGTCAAATCTATGGGAATGGTCTCCAATTCCGAACGCCGGAGGCAATTACGGCGGTGGGCACATTCCGGGCCAGTCACTACCTGCGGGCGATGGCGATCTGGGCGATTGAAACGGTCGATCGACTCGGTCCGGATCCGAGTTTTCCCTGATCCCTGGGAAGGTGCCCCAGTCTTTGTCAGTCTTTTCCATTTTTGACTTGTCCCTCGTTGCCTGATCTCTATCTATGTCCTTGCCTGATCTCTATCTATGTCCTTGGATCCGGTTGTCCTGTCCAGTGCCCTTCCCCCCAAGGCGATCGCCTACTTGCGTCGGTTAGTGTTGCAAAATCTCCATCGTCTTCAGTCCCTCGCAAATCCGGCATGGCACGATGTGATGGGTAGTGACACCCCAGGGGGGCACGATCGTGCCCCGGCGCTTTCTGCTGAGGAGACGATCGCCGCTCAAGCTTTACAAACCCTCATGGAGCAGCACCAAGCCTGTCTTCAGGCCCAGGGTTGGAGTCATCCCCAATTATTGGGTTTAGAAGCAGAGATTTTTGCTCAGTTGGGGTATCGCCTCGATCGCGACGTTGGTCATCGTGAGCACCATATTGCTCTGATTGACGATCAACCGGAAACGATCCAACTCCTCTCTGCAATCCTCCGTAAACAGGGCCACCGCACCACAATTCTCAAGTCTCCCCACGAAGCGGTCGATCGCATTCGGGAGATTCAGCCCGATCTGATTATTCTCGATATTATGATGCCGTTTGTTGATGGCTATACCGTGTGTCAACAAATCAAGGCGGATCCGGATATTGTGGATATTCCCATTGTCTTTATGAGTGCTGTGCAAAACCCCCTAGATAAAATCAAAGCCTTTCGCCTGGGGGGAGCAGACTATCTGGTTAAACCCTTGCAGTATGAAGAGGTTATGACACGCATTGAGCATCAGCTCAGGCTGAAGGATCTTCAGGACTATCTCACTGAAAAAAACCAGCGTTTCCAACAGGAAGTCCAGGAGTATCACCAAAGTATGCAAGTGCTGGAACTGGTCACTCGCGCCTTAAATCAGCAGCGAGACTATGTGTTGGTGGTGAAGGGGGATGGTCAAATTATTTACAGCAGCCAGTCCACGTCTGTCCACCTGGGCTATTCTCCAGCGGAACTGCTCAAACTCAAGTTTTATCACCTCCACGCGCCCCTACTGCCCCAACAAGTGAGCCTAATTCGCCAAACGCTTCAGCAGGAAAGTATTCTAACGTTGCCCCGGGTGCACCATGTTTGTAAAAACGGGGAGTGGCTTGCTATTTCCCTCAAGCTTTTCTCATTTCAGATGGATCACTGCCTCTACGGCTGTTTAGTGGCCCAACGGACCACAGCCGCCCCTAAGCGTCTCCGAGGTGCTGCGTAAGTTTTGGGTGCATCTCATTGTGGCGAGTCTGGCCCCCATCCCCTAGCTCCCTATGCCCTCCGGGCAGGTGAAGCCAACGACTGCGCCCAGGGCACCGCCCGTTCGACTGCGCTCAGGACATCGCCCGTTCGACTACGCTCAGGACATCGCCCGTGATTCATTGGGTTGGACGGCTTCGCCGTCCAACCCAAACCCTGATTCTGGCGTGGGCTGTCTCCCAAAAAGTTGGATTAATCAAGGTGCTCTTCTAAGCTTTTTGACTGGGGAATGAATAGTAATAACCCATGGAGTCAAAGAGTGCCCTGGCCTGTTCTGCTGGGATTAAAATAGGAGGATGGGTGATCCCGTAATTGAGAACGGCAAAGGACTGATCCTTAGTGGTGCAGAAAAGTCTTGGATTGCCCTACCAGCAAGGATTACAGGCTATTTTAGAGACCTATATTCTGGGTTGCGGCTAGCGGAGGAATCAGCATTTAAGGCTATTGCCTGCGGCCCGTTTTGCAAAAGCTAGCCCTAAACGCTGGACGATCGATACTCCAAAAGCCCTATTATGACTGGACTCTAGCCCCTTCAGAGTTTTCTGCACCACTAAGCTCCCGCCCTTATAGACCAAATTAAATGAGAATCAAACAGTTTACCCTAAGCAACCTTGGGCCATTTGAGAATATAGAAATTTTCTTAGCACCCACGAAGGACAACCCCAGTAATATTACTATCTTTGTTGGTAACAATGGGGCTGGTAAAACTTCTATTTTGAAAGCCTTAGCAACCTCTCTGAGTTGGTTTACGGCTCGTCTACGGACAGAAAAAGGTAGTGGTAACCCTATTCCTGAAGATTCCATCCTTAATACCGCTAATACTGCAAGCCTTCAAATAGAAATCTGCAATTCCTTCAATACAGCAGGCGATTTCAATCAAAATGGGAGCGATCAATACATATGGATCTTAGCAAAGAGCAGAAAAGGGCGTAGAGCTGAACATCAAAGCACTCTCAATCAATGCACCGAATTAGCAAAACTTTATCGGGATGCTCTTACCCGCGATGACAAAACAAGCCTTCCCCTAATTGCGTTTTATCCTGTTGAGCGCGTTGTACTTGATATTCCCTTAAAGATTAGAACTAAACATACTTTTTTGCAATTAGATGGTTACGATAACTCCTTAATTCAGGGTGTTGACTTCCGACGCTTTTTTGAGTGGTTTCGGGAAAGAGAAGACACTGAAAATGAATCCGGAATTCCTGAACATATTTTAAGTCAATTAAGACCAATACTGGAAACTAATCAAGATGCATGGCAACAACTAAACGAACTCAATGCCTCAGCTAGAGATCGTCAACTAACCGCTGTTCGCACTGCCATTCATCAATTTATGCCCCATATGGATAATCTTAGGGTTCGTCGTAAACCTCGCCTCCATATGGCTATTGATAAAAACGGTGAAACCCTGAACGTAGCCCAACTTTCACAAGGCGAAAAATCTCTCATGGCTCTTGTTGGTGATATTGCCCGCCGTCTTGCTATATTGAACCCTGCCTTAGAAAATCCTTTGGCGGGTGATGGTATTGTCTTGATTGATGAAGTTGACTTGCATCTACATCCCTCTTGGCAGCGGAGCTTGTGCAATCGCCTCATTGAAACTTTTCCAAACTGTCAGTTTGTACTAACTACCCACTCACCATTGGTGATCAGCGACTGTCAAAATGTTTTGGTTTATACTTTAACCGATGGTGAATTTCGGCAACCGCCCTCACAATATGGGCAAGATGCTAATACCGTCTTACTAGATGTTATGGATACCAGCATACGTAATGAAAGAATTAATGCTGCACTGAACGATCTGCTGGATGCTATACAAGATTCAAAGCTAACTGAGGCTGAGCAACTACTTTCACAATTAACAGAAGAACTACCTGTCAATCATCTCGAACTAGTCAAAGCCAAACTACTCCTCCGTAAACAGAAGTTACGCCGTGAATTAAGTCATGAGAACCATTAGCAAAGGGCCTGAACCATCGGATTTAACAGCATGGAAACACAAAAATCCCCGCAAGAGCTATGATGAACTCGACCCGATCATTCGTCGAATTATTCGACAATGTGCCCTAGAAGAACAATTCTATCTTTGTGCTTATTGCTGCCAGGGAATCGAAGACATTGATGGTTGCCATAATGAGCATTTAGAAGCTCAAAAGCTGAATCCTGCACATACGCTCGATTTCTCAAATATTGTCGCTAGTTGTAACACCCCTAATCAATGTGGTAATGCTCATCAATCTCAACACCTGCCGCTAACGCCCCTAATGGCGGAATGCGAGACAGAACTACGGTTTAAAGTTAGTGGTCGGGTGGAAGGGGTGACTGATCGGGCGATCGATACGATTCAAGTCTTAAACTTAGGTGATCATGAAAAAAATAACCGTGCCTTAATAGAAAAACGCAAGCAATTATCCAATGCCTTATTATGGACAAACGGCATCAATCCCGATGAAGGGTTAGAGGATGAAGAACTGTTAGAGATGTTAATCGATGACCTATCACAACCTCAACAAAACCAGATGGAGCCTTTTATGCCAGTGGTCATTAATATCTTGCGAAGTTGGCTCCAATCCTAGAAGTAACTGTCCCTGAAAGAGTTTCTGCTTGGCCTTAAAGTAGTACATTTGAATTAATTAGAGGCGACATTAAAAAAGGAATAGCCCTGGGCTATCCCTCGAATTTTTGTAATGCGGATGGCGAGACTTGAACTCGCAAGGCATAAGCCACACGCCCCTCAAACGTGCGTGTCTACCAGTTCCACCACATCCGCAGATTATGGGTCAGTTAAGACGCGGGGGTGCTGTGAATACCATTGCGCCAGACTTTCAGTATGCTGGGATTACACTACCCTAGCAGGCCAACCGCCTCGCGACTTTGGGTCACCGCTTTGCTAGTATAGCGGACCTTGGCCCATTTCGGATCGTTTAAATCAAAAAAAATTTATGGTGACCACACATCGCGCGATCGAAGCTGTAGGGACAGCCCGGAGGGCATCTGGGCCTTCAGCGGCTGGGGAGGTAACCGCTGGGGCGGCGGCGCGGACCCCGATCGCCCAATTAGGGAATCCCATCCTGCGCCAAACCGTTGACCCCTGGGTAGATCCCCAAGCACCGGAGGTTCAGGCCGTGATTGCCGAACTGCTGGCTAACCTAGGTCTGGGGGTGGGCATTGCTGCGCCCCAAATTAGCCAACCGTTGCCCGTTGTGATTGTGGCTTCTCATCCCAACGATCGCTATCCCTACGCGCCTCAAATGGATCCCTTGCCGCTGATTAATCCCCGCATTGTCGATCGCTGCGATCGCCAGGTTCAGGACTGGGAAGGGTGTCTGAGCGTGCCCGGTTTGCGGGGTTTGGTCAGCCGTGCCCCATGGGTAGAGGTGGAGTACTGGGATCCCCAGGGGCAACGCCAACAGCAGCGCTTTACGGATTTTGTGGCCCGCATTGTCCAGCATGAGTTGGATCATTTGGCGGGGGTTGTTTTTGTCGATCGGGTGGCCGCTGGGACTGACTTGATGACCGAAGCAGAATGGCGCGTTCGGGTGTTGGGCCAGGATCCACCCGCAGCGTCCTAGCCCTAATGCGGCGGAATAAACAGCACCGGATGCCAACTGCGGCGCATGACTTCATTGCCAAAACTGGGCACAGACCAATCCAAGAGGGCGTTGGCTTTGCGGGAAGAAACGGCGATCGCGCTGACATCCCGATCCATCGCCGTGTCCAGTAATTGACTGAGGGGTTCGCCCCGCCGAATTTCCGTGGTGACTGTTAGCCCAACGGCTTCTAGAGTCTGTTGGGCCTGTGCTAATTGTGCCTCGATCGCCTCCGGTTGTTCAGGGTGGGGCACCCGCCGCAGAGCATCATCAATGATCCAGAGGAGATGGCAGTGCGGGAGGGAGCCGGGGGGCGGTGGGGCGGTGCTGGTTTGGGTGTGGCCCACCTGCTCGGCGATCCGTTGCACCAAATATTGAGCCGCAGGACTGCCATCGAAGGGAATCAGCAGATCCCGAAAGAGTTGCTGACAGCGCAGGGCTAACTCGGCGGTGGTATAGGTGGCCGTAAGCTGGGGCCGGAGGGTGAGCAGGGGGCGGTGGGTCCGCTTGGCGAGGTTGGCGGTGGTGCTGCCAAAGAGTTTTTCGGTGAAAAAGTTGCGGGTGGTCGCGCCTAGAATCAGGAGATCGGCGTTGAAGCGATCGGCCACTTGCACAATATTGTCGGCTGGGGATCCCGATCGGACCTCCCACTCAACCCCTAGGGCGGAGGTGGGCGCAAGGGCCGATCGCAGCCGTGCCTCGGCTTGGTCAATCATCGGTTGATTGGCCCTGGGGACTCCCCCCTCTTCCCACAGGGGGACGCAGTGCAGGAACATCAACTGCTGGATACCCGATGCTGCGAGTTCTGGGAGGAACTGAAGCAGCCTTTGCACTCCATCGTAGAAATCGGTGCAAACTAGGACGCGCTGGAACATAGAATGCTGTCTCAAGACTGTAGGCGACCAAAGTCGGTCTAACTCTGGCTTTTTCAACTATAGCCGTTGGAGGGGGCAGTTCTTGCATTTTGCTGGGAGCAGACCCGGCAAGGGTATGCAGTCAGGGTTGGGGATCGCGGGGCCGATCGTCTTGGACACTGGCTGCAAGGGCTTTTTTGGCAATTTTGGTGACATAGAGCGTCACCGCCACCGTCGCCCCCAAGCCTACCCCAAACAAAATTTGCTCCCCCGTGGTTTTTTCCCCCGTTCCCGCCAGTAAGCTCGCCAAACTGCCCGCCGCATTCCCCAAATACACATACATCACCGTGCCGGGAATCATGCCCACGGACCCCAGCACATAGTCCCGCAGGGCAACTCCCGTCAGGCCATAGGCGTAGTTCAGCACGTTGAAGGGAAAAAGGGGCGAGAGGCGTGTCAGAATGACGATTTTCAAGCCTTCGCGGCTCACAGCCCGATCGATCGCCCTAAAATTGCCATCCCCCGCAATTTTTGACTCCACCCAACTCCGGGCAAGATAGCGCCCCACCAAAAAGGCTCCCGTTGCCCCCAGGGTCGCCCCCATAAAGGCATAGAGGGATCCGGCCCCAACGCCAAAGACTACGCCCCCCCCTAGGGTGAGGATCGAACCGGGCAAAAAGGCGATCGTCGCCAGCATATACAGCACAATAAAGGCGATCGGCCCCAGTGGTCCTAAATTCTGGATGGCATCCAGGGCAGATAATAGTGCTTCCTGAATCGACTGCACACTCAAGGGCATACACAGCACCAAACTTCGACAACGTTAAAACTCTCACCTGGGATGACTATAGGGTGAAGGGACTCCCGTTGCCTAGTAGACCGAGGCATCTCTCTGATATCCCTCCAGGGCAGGCCAGAGGCCCGCGTGGCCAGGGTTGGAAATTCCCGCCCTGCTGGACCTGTTGTATCATGCAAGCTTCAGCCCCGGCGCTGAATTGACCTTTTATGGGTGATTGGGAACTGTCTATGTCGGTTACGCCGCCTTGGGATCGTCGCTTTTCCTTCGCGCTACTGCTGGTGCTGATTCCGATCGGGATCGGGACTAAGACCTATACTGGCCCCTTAGCAGGCTGGATTGGGGGCTATGGGGGCGATATTCTCTATGAAATTGCCTGGATAGCCCTGGTGCTGCTGCTGAATCCCCGTTTACCCCTCACGCCCACCTGTCTTTGGGTTTTTGGCCTCACCAGCTTAGGGGAGTTTTCCCAACTCTGGCATCCAGCTTGGCTGGCTCCCTTCCGGGCGAGCCTGTGGGGACGTTTATCCTTGGGTTCAACCTTTAGTTGGGCGGATTTTCCGTGCTACGGGCTGGGTTGTGGCTTGGGTTGGTTGCTCTTTTGGGGCTATCATGGCGGGATCGATCGGCGTTAGTTGGACCACAATCAGGGCAACCACGGGGAGATTGTTTTGACCGCAGTTATCCTGACCGCAGTTATCCTGACCGCAGTTATCCTGACCGCAGTTGTCCTGACCGCAGTTATCCTGACCGCAGTTATCCTGACCGCAGTTATCCTGACCGCATCGGTTTCCCCTACCTAACCTGGATATGCGCCCCGATACCTTCCCCTGTGCGGACTAAAGTCCGCACTACGAGCCTTTTGAGCCAGGTTAGGGGCTGGGTTGCTCCAAAGTGAAATGCCCCCCCCTGTTACTAGTCCCCTTGATTACCCCCTATGACCAACCGCTCTACCTTTGAACCTAGCCCCGTTATACCCCTAGATTCCTATAATCAGACACTGCTCGACCAGGTTGCCCCCCCAGACTGGCAGAACCCCACCCCTGCGGCCTGCTACGACCTGGTGGTGATTGGGGCGGGGACAGCGGGGCTAGTGGTGGCAGCGGGGGCCGCCGGGTTAGATTTGGGGCTGAAGGTGGCCTTGATTGAGCGGCACTTGATGGGGGGGGACTGCCTCAATGTGGGCTGTGTGCCGTCTAAATGTGTGATTCAGTCGGCGCGGGTTGCGGGCCAAGTGCGCAATAGCCAACGCCTGGGGATTGATCCCCTGGGGCCGGTGGTCAATTTTGGTCGGGTGATGGAGC
>JAYKIB010000218.1:0-6027 GCA_035285005.1 Prochlorothrix sp.
ACGTTGCTTCAGGGGGTTGATCCCAAGTTAAGTCCCCTGGGCAGTTACGGTGGCCCCACCCAAACCCATTTGATTCTGCCGGGAAGTGTGGCGATCGATGCCGGAGACAGTGGTCTGGCCGTCGGCTTACTCGATCAACGGGGAGGCACTCGGGTCGTCGGTACGGCCATTGATTTGGGAGCCGTGGAGTTCCAAGGGACCAACCTGACGATCGTCGCTGGGGGCGGCCAAAGTACCATTGTTAACACGCCCTTTGCCACGCCCTTAACGGTTAGCGCACGTGAAACCACCTTTAATAACCCCCTCAGTGGCAGTACCGTAACCTTCAGTAGCCCCACCACCGGAGCCACCGCCACCTTGGCCAACGCCTCCCTCCGCCTCGATAGCAGCGGCCAAGGCAGCACGATCGCCACAGCCAACACGATCGCCGGGTCCTTTGTGGTGACCGCCACGAGTGGCACTGCCAGCACTAGCTTGAGCTTGACGAACCTAGCTGGTGCGCCCAGTAACCTGTTGATCCTAGGGGGTAATAACCAAAGCACTGTGGTCAATACCGCCTTTAGTTCGCCCCTTACCGTCCAGGTGACTGACCAATACGGTAATCCCATCTCGGGTCGCCTCATCACCTTCACTGCCCCCAGCAGTGGTGCCAGCCTCCGGGTCAGTAGCCTTCGCCTCACCACCGATTCCACAGGGATCGCCAGGACTGACGCACGCGCCAACACGATCGCCGGTAACTATCCCGTCGCCGCCACCGTCGCCACCACCAGCCTCAATAGCACCTTTAGCCTCACCAACCAAGCCGATGCCCCCAGCGTCCTTGCGATCGACACTGGCAATAACCAATCTGCGACGATCGATACGCCTTTCACCAATGCCCTCGCAGTGCTTGTCACAGACCAATACGGCAACCCCGTATCTGGAGTTCCCGTTAACTTTGCCGTTCAAGGTGGTTTAACGGGGGCCAGTGGTATTTTAAGTCGCTCTAGCGGCGTCAGCGATGCCAATGGTCGGGTCAGTACCACCCTCACTGCTAACGTCCAGCAGGGGAGCTTTCAAGTCGTTGCCCAAGCTTCCGGCTTCAATGCCAGCGCCACCTTTGACCTCCAAAACACCAGTGTGGGTGAAACAGCTTGTCCGCCTAACTGCGACGACTCAATCACGAAAAATAATGATGAGCCCACCAGTGGCAGTGAGCCTCCGGATGATGCGCCCCTCCTGGTCACGCCCAACGCCGTGACCACGGAGACCGTGGACAATACCACCTTCACCGCCAGGGAAGCCGTCCAAACGGATGCCTTTAGCACCTACCTCAATATTCCGAGCCCTGGTCCCCTCACGGTGGGAGAAGCCCAGAACATCATCCGGGACCGGGATGAGGCGACCGGCACGACCACGGCCTACATCACCAGTCGCTTTGCCCCCATTACAACCTCGGGCTCAGAAATTTCGTCCCGGCTCCAAAACTCCGGTCCCGCTGCGGATCAGATGGCGGCGGCGACCCCGGTGCTCACAAAGGAACTCGATCCCCTGAAGCCTTGGCTCGGACAACTTCCCGGTGGCACCGCTGCCAGTCCCGACGATCGCCTGGAAATTGTTGTCATGACCGCTGCTGGGACACCTCAACTGAAGCGCCTCCCGGTAACTCGTCGTCAAGTGGAATTGCTCGCCGATCGACTCCAGCAGGATCTAGATAAACCCGTTGGTGTGTACAGACGTCATATGCAAGCTCTCTATGCCCAGCTCTTTGCGCCGCTGGAAGCAGAGCTGGAAGCGTTGGGTGTGGATCAATTGCTCCTCTCCCTCGGTGAGAGCCTGCGTAGTATTCCCTGGGGCGCTCTTTACGATGGCGAGCAGTTCCTAGTGGAAAAATATGGGATTGGGGTCACCCCCAGTCTGAGTCTGACTGACACCACCTATGCGCCACTGCACGATCGGTCTATGCTGGCGATGGGGGCTTCGGAATTTGAGAGCCAAAATCCCCTGCCTGCGGTGCCGATCGAGCTGAACACCATTACCCAGCAACTGGAAACCGCCTCCTCTTTTCTCAATCAAGACTTCACGGTGACCAAACTCCTAGAGGCACGGGAACAACTCAATCCTGGTGTGATTCACCTGGCGACCCATGCGAACTTCCAGGCCGGTGACTTGGATCAGTCCTATATTCAGCTCTGGGGTGACGAGCGAATCTCCATCGGTGAGATTGATCGCCTCCAGTGGTTTGCGGATCCGCCGGTGGAATTGCTGGTGCTGAGTGCCTGCCGGACGGCCCTGGGCGATCGACAGGCGGAACTGGGCTTTGGGGGCTTGGCGGTGAAATCCGGGGTCCGATCGGCGATGGCGAGTCTCTGGTATGTGAGTGATGCGGGGACACTAGCGTTGATGACGGAGTTTTATCGCAATTTACGGAACCCAGAGATTACAACCAAAGCAGAAGCCCTGCGGCAGGCCCAAATTGCCCTGATTCGGGGGGATGTGCGGATTGAGTCGGCAGAGCTGCGGGGAGGGAGCAGTCGATCGCCCTATGCGGTGCCGCTTCCAGCTGACAGTACTGACCTGAATGCGGAGACCCTCGCCCACCCCTATTACTGGGCAGCCTTTACCTTGATCGGTAATCCTTGGTAAGTTTGCCTCTGTTTCCACGCTCTGGTCCCTTCGTTCCTTGGGTTGCGGGGACTCACCGCCTCACTTTCAACCCCCGATCGATCGGTGCAGGCGATCGGGGTGCGATCGGTGCAGGGCATTTTAGAGGATGTTTGGAAACTGCGGCCAAGGACCGTAGGCCGGGAGCATCCCACTTTTGTTAACCCCCCCCTAGAAACCCCCTACAGCAATGGCCCTCACCCGAAATCCCTCTCCCAGAACGGGAGAGGGACTTTAAGAAATCCCCCATTCACCTCCCTAGTCAGGCAACGTCGTTCCATGGCCTACAGTGATTTCAAACTGGATCAACTGCTCACCACCTTCTCCCTGAACCTACGAGAGCAGCCCGATCACTTTGGCAACCTCCCCCCCCGTCCCCCCAGCGACTACCTGAGCCTCACCCTCAAGCGCAACCTCAACCTTGCCGTCGCCATCAACACCGAAAAAGCCCGATCGGAGCTAATCATTGCGCCAATTTTACTGGAACTAAAACAGCAATATTACGAGAAAATCAGTCTTTTTTCCGGTGTAGACTTCACCGTAGACAGTGAGCAAGGTCTCAATGGTATTTGCGACTTCCTGATTAGCCTTTCCCCCGAACAACTGCTAATCCGTGCCCCCGTTCTCACTCTCGTCGAAGCCAAAAACGAAAACCTCAAATCCGGCTTTGCCCAATGTATGGCCGAAATGATCGCCGCCCAACGCTTTAACCAACAACGTGGGAACCCGATCGATCCCATCTACGGAGTCGTCACGATTGGCACAATCTGGCGCTTTTTGGTCCTTTCCGATCGTCAAATCACCGTGGATACCACGGAATACTTCATCAAAGATATCGACCAAATTCTCGGCATTCTCAATACTATGGTCACCACTGCTATGGTCACCACTGCTATGGTCACCACTGGGGTCACCACTGGGGTCACCGCCCACCCTGATCGAGTTGCCTAAAGTCTCCCATTCCTCAAGTCTCCTATCATGGCTTCCCTTCATGGCTTTCCTACTCCCT
The DNA here is from genome assembly GCA_035285005.1 of Prochlorothrix sp. Lineage (GTDB taxonomy): Bacteria > Cyanobacteriota > Cyanobacteriia > Prochlorotrichales > Prochlorotrichaceae > Prochlorothrix. The sequence goes on from JAYKIB010000218.1 coordinate 3,653, forward strand.
GACCACCCCTGGCGCATCAGCTACGCCAGCGACACCGGCAACCCGATCGCCGAGTTTTATATCCCCGCCCTGGAGCGATCGGTTCAGTACGATCGTAAATCCGGCTTCTTCAATAGCTCCATCCTCAGCCGGGTTGCCAGCGGCCTCGGGGCCATGCTCCACAACGACGGGCAGATTCGCCTCGTTCTCGGTTGCCACCTCAGTCCCCAAGACCTGGAAGCGATCCGCCAAGGCTATGCCTTGCGCGACGCGATCGCCCAGCGCCTCGATGCCGACCTCACCCCACCCCAGAACTTCGCCCAACTGAAGCGCTTTGAAATCCTCAGTTGGCTAATTCAGGCCGATCGCCTCGATATTCGCATCGCTATCCCCCTCAAACGGGACGGCAGCCCCCAGGGACTTGCTGAAACCCTCGATTTTAACCATATTTACCACGAGAAAGTCTGCATCTTCACCGATGCCGAAGGCAACCAGGTGGTCACCAACGGCTCCTCCAATGAATCCGCCAGTGGCTGGGAGCACAACATCGAATCCTTCCAAGTCAACTGCTCCTGGGAAGGAGCGCGAGACCTAGAGCGCGTCCAAGAGGAAGTGGTCCGCTTTGAACGGCTGTGGACCGACCAAATGCCCGGGGTCCGCAGCTTTGCCATGCCCGACGCGATCCGCCAAAAGCTCCTGCGCTACAGCCCCAGCCAGCGCCCCACCTGGACTCCCCAACAGGAATTCGACACCAGCCCCCTCCCCGCGTCTGCACCAGAAACCATCCCGATTGCAACACCAGCCTCCCAGTCTCCAGACCCAACCCCCCAGCCCCCAGATTCCGCCCTGACTCCAACCGTCGATCCGGCGGTTGATCCAACCCCAGATCAAGCCTTGCTGGAGCGATTGCGATCGCTGCCCCAGGATCCCGGCTGTCTCAGCTTTTGCCTAGACAGCATCCCCATACAGCCCTGGCCCCACCAACTGAAAATCCTGCGGCGAGTCGCTGCCGAATTCCCCCGCAGCTACCTGATTGCCGACGAAGTGGGCCTGGGGAAGACGATTGAAACCGGTTTAATCCTGCGTTATCTCTGGGTTGCTCAGAAAGCCAAGCGTATCCTTATCCTAGCTCCTGCTAGCGTCCAACCCCAATGGCACAGCGAACTACGGGAAAAATTCAACCTTCACTTTTGGAGCTACAACCAAGGCCAGTTTACCGATCCCTTTGGCAAAACCACCCCGCCCCAGCCCAATCCCTGGAATACCCATAACCTGATTCTGGCTTCCAGCCACCTCGTTCGCCGCCAAGAGCGCATGGACGAACTCCTGGCCGCAGAACCCTGGGATTTAGTCGTTGTGGACGAAGCCCACCACGCCCGCCGCAAAATGCCCCAGCAGCGCAAGGACACCCCTAACCGCCTCTTGGAACTGCTGCGATCGCTCAAGGCTCAGACCCAAGCCATGCTGCTGCTCTCGGCCACCCCCATGCAGATTGATCCGATCGAGGTCTTCGATCTCCTCCATATCCTCGGTCTCCAAAACCACTGGGCCTACGGTGAAAACTTCTGCGACTACTTCGCCACCTTGCCCCAGGAAGCGGACGATCAGTTACTACGCTTCTGGCAAGTCATGTCCAGCGACTATTTCCAGCAAGGGGGGCAGCCCTGCCCCCGCCTCCAGGCCACCCTTCAGGAACAGGACCGGATGCTGGCCTACAGCGTCGAGGATGTGTGGACCGGCAAGTCCCCCCTCGTCCAAACCCATCCCTACCTTCAGAACGAAGCCTTCCTCAACGCCTCGCGCCAGTACCTGAGCCTCAACACCCCCCTCAAAGACCTCATGTTTCGCCACACCCGAGACACCCTGCGCCAGTACTACCGGCGGGGCTTGCTGCACAAAGACATCCCCACCCGCGCGGTCATCGACCATGCCATTTGCCTCGAACCCGATCGTGAGGCCGAACTCTACCGCCAAGTGAGCGACTATGTGCGTCACTTCTACCGCCTTGCCCAAAAGGAAAACCGGAAAGCCTTGGGCTTCCTGATGACCCTCTACCGCAAGCGCCTGACCAGTTCCTTCTATGCCATGCGGGAATCCCTCCAACGCCGCCTCGAAGCCCTCCAACAACAACGGGGCAGCGGCCTCACCGACGATGACCTCCTAGAACTGGAGGATGCAGACGATAGCGTGATTCAAGGGATGGAAGCCTATTTAGAACCGGTTCATCCCAAGGAAATCGAATATTTAGAGCAACTCCTGCGGCAATTTGAGCAAACCGGCGAAGATAGTAAGTTCTCCCACCTGCTTACGGTCCTGCGCCAAGCCTTTAGCAGCCAAGACAGTGCCATCATCTTCACCCAATACACCGACACCATGGACTTCCTGCGCCAAGAGCT
>JAYKIB010000219.1:0-33243 GCA_035285005.1 Prochlorothrix sp.
AGCAAACCGGCGAAGATAGTAAGTTCTCCCACCTGCTTACGGTCCTGCGCCAAGCCTTTAGCAGCCAAGACAGTGCCATCATCTTCACCCAATACACCGACACCATGGACTTCCTGCGCCAAGAGCTTGTCCAACTCTATGGCCGTCAACTCGCTTGCTACTCCGGGCGCGGCGGTGAAGTTTACCAGTCCGGAGCATGGGCGATCGTCGCCAAGGAACGGATCAAACGCCAGTTTCGAGAGAGCACCATCAAGCTCCTGCTCTGCACAGAATCCGCCAGCGAGGGCTTGAACCTGCAAACTTGTGGGGTACTGATTAACTACGATATGCCCTGGAACCCGATGCGGGTTGAGCAGCGGATTGGCCGGATCGATCGCATTGGCCAGGTCTACCCCCAGGTCAGTATCCATAACTTCTACTACGACGGCACCGTGGAAGCGAAGGTGTATCGGCGCCTGCGCGATCGGATTGACGCTTTCACCAGCGTTGTCGGCAACCTTCAGCCGATCCTAGCCCAAGTCCCTACGTTTATTGAAAAGGCGCTCTCCAGTGCCGATCCCGAAGAAGAAGACGTGCTGTTCTCCGAATTTGAGGACATTCTAGACACTCCCCCCCTGCAGGTCGCCGTCGATGATTTAGTACACCGAGATGTGGAGGCCGATGTTGCCGAACTCCAGCGGCCCCTTCCGCCTACCCCTCTCGCCTGGGCTGATCTGGAGCACCACTTCACCACCTCCCCCACACTCCAAAACCACGGTTTTCACTTCCGTCGCCGCGACGATCGCCAGGTTTGGCAGCTCCGGGGACCAGAAAGCCTTCCCCCTATCCTCCGTGAGGTAACATTCAATCCGGCTCTATTTGGAGATCAACCTTCTTTGCAATTTCTCAGTCCCGGCGATCCACTGTTTCATCAGCTTGTCCAAGTCCTGACCCAGGAATCAAGGGGTTGGGTGCGTCCGGCGGAGCCGTAACGCACCACCGGGGCGCGAAAACCGCGCCCAATCACCGGGGCGCGAAAACCGCGCCTAATCACCGGGGCGCGAAAACCGCGCCCAATGCAGCCCCTGCGCAGTTAACCTGGGACGCAACCGTGAACCCTAGAGGGCATCCCTCAGCAGATCGGTTGCTGGCCCGGTCGCACCGCGTGGATATATTCGCTGCCCGACTCCGGCCAGTTGCGCCAGTGGGCCGCCGCCTCCGGTGCGCCCCAGCCCAACTGCAGAATCACCTCCAGGAACGTATCCCGCTCCCAGGCTTGGATCTGGGCCCATTGGGCCCGCTGGGCGAGGGGATCAACCGCCTCCGGCTCGATCGATCGGTACTGGGTGCCCCGATCGGTGGCCAAATACAACTCCATATCCGGCGTAACCGCCTGCCAAAACCGGACTACCTCCGCCTTGTGCAGCTGTAAAATCAGCACATCCGACGGCAACGTAATGAGGCGCGGGTCCACCTCCGGATAGCGAAAAGATTGGCCCCGAACCTGCAACTCCCGCCACACAATGCCAGAAACCTGATGTTCCTGCTGGTAGGCGTGAATTGTCGCCTTAAAGTCCTGATAAGCCGTATATTTTTGGATGCCCTCCCCCTTCAGGAAGTAATCCACCACAGCATGCCCCGTGGGAGCCGTGGTTTTGAGGCTCAGTCGCTCACCCCGCAGGTAGGCTTCGCCTTCGGTTTCTAAAATATGAATTAAATCCGTCGTGTTATAGATTGGGGTCATGGGTGTGGACCTCTGACACAGGAAACAAAGGGGTCAAATCGACATCGGTTGGCCAGTGGGGCTTCTCCCACGGTACCAGCCCATGCCTTACCTCCAGACCACTAACGGCGTACTGCATCTCTGGGATTCCATTGGCAGGTAGTTAAGCACAGGTGCCTGGGGTCAAGTTGTTGTATTCGTCACCATTATTCCTTCCCCGCCCCATTCCCCTTCGGGGTCCCTCGACCCATGGGCCTGGACCACGTAGACCCGACCCAAACCCTGCTTTTGCGTCGGATCCCTGCGGATCCCTGCCCCAACCTTGGATTAACCGCAGTCCCCCTTCATTGCGATCCACCGCCTACACTCTGCCCATGACTCCGCACTCTTCCCCTGAACAGGCCGCCCTCCTCACTTCGTTGCAATCCCTTGTGGGCGAAGCTGCCGTGGTGGCCTGGGATGCCCTGGCTGCCGCCGATCGATCCCGCTTCCAAAGGGCGATCGATCCCAATGTCCCCCCCGTCTGCTTGGTAACGCCCCCGAGCGTCGAAGCCCTCCAAGCCGTCGTCCGCGCAGCCCACCAACACCACTGGCCCATTTTGATCACGGGCAGCGGCAGCAAAATCGGTTGGGGCCAACCGGTCCCCGGTGCCAAAATTCTCCTCAGCACCGCCCAACTGACCCGGTGGGTAGACCATGCGGTGGGGGATCTGACCCTGACGGTGGAGGCGGGGGTTCCCCTGGCTACGGTGCAGGCCAAGCTGGCGGAAGTGGGCCAGTTTTTGGCGATCGATCCCCTCTATGCCGGGACCGTGGGGGGACTGGTGGCGACGGGGGCGGCGGGGTCGCTGCGGCAACGGTATGGTGGGGTGCGGGATATGGTGCTGGGGGTGGAATTTGTGCGATCGGATGGGGAAAAGGCCAAGGCAGGGGGCCGGGTGGTCAAAAATGTGGCGGGCTACGACCTCATGAAGCTGCTCACGGGCTCCCAGGGGAGTTTGGCGATTCTGACCCAAGTTACCCTGCGTCTCTATCCCCAGCCGGAGCAGTACCAAACCCAACTGCTGTGGGGCGAGGGGGCCACCGTGACGGCCCTAGCCCAAAAAATTCTCGGATCCACCTTCAGCCCCGTGGCGATCGATCTGCTGTCGCGATCGGTGCTCACGGCCCTAGGCTGGGACACCCAGGCCGGGGATCTGGGGCTGTGTCTGCGCTTTGGCACATTACCGGCCATTAACACGGAACAAATTACGGAAGTTGCCCAGTTGGGAGCTTCCCAGGGGCTGCAGTCCCAAGCCTGGGGGCCAGCGTCAGACCCGATGACAGAGGCGGATCTCTGGCGGCGGATCCGGCACCTCATGCACCCGAATGGGCACCCGAATGGGCACCCGAATCCCCAGTCTGGAGCCCAAAATCCCCCACCGGAAACCGTCTTGCTGAAGGTGGGGGTTCAGTCCACCCAGGTGGGGGCGGCCCTGCATCAGTTGGCCCAGGACTGGCCCGACACTACGATCGCCCAGTTTCAGGCGGGTAGCGGGGTGGGGTATGTGCGCGGCCCTGCGGCTGGGGTAACGCCGGAGCGGTTGGCGCAGTTCCGGCAGTTTTGTCAGCAGCACCAGGGGTTTGTGACGGTGCTGGAGGGACCGCGATCGATGAAGGCGGCGGTGGATGTGTGGGGCTATGGCGGTAATGCTTTGGGCTTGATGCAGGCGATCAAACAGCAGTTTGATCCCACGGGATTACTGAATCCGGGTCGATCGGTGGGCGGTTAGAAAGAGGACCGGCGGAAACCTAAGAAGATATGGATCAACCTAAGGGCACCTCGAAAAATGCAGAGGGGCGGTCTTTCCCCCGCCACACCGGGGAAACCCGCCCCCATTCCCCCCAACGGACCCATGCCTTGCCCCCCCCTCCAGTCCTTCACCCCATCTTCTGGGCGGATCGATGGGGGCGATCGATCGGGGGACTCAGCGGATATCGATCGCAGGGGAAAAAAACCGCTGCCCAACGGGGGCTGAAGATTCCGAGGCTCACGGGATCGATCGTCGCCAGCCTGGGCGGAATAATGCTGGGCGGATCGATCGCCCCAGGACTGGCAGCCGCTCCGGTGGGGCTAGCCCTAGCTCGCCCGGTTTCCGCGCCCCAGGTTTCCGCGCCCCAAGTTTCCGCGCCCCAGATTTCCGCGCCCCAAGTTTCTGCGATTCAGGTTTCCGCGCTCCCGCCCCTGCAACAGCCGCTAATCCTGGCCCAAAGCAGTCCCCACGCGATCGATCCCACGCTCCTGCGCCTCTGGGACCAGGGCCACCGGGACTACCAGGCCGGACACTACCGGGCCGCCCGCGATCGGTGGTACCAAGCCCTCGCCACCCTGCCCGCTCCCCAATATCCCGGCGAAGCCCCCAGCCTGCCCCGTCTCCAAACCCTCAACTATCTCGCCGTGGTCTACCAGGAGCTGGGCCAATATCGCAACGCCGACGCCGCAACCAATAGGGTGATCGCCAGTTTGATCGATCGGCCCACCCCCAGCCCCACCGAGACCCTCCTCCTGGCCCAAGTCCTGAACCGGCGCGGCTATGGGGAACTGGAACAGGGCCAAGCGGCCCAAGCCCTGGGGACCTGGCAAACTGCCGAAGCGGCCTATGGGCGTGTGACCAACGCTGCTGGTCAATGGGGCAGTCGCCTCAACCAAGCCCGCGCCCTCCAAGCCCTGGGCTACTACCGACAGGCCAAAACCCAGCTCCTGGCCCTCGCCGAAGAGGTGCAGGGCGGCTTAAATCAGGGCCAGTTCCCGCAGGACGATCGCCCTCGCGAGGCCGATTCCCTAAACCAGGACGATCGGAGCAGCCTCGCCCAGGTCTCCCCCGGGGCCGCACTCCAGGGGGAACTGCTCCGCAGCTTGGCCACCGCCCTGGAAAGTTTGGGAGAACTGGACGCAGCGGAAACCCTCCTGCAACAGAGCCTCACCCATCAGTCAAACACCGCCGCAGCGGGATCCAAGACGGGATCCGAGCAGGCCCTGACCCTCCTCAGCTTGGGGAACCTAGCCCGTGCCCAAGGAGAGGCCGATCGCGCCCTCGGCTACTATCGCCAAGCCCAGGCCCCCGCACCGGATTCCCGCCAGACCCAACCCTTTTCCCCCCTGCTCCAGCTCCAAATTCAGCTCAATGAGCTCCGGCTCCTCACCCAGCAAAAGCGCTTTCAGTCGGCCCTCACCACCCTAGAGACGATCGATCGCCAATGGGCCACCCTGGATCCCAGTCGCAGCAAAATCTACGCCCGCCTCAACTTTGCCGCCAGTCTGTTTGCCCTCTGGGAAGAAGGCCAGTCGATCCCGCCCGACTTACCCCAACCCTTCCGCCTCCAATCCGTCCCCCTCACTCCCACCACCTTCAGCCCCTCGGACCTTGCGGCTCCCCTCGTCGCCGCCCTCACGGAAGCCCGCAGCCTGGGGGACACCCGCGCCCAGGCCCACGCCCTCACCCAACTCAGCCAGCTTTACGCCCGCCTCGGCCAGTGGTCCGACGTGGCTCGCCTCGCCCCCGATGGCCTCACCCTGGCCCAAACCCTCAACGCGCCGGACCTGATCGCGCCCCTAGCCTGGGATTTGGGCCGTGCCCACACTGCCCTCGGCCAGCGATCGATCGCCCTAGCGCACTACGCCACTGCCTTCACTGCCCTACAACGCCTGCGATCGGACCTGCTCACCGTTAATCCCGAGGTGCAACTGACCTTTCGGGACACGGTGGAACCCCTGTATCGGGACTATGTGAGCCTGTTGTTGGCCGAAGCAACCCCCAGCCCACAAGACTTACACCAGGCCCGCACCGTGATGGAAGCGCTGCAAGTGGCCGAACTGGACAACTACTTTCGGGAAGCCTGTTTAGATAGCCAGCCCGTGGCCTTAGACAACCTCGACCCTCGGGCAGCGATCGTCTATCCCATCGTGCTGGCCGATCGGCTGGAGGTAATTATCTCGCGCCCCAACCAGCCCCTCCTCCACCATCGCGCCCCCGTCAGCGCCGCCACGGTTACGGCCACCACCCAGCAACTCTACGACCTGCTCCTCCGCTGGACCCAGCGAGACCTGCACTATCCCCTGGTCCAAACCCTCTACAATTGGCTGCTGCGATCGGCGATAGCAGAACTCCAGACCAGCCAAACCGAAACCCTCGTCTTTGTCCCCGATACGCCCCTGCGCCGCCTCCCCATGGCGGTCCTCCACGACGGCGACGGCTATGTGATTGAGGACTACAATGTGGTGCTCAGTCCGGGATTGCAGGCCTTGCCCCCCAGCTCCCAGCGATCGCAACTCTCGGCGCTGGGGGTCGGGATTACGATCGCCCGTGAAGGATTTGAGGCTCTGCCCGGAGTCGATCGGGAGGTGGATTATCTAGCTGGGGTCCTGGATAGCCAAATCCTGATGAACCAAGCCTTTACCCGCAGGGCCTTCACCCAGCAGCTCAACCGGTCTCCCTTTGGGGTGGTCCATGTGGCGACCCATGGCCAGTTCAGCTCTAACCCCGATGAGACTTTCCTGCTGGCCTGGGACGATCGCATTACCTTGGCGGATTTTGATGCGATTTTGGCCCCGCGTAAATTGGGGGCGATCGAACCGATCGAGCTTCTCGTGCTCAGTGCGTGCCAAACGGCTGCCGGGGACGATCGCGCCCCCCTGGGCCTTGCCGGGTTTGCCCTCAAGTCCGGTGCCCGCAGCACCTTGGCCAGTCTCTGGTCCGTCAGTGACGAGGCCACCGCCCAACTGATGACCCACTTTTATCGCAATATCAGCGCCGCCAATCCGCTCTCTTTTAGCGAAGCGCTTCGCCAAGCCCAGCTCGACCAAATCCACAGCGACGACTACAGCCATCCGGCCTTCTGGGCGGCTTTTGTCCTGGTGGGGAACTGGCGCTAGCTGCCCCGCCTTGCCCCAGGAGTGCCTACAACATTTCCCTTCATGCCGGGGGGGAGTGACCCCTTCGGCCCGCCCCAACTGATCGCCCTGCTGGGGTTAATCCCCCTGCCAAAACAAAACCCCAACCCTGCCGCGGATCGCTTGTCCCAGGGCTAGCTCCACAGGGCACGATCGCTTGGTTCTGACCGGGTTGGGGTTAATTTTCCTAAAGGGCACCTCGATTAATTGAGACGCGCGGCTTCGCCGCGCGTCTCAACCCTGAATTCTGCCGTCAGTGCTGTGGTGAAAATCTGTATTAATCGAGGTGCCCTAAAGGGTATATCGATTAATTGGGTTGCGCGGCGAAGCCGCGCAACCCAACCCTGATCCTGCCGTGGGCTGTCTCCCAAAAATTTGGATTAATCGAGGTGCCCTAGAGGGCACCTCAATTAATTGTGGCAGGCGGCGAAGCCGCCTGCTACAACCCTGACTCTGCCGTGGGCACTACGGTCGAAATTTGAATAAATCGAGGTGCCCTAAAGAAAGGGGATCAATAAAAAAATTAAAGTTTTTATTTTTAGAATCTTGCTTGTCCGGAACTCGCTACGGACGTCGACTTAACTGAGGGTCCGATCGCTCCGTTGGCTCTGTCTGAATCAATCTAGCCTAGGGCGTGTCATCAATTAATGCTAGAAACCTTGCGGCATCAGACTTACACGCCCGCCCCAGTTTGATGAGCTAGGGGCTATGTCCCGGATTCTGAGGGTACTTTGGGATTGTAATGATGGCAGCCCCTAGTAGCGCTGGCGGGAGATGAACTTCTCCATCTGGGCTTGGGTCTCGTGGAGCATTTGGGAGCGGGTGTCAGAGGTTTGGGTGACGGGGGGAACCAAGTTGCGAGCTTGGAGGCTCATGTGCAATTGGAGATGGGCAACGTAGTCGCGGAAATCTTCCCGTTGAGCGGTGGCAGCGCGTTCTAGGGTTTTCACAACTCGATCCTCGCTTAACATAACTTGAGCTAACAATTCAGAAGGTATCACGCTCCGTATTCACACCCATGGCTTGCAAAGAAGCGTAATAATTATTAGAAATATTTCGTTACATTATAGGACCAATCATTCCTGCAGGCTGGGTGCCCGTCTGGGGCGAGTCGGTGTCGAGGACGATCGGTGGGCAGTGTCGCCTGCATCGGTTGGCTAAGTACGCGCCGGAAACCCTTGACCGGCAAGCACTTCACCCCAGGCACCGGGGGCGGGTGGGCCGGATTGGGACCGATCGACCCAGGCTCCAGGCCCCAAAACTGCTGCAGAAAATCCCTGGGTAAACCGGTCCCTATTTTTGTATTTCGATCGTAGTTCTTAGTGAAAACCGTTGAAATTATCAGATTTCGATCGGCCTTTCTCATTTTGGCAACCCAGCCAGCCTCCCAGGCTATGGCGGCTAATACTGAGGTGAATCTAGGGTGTGTCATCAATCAACGATGGAAACCTTGGGGTATCAGAGTGACACGCCCGCCCCGGTTTGATGAGCTAGGGGCTGTGTCCCTTATGCTGAGGGCACTCTGGGATTAAACGATGACAGCCCCTAGATGCCGACAGACTCCGCCAGGGTACCTCGGTGTTTGTACCCTGATGGATAGGTCGCCTAACGCTATAGATAGCGGAACAAAGTAAAAATAATTTTAGGGTCCATATCCTGGGAGGGCACCTCGATTGATCTAAGTTTCCGTCCTGTGATCCACTTAAAATCTGGGTTTTGGCGTGCGGCGCAGCCGCACGCCACCATTAATCGGTAGCCCACCAGACCTATGCGCTTTCCATGCCCTGAGATTGGCTAACTCGAACAATCAACCTTTTCATCCCCACTTCTCGACCGCCTTTGCATCCGACGATCGCGGGGACTCCCCAGCCTCAACCGTCCGGTCCTCGCATGCCTCACTCCAGGAGACGGGGCAGCAACGTGACAAGATTGCAGGGGGCCTGGGCTGGGTCCAGTTGGGGCGCAATGATTTGGGTCCAGCCGAGACGACAGGCCCCCGACGAACCGGGTAAACAGAAAATATAGGTGCCATTGGCCACCCCCCCCAGGGCGCGGGATTGGAGCGTGGCGGTTTGGATTTCAGCATAGGAGAGCCAGCGGAACAGTTCCCCAAAGCCCTCTAGCTCCTTGTCGAGCAGGACTTGGACCGCTTCCGGTGTGCCATCACGGCCCGTAATGCCGGTGCCACCGGTGGTGATAATCACCTGGATGTGGGGGTCTGCAATCCAGCGGGAGACGATCGCCCGAATTTGGTACCGATCGTCGGGACTGATGACGCGATCGGCCAGGGTGTGCCCAGCGGCAGTGACTTGATCGGCTAGATATTGGCCGGATTTATCGGTGGCGATCGTGCGGCTGTCGGAAACCGTGAGTAGGGCGATGGCGAGGGGGGCGGGGGCGGCCATGGGCAGCAGAGGAGGCGAAGGGAACAGGTTCAGTGTAGCGGCTCCCCGAATCCTGCCAGTTGGGGTTATCTCCATCGTAGGGTTCCCAAGCTCACCGGATTTGGTATTACACTAACGGGCACCCCGATTCAGGCCACCCCGATTCAGGCCACCCCGATTCAGGGCACCTCGATTCATCCGGTGGGGCGGCGCAGCCGCCCTAACCCACCCCTCACCCTGACCTGGGTCATGCTCCCAAGGTTTAGATGCAGCGAGGTGTCCTCGCCCCCCATCCCCCATTGACTGACGTTAGCACCGATCGCCATGCCTCGTTTCACCCCCTATAACCTTCGCCTCGAAATCAGCCGGATGTTCAGCCAAGGCCAGGGATTCTTTGCCGAAATCAAGGTCCAGGACTGGCTCAAGGCCCATAACCAGGATCCCACCGACTATATCATCCAGTTCCAGGAACACCCCGCCCCTCCAGGCTCCAGCGAGGTGATCGCCATTACCATTGATTTACAGCGCAAGGACGGGCAAGCCGTCGATCCCTGGCTTCTGGAGGAGCTAAACGGGGCCTAGATCCTAGAGGGAGCCGATCCCTAGCCCACAGGCCGACAGATCCAGATCGCCCGCAGTCCTGCCGCCGTTGCACCGGCGTAGTCTTCCCGCTCACTGTCACCAATATGCCAAGCTTGGCTGGCCCTGACCTGGTGCTTTTCCAAGCCGGCTTGGAATACCCGCGCATTGGGCTTGGCGGCCCCCACTTCCGTGGAAATGGTCACCGAGGAGAAAAAAGAACTCAATTGCAGCAGGTTCAGCACCTGATAGAGGCGAGAGTCGAAATTAGAAATAATTCCCAGGGCAATCCCTTGGCTGCGCCATTGCTTCAGGGCCGGTAATACGTCGGGGTAGATAAACCAGGGGGTGGCGGTGGCGAAATAGTCGTATAGTGCCTGGAAAAAAGCCGAGAAATCCTCAAATTGGTCCACAACTCCCACCTGGGCAAAGGTTTTATAGGCGATCGTTCCCCACCAGTCGTATTCTTGCTGGGGGATTGTCGCCGGATCACTGTCGGGGAAAGCCATGGGGGGGGCGGACTTGAAGTGATCAAAAAAAGCTTGATTGAGCTGATCTGAGGGGACATCAACCCCAAAGCGACGGGAAACAGCCTGATAATGTTGGCCAACACTACCCCGCACCCCAAAGATCGTACCCACGGCATCTAGGAAAATGACCTGGGGCCGATCGAGTTGGGTATTGAGGGGGGGAGGAAAGGAAGAGGATGACACCATGGTGAGATTGCGAAACTCCTGGGATAGAACGAGGGGGATACGGGGGTGACAACCGGGGGCGGGATTGACTGGATCGATGATTCCCCGATTGACGATTACCCGATCGACGATTATCCGATCGATGCGTTCTCGCTAAATGGATCCAGCGGCTCAGCACCGATCGCGGCCAATAGCTCTAGATCTCGCTGGCGATCGGGATTATCCGTTGTCAGTAACTTATCACCGTAGAACATTGAATTGGCCCCGGCCATGAAGCAGAGAATCTGGGCCTCGCGGGAGAGACTGCGGCGACCGGCACTGAGGCGCACCCGCGCCCTGGGCATTGTAATCCGAGCCACGGCGCACATCCGCACCAACTCCAGGGGATCCACCGGCTCTTGCTCACCGAGGGGCGTGCCCGGAATAGCCACCAGGGCGTTAATGGGGACACTTTCGGGGTGGGGGTCCAGGTTCGCTAAAATTTGCAGCATCATCGCCCGATCGTCCAAACTTTCCCCCAGGCCAATAATGCCACCACAGCACACCGTCAATCCAGCTTCGCGCACCGCTGCCAGGGTTTGGAGTCGATCGTCATAGGTGCGGGTGGTAATAATATCGCCGTAATGCTCTGGGCTGGTGTCCAGATTGTGGTTGTAGGCCGTCAGTCCCGCCCCCGCCAATCGCTCCGCCTGGTGTGGCTTCAGCATACCCGCTGTCACGCAGGCTTCTAGCCCCAGGCCCTTCACCCCTTGCACCATCTCCAACATTGCCTCAAAGGCCGGTCCATCGGGAATCTCCCGCCAGGCCCACCCCATACAGAAGCGTGTCGCCCCTTGGTCCTTGGCCGCCTGGGCCTGGGTGAGGACTTCGGTGACCCCAAGGGTCGGCTCTTTGCCGATGCTGGTTTCATAGTGGGCTGATTGGGGACAATAGGCACAGTTTTCCGCGCAGCCACCGGTTTTTACGCTCAGGAGCGTTGCCAGTTGAATTTGGTTACTGGGATTATAGCGACGATGGAGGGTCTGGGCCTGGTGTAGTAAATCTAGAAGGGGTAAATCCAGGAGGGTGCGAATTTCGTCGATCGTCCAGTTGTGGCGCAGATCGGCGGGGGGCGAGGTGGGGGTTACGGGTTGGGGGGCGATGGTAGAGACAGGCATGGGAACGGGGGATAGACAGAACGGAGGGGCAAGGGCCTGGGTGTATCCCACTTTCGCAGATTCACCCTCATCCCCCAGCCCCCTATGCCCTCCGGGCAGGCGAAGCTAACGACTGCGCTCAGGGCACCGCCCGTTCGACTGCGCTCAGGACATCGCCCGTTCGACTGCGCTCAGGGCACCGCTTCTCCCAAGCCGGGAGAAGGGGAGTGAGACGTCTTAAAGTCCCTCTCCCGTTCTGGGAGAGGGATTTAGGGTGAGGGCTATTGCTGTAGGGGGTTTCTAGGGGGGTTTAACAAAAGTGGGATGCTCCCAGGGGCCTGACCAGTGCGGCTCGGCGGGGGACAGCACCGGAGAGTAATGGTCGGACCAGAACGATCGGACCCGCACAGTCAGACCCGCACAGTCGGGCCAGCACAGTCGGGCCAGCACAGTCGGACCCGCACAGTCGGGCCAGCACGATCGGAACGGCACCGCAGAGGTTAGGGGCTGTCATCATTTAACCCGAGAATGCCCTCAGAGTCAGGGACACAGCCCCTAGCTTCTACAACCGGGGCGGGCGTGTAACGCTGATATCGCAAGGGTCCTACCGTTAATTGATAACACGTGATAACACGCCCAAGGGCAAGGGATAGCACGAAGCGCAGCCCCCATATCATCCTCAAGGACACCTCGAAAAATGCAAATTTCGACCGCAGTGCCCACGGCAGAATCAGGATTGTGGCCGGCGGCGAAGCCGCCGGCCACAATTAACCGAGGTGCCCTCAAGATTAGCCTCAAGGGCAGCTCAGCGGGCACATCACCGATGTGGACCCCTAGTTTATCTTGGTTAGGGGAAGGGACCACAGCCCATCGATCGAACTCCCGTCTCTGGCCCCTCTGGGACTCGTCTACAGCCCCTTCGTTTCGGGATGTTTGCAAACTTTGGCTGCTGTAGGTCCGGGCAGAATCTCCTCCCCGTCCCTGCTTGTTAGCCTGTGGCCTACACAAAAATCTGGGTGGGGCAGCGCAGCCGTCCCACCCCACTCAGTCCATCGAGGAACCGCCCAGGGGACTTCCCCGCGCGCTCTACACTCCACCCTGTCGCCGCTTGCCCTATGACCTGGATACTCCCCCCCACCGATCGACCTAGCCCCGACTTTCAGCACTGGCTCCACAGCCACTTTTCTGCGGCGCGACAGGGCTTTGCGGCTCAACTGCTATGGCAGCGGGGTTGGCGCGATCGGGTCTCACCGGATCGGGTCCCACCGGATCAAGCCCAACAAAACTTAGTCCAACAAACCCTAGCCCAACAAACTCTAGACCCACGGGATCTGGCCCAACAAACCCTAGCCCAACAAACCCTAGACCCACGGCATCTGGCCCAATTGGCGGGCTTCCTCGACTGGCGGCAATATACCCCAACGGGACCGGAAGCTTTTGTTGAAGAGTTGACGAGCGCGATCGATCGGCTGACTCGGGCCTATATCAACCGGGAAAACATCGCAATTTGGGGGGATTTCGACGCAGATGGGGTTACGGCGACCGCCCTACTGTGGCAGGGCTTGGGCCAGTGGTTCGGCGATCGGCTCACCTACTTCATTCCCGATCGACTGCGGGACTCCCACGGCCTTTCCCAACCGGGCCTGCAAAACCTAGCCGATCGCGGCTATCGTCTCATCCTCACCTGCGACACCGGCAGTACCGATGCGGACCTCATGCGCTGGGGCCAGGATCTGGGCCTTGAGTTTATCGTCACCGATCACCACACCCTCCCCCCCCAGCGGCCCCCCGCCGTGGCCATTCTCAATCCCCGTCAGTTTGCCCCCGATCATCCCCTCGCCACCCTCTCCGGCGTTGCCGTGGCCTACAAGCTCATGGAAGCGATATACAACGCGGCGGCAGATCCCACTAGTCCCTGGCCCGCCCCCCAGTTTCCTCGGGATGAGTTGCTGGATTTGGTGGCGATCGGTCTTATTGCCGACTTAGTGGAGCTACGGGGTGATTGTCGCTACTTAGCCCAGCGGGGTTTGCATAAACTCCAGGAACTGACGAAAGGGCACATGCGACGGCCCGGAGTGACGCGACTTTTGGAACTCTGTCAAGCCAGTGGCGATCGACCAACGGATATTGCCTTTGGCCTAGGGCCGCGCATCAATGCGGTCAGTCGGGTCCAGGGGGATGCCAGCCTCTGTGTGGACCTGCTGACGCAACGGGAGGTCGATCGCTGTCGATCCCTAGCGGAACAGGTGGAGGTGTTGAACCTGCGCCGCAAGGCGCTCCAGCGGGATCTCCAGGGCCAAATTCAGGTGCGGCTGGCCCAGGTGGACTGGTCCACAACGCCGGTCATTGTCCTGGGGGATGTGGGGTGGCCCGTGGGGGTTTTAGGACTGGTGGCGGGTCAGATCGCCCAGACCTACCAACGCCCAACGCTGTTGTTGAGCCTCGATAGCACACCGGATCCGCTCCTGGGGGTGCCCCTCGCCCGAGGATCGGCGCGATCCGTGGGAGACCTCAATCTCTACGACCTCTTCCAGGAGCACTCTGCCCTCATTCACCACTTTGGGGGCCACCCCCAAGCTGCGGGACTCTCCCTGCCGATCGCCAACCTTCCCCTCTTCAAGACGGCCCTGGAACAAAGTCTGCGCCAAGCCCCAAGCTTAACCATCAGATCAGTCGCAAGCCAAACCCCAAGCCTAGATCCAGGTCAAACCCCAAGCCAAACCCTAGCCCAGCCCGGTCCCACGGCGGACCTGATCGTTCAGGTCAAGGACTTGGGTAAGGCCCTCTTCCAAGAGCTGCGACTGCTGGAACCCTATGGCATGGGGAATCCCACGCCTCGACTCCTGATCCAAAACTGTTGGTTCAAGGGTGTGAAACACCGAAATCTTCAGGATCATCAGGGCCGGAAGGTGCGCTACATCTATACGCAATTTGAAATTTGGGATGAGAGCTATCCTCGGGGCGTGCCTGGGATTTGGTGGGAGCACTATGGCCATGAACTGCCCCAGGGCCGCTGCGATGCGATCGTGACCTTAGGGGTGCGCCCCCAGCGCCCCGGTCACCCCCTCCGCTATCAGGTCACCCTGGAGGCTGTGCGGCCCGCCGGTGCCGTTGATACCCCCTCCGTCGCTCGGGGATGGCTGCTGGACTGGCGATCGGGCTCTGCCTCGCAGGACCGGCCCCCAGCGGAGGCCCGGTCCTCGGTTCTGGTCCTGTGCCACTGTCCCGCCACCTGGACGGAGTTACAGGCGTGGGCACAACAAGCCGTGGATCAGGGGCAGCCCCTCGCCTTGGCCTATGGCCCCCCCCACCCGCTAAGCGGGGCAGCGGTGTGGCGATCGGTGGTGGGATGGGTCAAGGGATCGATCGCCACGGGTCAACCCCTGCCGATCGATCGGCTCCAGCACCAATTGCAACTGAGTTCAGCCAGTCTCGATCGTGCCCTGGCGACCCTCACCAGTCTCGGCTTTACCGCTGTTCCCATCCCCCATCCCCCAATCGCCTCCATCGCCCAGTCCCTAGCCCAAGCCACAACCCAGTCCGTGGGCCAGTCTCCAGCCCAGTGGCACTATCACCCCGATCGGGTCCAGCCGGATCGCTCCCCCGCACAACTCCAGCAATTTCTGCAACAGGTGGCCACCGATCGCTTCCTGCAACGCTATTTCTGCCAGGTTCCCGTCCATACCCTCGAAGGGGCCATCGTTCTCAAACGGTAGGCCCAATTCGCGGATCAAATACGCTACGGTAGAAGTATCAGGGCACCTCAATTAATCGTGGGGGGCGGCGAAGCCGCCCCCCACGACCCTGATTCTGCCGTAGGCACTACGGTGAAAAGTTGAATTAATCGAGGTGCCCATCAGTATCCGCTTTGAACTTGTTTGGTTGACTTGATGGGGAGCCTTAATCTGGTTCCAGGGGTCTATCCTCGGATTACGCTGCAGGGCAGCATACGTCTACTGGAAAGCACGTATTCGCAAATGGACATCTCAAGACCCCCCCAGCGTTGCTTCAAGGGCAGCGTTCCTCTGATAAGCCCTCCCCGGAGTGCCCGATCGCAACCTTGCGGCGGCTCTCCCATCTAGCGGATCTCCCATCCATTAGTGTCTGTGCCGTGCCTGTTGTACCGGAGTCTCTCTGTGAACGCTCCCATCCGTTGCCCTTACCCCCAAGGGCGAAACTTCCAGAATTTCCACAACCCTAGTGATTATCATTGTGTTAGCCATGCTTCTTATCCCCCTGTTGCGGACTCGGTTGACGACCCCCACGCTTCCCAACAGGACTGATTGACTGGCTCTTGAGGCTCGTTCCCTAACCGGACCCTAGCCGGTTCGCCACAACGGCCAAGGATAGGGACGCTGCTGGAGTGCCCCCCAAGACATTAAGGGGTTGCCTCCAGCCTGACCCGAGCCGCTTGGCGATCGTGAAATAGCATCAACAGTCAGAGTTGGGCACCTCGAAATATCCGAATTTTCGTCCTATGACCCGTACAAGAACCTGCACAGGAATTAGGACTCGGTTTGGGCGACTTTAGCGCCCAAACCCATGAGTTGAGGTACCCAATCGACAGAACGCCTGATAGAACGCTGGAGATCCAGAGGAAACTCAATGATGATATTCAAGGATCAATCCACCGGGGATAAATCGCTTTCAGATCGCCTCCCCCACCCGCGCACTCGGGGTCGTCGCCGCGATCGGAACCGCAAGCGCACGAGAAAACGTCGCAGCATCTTTTGTCCGCTCCATGGCTGCTACCTCGATAGCACCAGTGGCAAATATTCCCTCTTCGCCTCAAAGGCAAGTCACTTACGGGAACGCGGTATGGGTCGCAAGCCCGCCTATCTGCTCATTGCCACCTACGGCACCATTCCGTTGAAGGGGGAGTGGTTAGAGCGCTTTTGGTGTAAGGCCTGTGATGATATGAAGTGGTATCACGTTCGCCTCAAGGACAAAACCTACACCCTTTCCTTGGCCCCCCCTGAGTTATGGAAACAGGCAACGGGAGTCCTAAATCCAGAGGGCAATCCCACGGTGAGTGAGTTTACCCGCAAGGCATCACGAATGGCGGGGGTCCATGGCATGAAAACCTACGGTTTTATGGAACGCAAAGGCGTAAGCTAAGGTGCACCGCACTCCCCCAAAGCTGGGACCCGTTAACGCTGTTCCAGGGCTTGCTGGGCTGTGACCATGGATTGGACAATATCCGCCAGTTGGTATTGGGCCTGCCAGCCCAGCTTGAGCTTGGCCTTGGTTGGATTGGCTCGCCCGATCGCGATATCCGTCGGTCGGAATAGGGTAGAGTCGCTCGTCACATGGTCGCGCCAATCTAAGCCCACACAGGCAAATGTCTGGGCCACAAAATCCTCCAGTCGCGTGGTCACTCCCGTCGCAATCACGAAGTCCTCTGGTTCCGGCTGTTGCAACATTCGGTACATTGCCTCCACATACTCCGGGGCCCAGCCCCAGTCCCGTTCAATTTGAATATTCCCCAATTTGAGGGACTGAGCTTGACCCCGGGCAATTTGACAGGCTGAAGCAATGATTTTCTGGGTCACGAACCGTTGAGGTCGGAGGGGCGACTCATGGTTAAACAAAATACCCGAACAGGCAAAGAGTCCATAGGCTTCTCGGTAGTTGGCCACTTCCCAAAATGCCGTTGCCTTGGCCACACCATAGGGACTCCGGGGCCGGAAAGGGGTCGTCTCATCTGCCGCCGCCGCTCCTACATCCCCAAAACACTCACTGGATCCCGCATTATAGAAGCGGATCTCTTCCCCCAAAAAGCGGATCGCCTCTAACAGATTGAGGGTTCCGGTGGCGATACTTTCTAAGGTCTCGACGGGTTGCTCAAAGGACAGGCCCACTGAGCTTTGTCCCGCCAGGTTATAGACTTCCTGGGGCTTGGCGTCGGTGAGTCCCTGGAGAACGCTACGAAAGTCGCTGGGGGCCATGGACAGGACTTGAACCCGATCGCGAATGCCTAGGCGTTCTAAGTTGCGGAAGCTGGACATTTGGGCATCGCGGGAGGTGCCATAGACTTGATAGCCTTTGCTGAGGAGTAACTGGGCTAGATAGGCACCGTCCTGACCTGAAATGCCACAAATTAAAGCAGTTTTCATCGGGTTATAGCAGTTATCAGTTGGATGAGGCACAGAGGCCCAGAGGTCCTCCGCCTCTGGCTTTGGACATTCAGGCTCACTCATTCAGGCTCACTGCAGCGTTAGCTGTTTTCCCTGCTTGGATCCGGGAATCCCCGGCCCAGATTGGTCCGACGCAACTGCGCCATTGCCCTTAAGGTAAGCGACTGCGTTGAGCAATGGTGTCAGCCCATGCCTCCCATTATTATGCCAACGCGACCCGGTGCTGCGGCACCTCAGCAAAGACAACTGGGCTGACACCGATCGGTCCCTGGACTGGAACCGACCGAACCAGCTGCCCTGCGTGGTTCAGCATCTCAAGCCCCAGGCCGATCGCCGTCGTCCCAACGCCAGCGGCCCAACGCCAGCGGCCCAACACCAGCGGCCCAACGCTAGTCACTGGCCTACAGTCCTGTCTACTGACTCAGTGACTGCTGGGTACCTCGATGAATTGTGGGGGGGCGGCGAAGCCGCCCCCCCACACCCCTGGTTCTTGCGTAGGCCACTGGGCAAAAATTGGAATTTTTTGAGGTGCCCTGCTAAGGGAGGGAGAAGTTTGTGCTGGTGCAGGGGTAGCTTGAGGGCCAGACGATCGTAGTGCAGTCGATCCCCGACCTTTCCATACCCGACCTTTCCATAACGAATCTTTCCGTGATTGAATCCCTTGGTCAGAATCCACCCAATCCACCTACTTCACAAAATCTAGCTCTAAGTACAGCCCTAGAGGCCCTTCTCGCACCCTCTCGCTTTCCGGCGCGTCCTTCCGGTGCGTCCGCTCTCTCCCTGGAGCTCCTCGCGACCCTCACGCGTGGGGATGTAGCCTACTGTCGTGCCTTTGGCCTCACTGCAACCAACCTTGAGACTTGGGTTACCGCACAGGCGCGTTGGATTCAGACCTGGGGGACAGCCTTCGCGGAGGTGTGGGCGGAAACGTGCCACCGGGATCCCATGCGGGACAGGAGTTGGTTAGTGAATCTTTGGCGGTTGTGGTTACCGCTAGCAGAGCAGTTACAGCGAAAACAGCAGCAAAAACAGGCTCCCTGGGTCCAGGGCATTCTAGGGGTTCAGGGCACAGGGAAAACGACCCTTGGAATTCTCTTAAGCTGGATTTTGGAGCGTCAAGGCTTAGGTGTGGTGAGCCTATCCCTGGATGATCTGTATAAAACCCATGCCGATCGTCAGGCGCTGCAAGCCCAGGAACCTCGGCTGCGCTGGCGCGGCCCACCGGGTACCCATGATGTTGCCCTCGGGATCCAAGTGCTGGACCAACTGCGATCGACTCCAAGGCCCTCCTCGCTTACTTCTGCAACGCTCAATCCCGAGTCTATCCCAGAGTCTAGTCGTCCTGACTCGCAGATACTGACCTCGCCCAAGCCCCAACCGATCGAGCTGCCGCGTTTTGACAAGTCTCTCTGGCATGGATCGGGCGATCGAATTGCCCCGGAACCCGTCTGGGGAGCCGATATTATCTTGTTTGAAGGCTGGTGTGTGGGAATGCGGCCCCTTCCGGGGGAAGCATTGGCCCCCTTGTGCGCTTGGCAGTTCAGTGACGCAGACTATGGCTTTGCTGCGTGGTGTAACGATCGACTCCAGGATTACCTACCCCTCTGGGACCGGTTGGATGCACTCCTCATCCTTGCTCCCCAGGACTATCGCTGGAGTTTGACGTGGCGGGAAGAGGCGGAGGCTCAGTTGCGGCACACGGGCCAAGGTGCGATGAGTTCTGATGCGGTGGCGGAATTTGTGCGCTATTTCTGGACTGCGCTCCATCCCCAATTATTTCTTCCGCCCCTACTGACGGACCCTACAACCAATTTGGTGGTAGAAGTGGCATTCGATCGCAGTTTGGGCAGGATTTATCGTCCTAAAGGTTCGATGGTCTGATACTCGACGCGATACTGGAGAGGACTGAAAAAGACCTAGATTTAGGCCATATTCATGCCTAACAATGCCAGTGCGTTGCCCTAATGGCGATGGGTGTTCTAGAGGGTCATAGCTTGTGCTAGGGGGCACTTCGATTAATTGGGTCGCGCGGCTTCGCCGCGCGACCCAACCCTGATTCTGCTGTAGGGCACTTCGATGAATTGGGTTGGGCGGCTTCGCCGCCCAACCCAAACCCCGACTCTTGTGTGGGCTGTCTCCCAAAAATTCGGATTAATCGAGGTGCCCTGTAGGGCACCTCGATTAATTGTGGCGTGCGGCGAAGCCGCACGCCACAACACTGATTCTTACGTGGTTCATTGGGCAAGAACTTTGATTGTTCGAGGTACCCTGTAGGCACTCCGGTGAAAATTTGAATTAATCGAGGTGTTTTAGAGGGCGTGCCCATGCTAGAAGACTAGGCTTGTGCTTGGCGACGCTTGAGGGCCGCACCCAACCCTAGCGCTGCCAGCGTGCCCACCATTAGCGAGGGCTCCGGCACCGGCTGTACTGCATCCAAGCTCACCTCATAATTGCCATTATGGGATGTGCTATCGGCCCCTACCCCTTGATCATTGACCACCCCCGAGAGTGTGGCACTCAAACCGTAGTGATAGGAGGTCTCTCCCCCGTAGTTCACCTTCACAATCTCGCTCACCTGTACCGGTGAGATCGGTAGATTGACCCCCACCGACTGTAGCAGCGGCTGAGCATCGTAGTGTCCTGCCAGACCAATCTTGACCTGATCATCGTCCTGGCGCACATAGGAGACATTGGGGTCGCTGAAGCGCTCCCTTCCGCCCATATCAAAAAACAGAGACAGAATCGCCCGGATTAGATTAAATCCTTCCTCCTCATCCACCTGGGTTTGAGGCGCATGGGTCCGCAGCAGATCTCCCATCCAGTCTTCACCGAGGGTCCGCCCATTCCCGTCCACATCACTCTCCCAGTCCGCTGCGGTCAGGCTACTGAGGGTAATCCCTTGTCCATTGAGGAAACCACTGAGTTTACCCTGGGAGCCGAGGCCCTGTGTCTCTGTATTTGCACTTAGCTCAATATTGCCGCCGGGATTGCTGGCATCCCCGGCTAAAAGACTGTCCAGGCTACCGCTGTAGCTATTGTCTAGAATGGTGCTGCCCCCATCGACCCGATAAAAGTTGTTATCACCACTGGCTGTCACAGATCCAATACTGGCCGATCGAGCTGGAGCAACAGCGCTGAGACTTAGGCCCAGAGTCAGGGCAAGGCTGGTCAAAACTTTGGAGGAGGTCGCAAGGGTCTTCATGGGTTTTCGCAGCAGTGCAGCGATGAGGATGGGAAGAATCAAAAACTTGAATCAACGGCTCAGAAGACTTCTGAAGACTTTCGGGGGTGAGTCACTCCAAAGAATTACTGAGATTTGCTCCCATCTTGACCCAAAAAATACGGATGCCTAGGACTTTACCAAGGCTTTAAATTGTGGAATATACGGACAAGAGTTTAAAGAGATAAAACGACCTGATTGGCAGGTTAACGAAGGGGCGATCGATCCCAAGCAAGGCCCGATCGATCGTTCTGCCCCAAGCCCATAACCCTGGAAATACGGGCATTTCAGGCCGTGGGCTGAGACTTCAAACGATAACAAGTTGGGTCCTATGTGGCAGCAAAATGTAACTGGAGACACACTTTAAGTAATCTTTAAATATCGAGCGCCTTGAGGGCACCTCGATTTATTCAAATTTCGACCGTAGTGCTCACGGCAGAATCAGGGTTGGGTTAGGCGGCGAAGCCGCCTACCACAGTTAATCGAGGTGCCCTTGATGAATTCCAGCTGCATCCCAGTTGTGGGGAGATAGCTCCCGAAGAACTGGAGGGGAGCATCCCCCTTTCGTTAAACCCCTCTAGAAACCCCCTACAGCAATGGCCCTCACCCTAAATCCCACTCCCAGAACGGGAGAGGGACTGAAAGAAGTCTCACTACCCTTCACCCGGCATGGGAGAACGGGCTGGGGGATGAGGGTGAATCTGCGACAGTGGGATACACCCAACGCCCTAGCAGTCGGCCAGTTGCGATGGACTAGTCTGGGCCGGGACTCCCCACCTCATCATGTCTTCACAAACCGAGCCGTTGCGATAAAAAGCCAAAACTAGGGCTTTGGAAGTAGGGTACCTCGAATCATAGGATTTATGTGGATCTAGGTCGATCCAGGTCAATCTCTGGCGATTTACTCCATAGCGAGTCCATGGCGAGTCCGTGGCGACTCATGTGCGGCGGCGATCCCTTGGGGGCTTGCTGCCCAGGTGCCTGGGTGCGTGACTGGGCTGGGCGGTGTAGCCGTTGTCTGCTTAGCCCCATTGCAACTTAGCCCCGTTTCAATCCACCTGTCCGCTGTCCTTGAGGGGGCATGGGCTGAAAACTGGAATGTTTGAAGGCGCCCGATCGCGCAGGGGAAAATTGCGCAAAAGGGGGGACGTGAAAAAGCCTTCGTCACTGTAGAGCTTGGTTGGGGGATCTGTCTAGCCTGGGAGAGTGGTGTTGGTGTGTGGACAATGCGGGGGATCGTTTTCTGGGGCACGTTGGGATCTGTGCCCCCAATTTGCAACAGGGGGAATAGACATATTGACCGGAGCGGGGTCTCAGGATTGGTGAAGCTCAATGCTACTCTAGGGACATCTCAGGCGAGCGTCGGTCCCGCCAGCGGGCTTTTGCAAAAAAGTTCTCAATCTTTGCTGTGTTCCGAACAACACTATGGCATCCCGAAAGCGTAAGAAAAAACCCCTGTTACTCAGAGCCCTGGACACGGTGGCGGCGGCCCTTGCTGCCACAAACCTAGGCTTGGTGGTCTTTGACCTCAGTTACCTCACCCTTCGGGATTTTTGGTTCAGTGGCGACTTGCCCTTGGTGGACTGGAAGGTTCCGGCGCCTAAATTTCTGTTGAACTACGATCCAATTAAGGGAATTACCACGAATCAAGACACCCAACGCTACTTAGACGAGCTGGATGCCTTGAATTTGCAAATTCGGGACACGGGCCTGCGATCGCCCCAGGTGGAGGCCCAGGTTCAGCGGATGGAGACCCTCAGTTTGCAGATGCTGGAGGAAAACCCCTTCCTGTTGGCCAATCGTTCTGCCACGCTAGATACGATTAAAAACCGGATGCGGGGCCGAATGCAGGAGGATTCCTCGGAGGAGGCTATCCGGGCGTTCTGGACTGTGGATTATTTGGCGCAGGTTCCTCTGGAGGAGGAGTTAGCGCCCCTGGACTGGTTTGATGAGAGTATTCGCCCCTGGATTGAAAAGGCGAACTACACCCGATCGATCGATCAAGATGGTCTGCTGGTCGATCGGTTCTGGAAAATTGACGTGTGGTTCCAGATGTTCTTTGCCGTGGAACTGGCGACTCGGGCCTTCTTTATTAAGCGTCGCTACAAGAGCTTATCCTGGCGGGAGGCAATCCTCTGGCGTTGGTATGATTTATTCCTGATTATCCCAGTTTTCCGGTGGCTACGGGTGATCCCGGTGGGTATTCGCCTCCAGGACTCGGGTTTAGTCAATTATGAAACGATTCGTGCCCAGTTTAGTCGGGGTTTTGTGGCCACCTTTGCCGGAGAATTGGTGGAGGTGATTGCCCTGCAAGTGATTAACCAAATCCAGGGGTCTGTCCGTCGGGGTGAGATTACCACCTGGCTCAGTGACTCGGCCCAGCGGGAGTACATTGACCTGAATAATACGAACGAAGTGGAAGTGATTTCCCGACGTTTAGCGGAATTATTTGCTTACCAGGTCTTGCCGAAGCTCCAGCCCGATATTGCCCTGTTTCTCCAGCGTAATGCTGAACTTGCCCTCTACCAGACTCCAATTTACCAAGCGATGAACCGCTTGCCCGGTGTGGCGGCCCTGCCTGACCAGATGACCCGCACCTTAACGGACCAGGTCTCCCAACTGCTGACCCAGTTGTCCCAGACCACCTATGATGCGCTGACGTTGGATGATCCCGCCCTAGAGGAGATTATTGATACCCTGTCCATCCACTTCCGCCATGCTTTTATGGAG
The DNA here is from genome assembly GCA_035285005.1 of Prochlorothrix sp. Taxonomy (GTDB): domain Bacteria; phylum Cyanobacteriota; class Cyanobacteriia; order Prochlorotrichales; family Prochlorotrichaceae; genus Prochlorothrix. The sequence goes on from JAYKIB010000219.1 coordinate 23,514, forward strand.
GCGCTCCAAAGCCAGGAAACGCTGCTGGAGTTGCAGTCCCTTGTCAATGATTTGCTGGAAGAGGTGAAGGTGAATTATGTGAGTCGGCTGTCGGAAGAGGACTTTGATGAGCTGTTGGAGGAAGCGGAGCAATTGAAGCGCCAACAAAGCAGCTTATAGGGGCTAAGGTTGCGGTGAGGCTGGAGATGCTCTACCTCTAGAGCGGTACATTACTCGTCTGGGTACCTCGAAAAGTCCAAATTTTGATCGTAGTGCCCACGGCAGAATGAGGGTTGTGGTAGGCGGCTTCGCCGCCTACCACAATGAATCGAGGTGCCCCTAGCCTTCTCCCAATCTGGGAGAAGGGGAATAGGGGATGAGGGCTAGACTTGCTAACGTGAGATGCACCCTATTGGGCGGCACAGCCGCCCAATACAATGAATCGAGGTATCCTAAAGCCCTAGGGCAACGGACCGATCGATCGGGATTGGGGAGTTGCCATCATGCTCAGCAGAGATTGGAAACTGCCATGGCTTCACCGGCCCAACGCGCGATTGCCCTTTTAATCGATATGGCTGAACAGGGAGAAATCGATCCCTGGGATGTGCAGGTGGTGGACGTGATCGATCGCTTCCTGGCCGAGTTGGACTTAGACCTCGGTAGCCCCCCTGTCCGATCGGCGGCGATCGTTGACCCGATCGCGGGGATGGAGGCTGGGCCGGAGGCGGGTGCCGCCCTAGCGGCTCATTCTGGAACTCGGCCCGGTGCGGGTCAGGATCGACGGCCCGAGGTGAATCCCAGCGTTAGTATGGGCGCCAGCTATGAAGCCAATCTCTCGGAATCGGGTCAAGCGTTTCTCTATGCTTCCATGCTGGTGCTGCTCAAGGCGGACACCTTGGCGCGGTTGTCGGAAGACCCGATCGAAGATACCGACGATTTTCTGCCCGACGAGCCCCCCGATAACGTCATTCCCCTGCCCACCAACTTGGAGCGGCAATTGCGGCGCAGAGCCGTGGCCCAACCGCCCCAACAACGCCGTGTCACCCTGACGGAACTGATTGAACAGTTGGAACTGATGGGGGAGGCGATCGATCAAAAAACGCCCCGCAGCAAAACCCGCCAACCGAAGCCCCCCACGGAGCGCCAAGCCAGCCGCGCCATTAACCAACTCTCCTACCAGGAAAATCCGGCGGAGTTAGCGGAGAGTTTGGGCCTGTTTCTCGAGAATCAATGGGAGCAGTTGGTGTCCGAAGGGGATTGGCTGGACTTTGAGGCGCTAGTCCAAACTTGGCACCAGCAAATGGGGATGCACGGCAACTTTGGCCGGGATACACCCGATCGGGTGGGGGTGTTCTGGGCCCTACTGCTGCTGTCGGCCCAAGCCAAGGTGGAGCTGTCCCAGAACCAGCTTTACGAACCGCTCCACATTCGCCTCATCGTGCCTGCGACGGTTCTCCCATTCCCCCAAGCTGCCCCCGCGAATCCGCCGGTCATCCCAGGGCAGCAACCGGGCTAATGGCCCGCCTCTGGGGTTCGATCTCCAGGGGTCTTGATCCAATCCGATGCCGCCGACACATCCAAGTGGCCCTGGTTTTGCTGGAGTAAAGCTAGGGCCTCTGTCGTCCTAAGTCCTGGACTGAACAAAAATCCCTGGACCTCGGCACAGCCTAGGTTCCGTAGACAAGCCAACTGTTCCCGCGTTTCCACCCCCTCGGCCACCACCTGGAGGCCAAACCCTTGGCCCAGGGCCATGATGGTCGAGACGATCGCCAAATCCTGGGCATCGTCCGGTAGCCCCCGCACAAAGGACTGGTCAATTTTGAGGGTATCCAGGGGAAACCGCTTGAGGCGATTGAGGGCCGAATAGCCGGTTCCAAAGTCATCCAGGGCCAACCGAACCCCCATTTGGTGCAGTTCTTGCAAGACCTGAATCGAAAACTCCACATCCGTCATGGCGACGGTTTCCGTGATTTCCAGTTCCAGATAGTGGGGATCCAGTTGGGTCTCGGTGAGGACCTGCCGGATCGTATGGACCAGATTCTTATCGCGGAACTGGCGTGGTGACAGATTCACCGCCACCCGAATCGGGAAACCCTGCTGACACCATTGACGGGCTTGGCTACAGGCCGATCGCAACACCCATTCCCCGATCGGCACCATTAAGCCGTTATCCTCTGCAATCTTGATAAACACCGCCGGAGACACCAGCCCAAACCCCGGATGTCGCCAACGCAACAGCACCTCCATTTGCAGAATTTCCCCGGTGCTTGCATCCACCCGAGGCTGGTAGCACAGATAAAACTCCTGGCGAGGCAGGGCGTGGTAGAGATCCTGCTCTAGGATCAGTTCCCGGGATGCTTGGTCACTGGTGGTGCCCTGGTAAAACTGGAAATGGTTGCGCCCTTGCTCCTTGACACGATACATGGCCATATCCGCATGGCTGAGTAGGGTCGCCGCATTGGTGCCATCCTGGGGATAGATGGCAACGCCGATACTGGCACTAACATGGAGCTGGTGGTTGTCAATGAGAATGGGGGGGCGTAAAACCTCTAACAGCCGGCGACAGAGCTCGGAAACCTCGTCATGGGACTTGAGACGGGGCAGGTAGAGCGTAAACTCATCACCTCCCCAGCGGGCGATCGTATCGGTTTTGCGCAACACCGACAGCAAGCGAGCGGTGGCCTGTTGCAGCAGTCGATCGCCCACCGCATGGCCCAGACTGTCGTTAATGGTCTTGAACCGATCCAAGTCCAAAAACATCACGGCCAAGGATTCATTGTGGGCCGCCGCCGACTCTAGGGCCAGGGGTAAACTTTGGTTAAAGTAAATTCGGTTGGGTAAGCCGGTGAGATCGTCATGGAAGGCTTGATATTCCATCACCTGCTCGGTTTCCTGGCGCTTAAAGGCTGAACCCAAGCTCGCAGCCATGGTTTTGAGAATGGCGAGTTCCCCCATGGCCCAGGACTTATTGCCCCGGCAGTCGTCAAAGCCCACATAGCCCCAGAGCTGCTCGTCCACCAATACGGGCATCATAATGATGCGTTGAATGTCGTCCAGGCCCAGCAGGGCTTGCTCCTCGGGCGGAAAATCCTTCACCCAGCCGTAAATCCCGTAACCTTGGCTAAAGTTTTGGTACCAGCGTGTGAGCCCGTAGGCGCTGTAGGGCAGGTTCTGCCAGTGGGGCTGATTGATGCTGGGGGCAATGTCGGGGGCACACCACTCATAGCGCATGGACATGGCCAGGGCACCGCTGGGGTCGTGGGGGTGATTTTGGTAGAGATAGACCCGATCGGCATCCGTGGCCTTGCCTAGGATTTCGAGCACGAGGGGAATGGCGATCGTAATATCCGGGTTACTTAAGAGGCAGTGGTTGGCCGTGGCCAGTCCCTGGAGAAGTCGATCGCGATTTTGGAGAATTGCTTCGGTTTGCTTGCGCTCGGTGATGTCTTGGACGGTGCCTTCGTAGCTGACGATTTCGCCCCCCGGTCCGTAGACCGCCCGCGCATATTCTGTCACCCAAATCACCTGGCCATCCTTACGGCGGACCTGGGCCTCGAAGCCTCGGACCAGGCCATCCCGCTGCATGAGGTCCACAAAGCGCTGACGATCGGCGGGGTCCACATACAACTGCGCCCCCACATCCTGGACCTCACTCACCAGGGCTTCGGGGGATTCATAGCCGTAGATCCGCGCTAGCATTGGGTTAACGGTTTGATAATTGCCTTGGGGTGTGCTTTGGAAGATTCCTTCCACCGCATTCTCAAAAATGCTGCGATATTGACGCTCCGCCTGGGCCAGTTCCCGTAGGGTGTAGTAATGCTCCTGCATCAGGGCAATGGAGAGGGTGGCCGACTGGAGCATTTGCACCTCCGCTTCGGACCAGAGCCGATCGCTACGATGGTTCTCAAAGCAGAGGAAGCCAAAAAACTGATGCTGGGCAATGAGGGGCAGTATCAGCATGCTTTTTACCCCCTGACGCTCCAGATAGCTCCGCCCCAGTCCCCGCAAATCCGTGGCCTGACAGTGGATGACTTGACCTTGGACCACGTAGCACAGTTGGGGTTGGAGCTTGTTCCAGTCCAGGGGCCAGGGATGGGAGCGGTGGGGCGCTGGTGGACCGGCTTGGGGCGGAGCGGAGGGCGAGCCTGGGGACAGGGGAGGCGCTGGGGCAGACACGGAGGGAGGGGACGGGAGGACCATGGAGTCCGCCGCCACCGATCGGGTCGGATCGCCGGGGGGGACAGGGTTCGCGTGGGTGGCCCGGAGCCACTGGGCCTGGAAGGGGGTGTGGAAAAAAACGGGATGGGTACCATCGCTGCTAATCCAAAAGCCCGGTTCCCCCATGGAGGTGGTTTGGGACTTGGGTGAGGCTTCGACCCAATACAGGCGATCGGCTCCGCTGACCTCTCCCAGGTGTTGGAGAATGGGGTCATGGGGAATGGCATATTGGTCGGGCGCCAACAGCAGCGTCTGGATGCTCACGATCGCCGCCATATAGCGTTCCCGTTGGGCAAGCTGCAGCTCCGCTTTCCGACGCTCCGTAATGTCTTCGTAGGTGCCCAGAATCCCCACTAATTCATGCTCAGCATTGTAGATGGGCACCTTGGAGCTATCTTTGTAGGTCACCTGGCCCTGGGGGCTGGTGTAGCTCTGGACCCGGTGTAGTCTGGGAATTTGGTTGTCCAGGACCTCCAGATCATTGCGGCGATAGTGCTCAGCCAAGTCCGGGGGATGTAAATCCAGGTCGGTTTTGCCGATGATGCTCTCCACTTGGGAAAGCCCGAACTCCTGGAGCCAGCGCCGGTTCCCACCCAAATAGTGAAGGTCCCGATCCTTCCAAAAGATGGCATGGGGGATTGTATCCAAGACCAGTCCTAGAAATGCCTGCTGGTTTTGGAAATTGAGTTCCACTGCCTTACGATCGCTAATGTCTGTAATAAAACCTTCCAGGCTCAGGAGCTTTCCCTGGCGGCTATAGCGGCCACAGCCCTTCTCCCAGAGCCAGCGTTCCTTACCCTCACGGGTTTTGACGCGGTATTCCACCACATAGCAACTACGGTGCTGGATCGCCTCCTGCATTTGACCTTGGACCTGCCGCCAGTCCTTTGGATGGATAAGGTCTTGGTAACAGGGATGCTTTTTGACCCCCATGAGGTGCTCGGGACTGTACCCCAGGAGCTCGCGGCATCCAGAACTGAGGTACTGCATGGTCCAGGGTGCTTGCCCCTGTTTACGAAAGACAAAGCCGGGAAGGGAGGTAAAGAGGGCTTGGAGACGGGCCTCACTGGCCTGAATTGCCACTTCCATGCGCTTACGTTGGACCACGCTGCCCAGATGAATGGCCAGGGTAGACACCAGGTTCACCAGGGCTTGATCTTCGGGGTGTTGGTCCAGCCGGAAGAAAACCAGCACCGCCAACACCTCACCGTGCCCAATGATGGGAACGCCGAGTCCCGCCTGGAGACCTAGGGTTTGGGCGAGGGGGGCCCGTCGAAAAAAGTCGTAGGTATTGAGCTTAAGATTGGGGATCCATTCGGCCTCTTGGCGCTGCCAGACTCGACCAGGTAGCCCTTCGCCCGGTTCAAAGGTACTGGCAAGGCTTAGGTCTCGGAAGTCTTGCCAATACGCGGAATCATGGCTATGCCACAGGGGACTGCAGATCAGGGTGATGGTGCCGTTATCTGCGATTCGGGGGAGCCACACTTCGCCGTAGTGCCAGCCTGCAAAGTGGCAGATGCGTTCCAGGGCAAAGCTGAGGGCTTCGTCGGGGGTGACGGTTTCTGTGAATGCCAGGGCCATGTCCGCCACAAACTGGAGATGGCGAGTATGGGGCGTGAGTAAGGTCAGATCGGTGCGGGGGGAAGAGGGATGGGGGAGGGGGGGCAGGTGCGAGGGGGGCAGTTGGGAGCGTTCGTCCCAGGGAGGCGGACCCATGGATCGCAGCGTTGATGAGCTGGCAGGGGAGGAGGCGGGGAACTGTTGCATAGGGAACAGGGCGGTGGACGACAGCCACACAGGGCAGAGAGTTCAGAGTCGCGGGGATGCTCTCAAGGTTAAAACGGTGGAGTCCCAGGACCCCACCGTTATTTGTTGTCTCTCAGTTAAAGAGTGGTGATGGAATGGCCCTACGGAAACGGAGCGCTCAGCTTAGAAATACACGCTGCGATTTACCCTCTCGATCCACTTAATTTACAAAGTTGGACCCAAGCCAACCGTAGCAGCGTATACGGCACGATCGCCCAGTTCATCCTCGATTCGGAGGAGACGGTTGTATTTGGCTACCCGTTCACTGCGACAGAGAGATCCGGTTTTAATCTGTCCTGCCCGTGTTGCGACGGATAGGTCTGCGATCGTGGTGTCTTCGGTTTCGCCCGATCGGTGGCTAATCACCGATCGATAGCCCTTCACTTTCCCCAGTTCGATCGTTTGGAGGGTTTCGGTCAGGGATCCGATTTGATTGAGTTTAATCAAAATGGCGTTGGCCGTGGCCGTCTCAATGCCTTTTTGGAGGCGGGTGGGGTTGGTCACAAAGAGGTCGTCGCCCACCAATTGGATTTTCTGACCGAGGCGATCGGTGAGAAGTTTCCAGTTGTCCCAATCTTCCTCGTGGAGGGCATCTTCGATCGAGACGATCGGGTAGTCGCTGACCAGGGTTTCCAGGTAGCCGATGAAGTCTGCGGGGCTATGGGCGGATCCGTCGTAGAGGTACTGGCCATCCTTGTAGAATTCGCTAGCCGCCACATCCATGGCGAGGGCCACTTGCTCGCCGGGTTTGTAGCCTGCTTTCTCGATCGCGTCGATCAGCAGTTCCAGGGCGGCCCGGTTGGACTCCAGATCCGGTGCATAGCCGCCCTCGTCGCCCACACCGGTGGACAGGCCCTTGCCCTTGAGGACGCTACTGAGGGAGGCAAAGACTTCCGCGCCCCAGCGTAGGGCTTCCTGGAAGCTGGTTGCGCCCACGGGCATAATCATGAATTCCTGAAAATCCACGTTGTTGCTGGCGTGGGATCCCCCGTTGATGACGTTCATCATCGGTACGGGCAGCAGGTTGGATAGAGGCCCCCCCAGGTAGCGATACAGGGGGAGTTCGAGGGCAACGGAGGCAGCTTTCGCACTGGCGAGGGACACGGCTAGGATGGCGTTAGCGCCGAGGCGGGACTTGTTGGCGGTGTCGTCCAGTTCGATCATGGTCAGATCGAGCTCTTCCTGGTTGAGGGCGTTGCGGCCCACCAATTCCCGCGCAATTTCGTCCACGTTTTCCACGGCCTTGAGCACGCCCTTACCCCCGTAGCGATTGGGGTCGTCATCCCGCAGTTCGTGGGCCTCAAAGGTTCCGGTGGATGCACCGCTGGGCACCTGGGCGAGACCGATCGCCCCGTTTTCCAAATGCACCTCTGCTTCGATGGTGGGACGGCCCCGGGAGTCTAAAATTTCGCGGGCAACGATCGCCTCAATTAACATTCCAAAGTCTTCCGACATAACGTAACTCTGCTCTTGATGAGACTGAAATAAGAGAGGAATCCCTACAACAGGGGACAGCCAAAACTACCATGGTTGATGGGTGCCCTGACAATTTCCCCAACTTTTCCTTGGGATTATGGGCGGGTTTGTCAAGGTTCTCAATACTGGCTTGAGGTTTGTTTACGCGGCGTTACGTTTGGATACTTAGCGCGGATCGTGTGGCCCTGATGCCCGTTACTGAATCCGGATTTGGGAGAGAATCAGGCGCAACCGATCGTAATCATCCTTGAGCAGGGTGCCCAGGGTGCGACCTGCCTGGACCAACCAAACCCGATCGGCCTTGCGGAGGAGATACACCTCCCGCAATGTTGCTGCCACGAGACTATCCACGGGGGCTGAACTCACCTGGAGTAAGGTCCGAATAAAGTCGAATTCCTGCGTAAAGTGGAGAATCTCTTCGGCTGTGCAGCGGTAAACACCCTGGTGAACCTGGGGCGGACGGGGTGGCAAATAGTGGTAAACCTGGTGAGGCAGGGGGGCTGTGGTTGCAGTCTCGAACCCGACGATCGCGGCTCGAAATTCCGTCTTCAGCATGGCAAAAATCTGGGGTTGTTCTTCCCGCAGCTCTGCCAGAGACAGCCCGAGGGCACGGGCACGATGCACCGTATCGATGGGGCTGGTGGTGACGTGGTAAATGACGCTGTAGATTTGGTTGCCGGATTCTTCGTCCGTGGCCCGCACCCAACTGCCAAAGGGCGGCATCACGGGAAAGCGCAAATCCTCCGGCTCCAGGCACTGGGCGAGGAACTCGGTGGTAGTGGTTTCAATGACTTCGGCGATGTGGTTGGGAAGCCGATCGCGGCCACTAAACTGGGGCAGGGGCAGACGGACCATGGCAAAAATTGGGAGTTGGGGTCGAACAGCACAGGGCGCAGTAGGCATCACGGTACGCAGCAGGCAGCACGGTACGCAACAGACAGCACAGGGCGCAACAGGCAGCACCGTGCGAACAGTACCGCGCAAGATGGGAGTTACCCCGCCTACGGTGGAGCAACTCCCGGGAGTGGAGCAACTCCCGGGATGAGATGCATCTGCAAGGTGCTGTCGGGAGCATCCCACTTTTGTTAAACCCTCCTAGAAACCCCCTACAGCAATGGCCCTCACCCTAAATCCCTCTCCCAGAACGGGAGAGGGACTTTAAGAAGTCTCACTCCCCTTCTCCCGGCTTGGGAGAAGCGGTGCCCTGAGCGCAGTCGAACGGGCGGTGTCCTGAGCGTAGTCGAACGGGCGATGTCCTGAGCGCAGTCGTTGGCTTCGCCTGCCCGGAGGGCATAGGGGGCTGGGGGATGAGGGTGAATCTGCGGAAGTGGGATACACCCGTGCTGTCTGGGGCATAGCGATCCGTAGATCGCAGGAAATTCCCGTAGGGTGCGTAGGGCCTGACGGCATTCCAGAAAAGCGATAGCGAATGTATCAAAGCCTGAGTCTGGGGTGCGTTACGGCTACGCCCACCACACTCCACAATCTGCGTTTATTTTGCCTGGACACCTCGGTTCATACAGGTTTTTACGCAGTAGGGCACCTCGAAAAATTCAAATTTCGACCGCAGTGCCCACGGCGGAATTAGGGTTGTGGCCGGCGGCGTCGCCGCCGGCCACAATTAATCGAGGTACCCTGAGTGATGTTATCATCAGGTTAGAAAACCTGGGGAAAAAGTATGTCATCGGTCATCAGCTCCAAGGGCACCAGCAAGCCTTAAAAGAAGGGAGTCCCGATCCTTGCCACTCAGACCTGTAAAAGTAATAAATACAGCGCATTCGCACTATGACACAGCTGAAAAAAATGCCTACCCTGAATGAGTTACCTGCCCCTCCACCTAATAAAGTTGGCTGGCCTTGGACGGAGCAGAGTGAGTTATTGCCTGAGACCATGCCAGACGGATCCGAATGGCCCAAAATTAGCATTGTGACCCCCAGCTATAACCAGGGGCAATTTATTGAAGAAACGATTCGATCGGTATTGTTGCAGGGCTATCCCAATCTTGAATACATTGTGGTTGATGGCGGTAGTACTGATAACTCTATTGAAGTGATTCGTAAATATGAACCCTGGCTTACCTATTGGGTCAGTGAACCCGATCGGGGGCAAAGTGATGCAATTAATAAGGGGTTTTCTTACTCAACAGGGAAAATACTTGGCTGGCTTAATAGTGATGATCTCATAGTTGATTTAGCCCTAGTTAAATTAGCATCGGTTTATCAACCCGGATTGAACTGGTGGTATGGTAAAG
>JAYKIB010000220.1:0-11593 GCA_035285005.1 Prochlorothrix sp.
AGCCGACGGCCAGACCACTGTCTCCGGCATCGATCGCCACACTTCCCGGCAGAATCAAATGGGTTTGGGTGGGGCCACCGTAACTGCCCAGGGGACTTAACTTGGGATCAACCCCCTGAAGCAACGTAGGGCCTGGCGCTAGACCTGTCGCATTCTCAATGAGGTTAATGCCATTCAAGGTGGGCGACACCCCCGTCGCCAGCACCACATCTCCCCCTTCACCACTGCCCGTCCGGTTATCGGCCAGCAAACTGTTAGTTAAGGTGAGCACGGTATTGGCTGCACTCTGAATCCCCCCTGCACTGCCCGAGGTTGCCGTATTGTTGGCAATAGTTGTATTGGTGACGTTAACGGTTCCAAGGTAGGAATAGCGGTTATTCACATGGCCCAAGCTATGAATTCCTCCGCTATCCAAGGCGGTATTCCCAGATACAGTACTATCCGTTAAGGTGACAGTCCCGCCATTGTTATGGATACCGCCCCCCTGACCACTTATGGATGTGTTACCCGCGATCGTACTAGTTTGCACAAGAAGAGTGGCATACGTACTGTCAATTCCTCCGCCCTCTCCTGCCGTATTACCCGAAACCGTGCTGTTTGTTAAAGTTATGAAGCCACCAGAGGTGTAAATTCCACCCCCATCGCCTGACGCTAGATTACCCGAGATTATGCTATTTGTTAAGGTAATATCTCCTCCCAACATATTAGAAATGCCAGCTCCAGAACCTTCAGTATCCAATACTGAATTACCGGAAACTGTGCTGTTGTTTAAGGTAACCCCACCCGCATTAGAAATTCCGCCCCCATAGAAAGTGGCCTGGTTATTTTCGATGCGAGTATTATTAAGGACAAGCGTACTGCCAAACCCACCGAAAATTCCCGCACCACTCCCTACGTCCACAACATTCCCCGTGACGATACTGTTGTTGAGTGTGAGATTGCTATAGTCCGCAACTCGAATTCCACCGCCCGACCCACCCTCAACGCGACCGTTTTGGATCGTGACCTCGCTGATCCTACTCACGCCCCCACTCATATCGATAACCCGGTGTGTCGCTCCACCATCGAGGAAGGTTTGTCCAGAACCAGCCCCCAGGAGCGTGACGTTTTCACTGAGGTTCAGGGTCGCTCCCGAGAACGTTCCCGCTCCTAAATTAATGGTTGTGGTTCCGCCGATCGATCCGATCGCATCATGGGCTGCTTGAATGGAACTGGTCGGGGCATTCGCTTCAGGATTCACCTGATTTAAATTAAAAGTCAGGTCTCCCCCCGTACCTGTTAAGTTAACCCCCCCTGAACTGAAGATAAAACGCCGCGCTGTCAGGGTCAGGTCTTGGCCACTGCTGGAATCGATCGTGGCATCTAAAGTAATATCGCCGTCCCCACCGCCGCCATCGGACGTGGTAATCGTGACATTATTGACGGCGAGGGCTGCTTCCAGGGTTGCCTTACTCAACGTTGCGGCACCACCTGTGCCTGCGGTCGTAAAGTTGGGATTCCCCGTAATATCATAGTCACTACCTGCCAAAATGGTCAGATTCACCGGATCCAGGAGCCAGGTTCCGGTTTTCCCCGCGCTAGCACTGGTATTGACCGTAGACCCTGCCACATCCAGGAAAATCTTGCCGGAGGTTTCCACTAATCCCCCATTCCCCCCCTGAGCACCCCCCTGGGCCGATGCGGTGCCATAAAACCGCGTACTATGGTCTGCCCAGACAATAATGGTGCCACCATGGCCGATCGACCCCGCATCAGCACTTAAATCACTCTCCGCATCCCCATAGGTCACGATCGCCGTCGGTAAACTGCCGTTGCCCTGGTAATCTCCACCAACCCGAATATTGCCGCCTCCCGTCTCGCCCGATGCCGTCACCGTCGCATCCAGCAGTCCCACCTGGGTCCCGGTCAGCACCACATCGCCACCCGCCCCCGTCCCGTTGGCCGCATCCACCAACCCCGACACCATCACGGCCCCTGCTTCCGCCGGAACCACTGCCGATCCCAGCCGCACCGTCCCATCCGGCTCCACAATCAACGCCGACGCATGGGACGGATCCCCCCCGGTGAGATACGCCGGTAGCTGGGTTGGCTCTAGATTTGCCAACGGTATCGATTCTTCACCGTCGGCCAGAGTCAGCAACTCCAGCCCCAGCACCATACCCGGTTCCGTATAGCGCAACACCTGGGTTTCTGTGCCTGGGACCGCCACCACCGCAACTTGACCACCGGGAGCGCTCAAGGTCCCCGTATTAAAGACAGCACGACCCAGGAGCGATAGGGTCTGCCCCGGTGCCACGCTGAGATTGCCCTGGTTTACGATCGATCCACCGGGCAATCCCGCACCGCCCGTTGCCGTGGCCGCCGCAAACTGAAACTGATTGGGGCGGCCCGCCAGCGTCGCGTAATCGTTAGCCCCGCTGGCCGTGAACGTCCCCTGTTCAAAGCCGATCGCCGTCGCCGTCGTTCCCGTAAAACTGCCCGCCAGGTCCAGACTCGCCCCCGGCCCAAAGACCAAACCCGCCGGATTCATCAAAAAGAGATTGGCGTTGCTGTTGGATACCTGCAAAAGGCCATTAATGAGCGACGCCTCTCCGCCCGTGACCCGACCTAGAATATTACTGAGGGCTGGTGAGCCGATGAAATTCGCCACCTCACCGGATTCAAGCCCAAAAGTCTCAAAACTATGGAATAAATTGCCACCGGACTGGGTGCCCCCCGTAATTTCGTAGGTGGTTCCGGACTGGGTTACCGTCGTGCCCAGATCCTGGGAAGTCGGCGCGATGGACTGGGCAGAGGCTGGGGCTAGGGGGGTCACGATCGTCGCAGCCCAGAGACCATAGCTGACCCAACGCGACCAGCAAAAGCGGGAACTGGATGGGAGGGGGGCAGGCATCATCACACGCGGGGGATAGGGGGTTCTGAGTAAATCTGAAAGGAGAAACCAAAAATTCAGGAGTCTGTGCCCAGACGCTAGTCAGGGTCGATTGTAGCCGAAGCCAGCCTCGCGCTCGTAAAAGTCTAGATCCGCTTTACGATCGGGGTTCCCCAATTCATCCAAAATGTTGAGGAGATGACCCACGCAAGCATCTCCAAACGGTTGGTAGGAGCACGGTTGTCGCGCCCAAGGCAGAATTTTTCGTCCGTCAACCATCTCAATCGATCTGAGGCGATCGGGTTGGAGTGGTTGGAGTAGCGTTGTCACACCCAAGGCGGGGGGCTAGTCTATCAAGGCACTTGGGTCAAGCACAATCGGGAGGATCGATCGTCCCGGTACCCATCAGACACTTCAAAGACCGTGGCCTTTTTCAGGAGTTTCTAGGTTCAAGATTTCGTTGTGGTGCGCGGCTTCACCGCGCACCACGATTAATCGTGGTGCCCTGGAGAAACCTGATGGTCTTGGGCGCCTCGATTAATTCTGACCTTCCCCAAGCTCACGCCCCCCAAGCTCACGGGGCTGACCATGGAAAGTCTTAAGACTGTCTTGATCCCCAACAAACCGCCAATGCCACGGCTCATAGCTGATTCCCTGGTCATTGTCCTCAGGAAACGACAGCTCAAAGCCGTAGAAAGCCGCATTCTTCTCCAGCCAGGCAAACGCAGCAGTCTCTGCAAAGGACTCGCTAAGGTAGGTGTCGGGGTTGGTGTAGTCGCCAATATCGATCGCGTAGCCCGTGTGGTGCTCGCTGTATCCCGGCGGAGCGCTCACCTCCGCCCGAGTGACCGCGTCCTGACCGCGCTGCCGTTTCACCTCAAAAAAGAGGTATCGCTGATCCTCCTGGGAGCGAAACGCCGACAACGCAATTAAGGTATGGCCATCTCGCCGCGCCTCTTCCTCCATCGCAAACCAGGCTTTCGCCGCAGATTCCCGCAAAAGCAAGCCCCCATCCGCCAAAATTGGTACCAGAGCCTCTGCCGGCGCTTCGTCGTAGGGTCGGTGGCCCAACAGGGTTTCTGCGGCGGGATCGGTTGTAGCCCCCGTGGCGGGATCGATCGCCGAGTCGAGGGGGGTGTTACCGCCGTCCATCGACCCCGAGCCTGGACTGTCCCCGGTCAATTGGGTCGGATCCGTGGGGTTTTGGTTGGGGTCAACCCGAGAGTTGCTGCTGAGAATCCACGGGGCCGCGCTGAGCAAGGTGAGCGAAACGACCCCGATCGCCCCGCTGATAATCCAAACCAACAAATAGGGGGACTTCGCTTTAGGGGAGGTCGAAACTGGGGCATCGCGCATGGCCACGGGGATATCTTCGGGGGGTTCGGTGGACTGCATGGGCTGAGGGGAGTAAGGATGGGTGGTTGAGCCAGGGACTGTCATGATTTAACCCTAGAATGCCCTCAAAGTAAGGGACACAGTCCCTAGCGCCTACAACTACTGGGGCGGGCGTGTACCTCTGATATCGCCAAAGGTCTACAGTGACATTGATGACACACCCTAATGACACACCCTAGGGCGCTGCATGGATCGCAGGCATAGTCAGGATAGCAACAGACCGGCAGATTGAGACCGGGGGAGGCGGCTCTGCCCTAACGCAACCCGTGCGTTGCCACAGAGCAGCCAATGCTTAAGCGAGGCTGGATGTACCCCACCCCAGGAGACGTGCATCTTGATCACTGTACCTCATGCAACTGGTAATCGCTAATATAGCGGTTACCTCGATTAATTGGCTTGCGCGGCTTCGCCGCGCAACCCAACCTTGATTCCGCCGTGGGTACTGCCGGGGGTACTGCGGTGAGAATCCGTATTAATCGAGGTGTCCTAGCCAAACTCGGCTTCGTCTAGGTTTTGGCGATAGTCGGCGGTACGGGTGAGGTTCCAGGTGCGATCGGGCCGTAGGGTGAGCACGGTTTCATGGTAGCTGAGCAGGCTGGGCCGGTGCCCCACACTGATGTAGACCAGTTCCCGTTGGCGAAGCAGGTCGTACAGACGACGCTCGTTCGCAATATCGAGGGCACTGGTGGCTTCGTCCAGCATGACATAACGGGGCTGGGTTAGGAGAACACGGGCAAAGGCGATGCGCTGCTGTTGGCCGAGGGAGAGCACCGTGGGCCAGTCCTTTTCCAGGTCCAAGCCCCCCAGTTGTTCCACCAGTTGCCCGAGGTTGACCTGCTCCAGGGCTTCGAGGATTTTGGCTTCGGGAATGCTGTTACGGGGGTTGGGATAAATGAGCTGGTCCCGCAGGGTGCCCAGCAGCATGTAGGGACGTTGAGGCAGGAAAAGAATCTCCCCCCGATCGGGTCGGGTAATGGTGCCCTGTCCCTGGGTCCACAGTCCAGCGATCGCCCGCAGGAGCGAACTCTTGCCGCAGCCACTGGGTCCGACAACCAGGAGTCGATCCTGGTGTTGGAGGGCGAGTGATAACCCTTGGATCAAGGTTTGTTCGGCATTGGGGGTTTGGAGGGTCAGATCCTGGATGTGCAGTTGGGTATCCACCTGGGTGGTAATCCCAGGCAGGGCAGCCGGTGCCATTTCCGCCCGCTGTAACCCGGTCCCATTCCCCGCCGTGTTTTGCTGCTCGGTCCGACCCTCTAGGGGGTGCATCAAGGGCTTCAGCCGCTCATCCAGGGCACCCAGACGGTTAATACTAGCCCCAAAAGCGGAGATTTTCTGAATTTCGTTGGTGACGATCGACAGGGCGCCCAAAACCTGGAAAAAGGCGAGGTAAGCTTGACCGATCGCCCCAAAGTCCATTTCCCCCGCAAAGTACAGGGGCGCAACAATGAGGTAGGGCACGATCCGGGTGAAGTAGTTATACCCCCGCTGGAAGAGCATAATAATCGACTCCCAAATAATCAGGAGATTGAAATTGCGAATGGCGCGACCAAGGCGATCGAGCACCTGCTGCCGTTCCAGGTTTTCCCCCCGATAAAAGGCGATCGACTCGGCATTGTCCCGCACATGCACCATACCGTAGCGAAAGTCGGCTTCGAGGCGGAGTTGGTTGTAGTTAATGGCAATCAGTTTGCCGCCGGCCAACACCGCCACCGTAGTCCCCACCAAGGCATAGGCCGCCAGTCCCACGGTTAGCGCCTTGGAGATAGTATAAAGAACGGCAGTGAAGGAAATAAGGGTGAGAATCGAGTCCAGGATATCGAGGATAAAAACAAGGGTAGTGCCCGTAAAGGCTTCAATATCAGCGGTAATTCGTTGGTCGGGGTTATCGATTTCCGTATCGGCGGTGTTAGAGTCGAGTTTGTAATAGGCCCGGTTATGGAAGTAGCGATCGAGAAAGTCCTGGGTCAACCATTCTCGCCAAATCAAGCCCAATTTCCGACGAATATAGCTGTAGGCAATAATGATGGGAATGGCAGCCACAATAATGCCCGTGTAGACCGCCAGGAACTGGTAAAAGGTGTCTGAATCCTTGCCGTTGAGGGCATTGTCAATAAAGCGAAAAACATAGCTAATAGCCACATTTAAGCCGTTTACGGAAAACGACAGAAAGAGCAAAATTCCCAACAGCAACCAGGGTAAGATTCGCTTTTTCAGCCGTTTTCGCACCAGGACAAAAAGGCCCAAGCTGCCCGCCAGGGCAATCGCGGCGCCGATCGCGACGGGCGATTCCAAAAGACCATGGATATTCTCCACCAGTCCAGCCGCAAGATTGGTGAAAAAGGCCGGAAACAGTCGCTCCCCCAGGAGGGTCAGGGCCACGGTGATCCAAAAAGTAAAGGACACCACCGCCACCATCAGCACCACCAGCAGCCCCCCAAACAACCAGGTGTTGCCAGCGGTAAGGGGCAAAAAGAAGGGCTGGGCGATCGCAATGAACCGATCCCACAGTTGTTTATTGAAACTAAATTTGGGTGAGGCGTTGGGGGGAGAAGTCTGGGGCGAGTTTTGGGGCGAGTTCGGGGAGGGAACAGCGTTGGTCATAGGGCATCCGATCGGCGGTTTAACAAAAACGTTGAAGGGCGGATGAATTGGGGCGGGCAGCTGCGCCACCCGCCCCACTCCATCGAGGTACCCGAACTATTCGCGGGGGCTGGGACCCAACGGATGAATCCGTTGGGGAGGGGCGCAACGCCAGGTCACGCCTTGCTCAGGGGCCCAGCCACCGGGGATCAACTCTCCTGACAGGTCGATCGCACCGGGGCAGCAACCCGATCGACGGGCAGCGCAATCCGCGGTCCCGGCAGATGGGGGCTGCCATATTATAGAGTGAGTCCGTTCGAGGCGAATCCATCCGCGATACGTCCATGGGAGGGCAGAGAGCCGGAGGTGTTCTCGGGGTTGTCAGGAAAAGGCACCACAGGATAGGAAAACATAAAATATAATCCCCATGGCGATCGTCGTCATTCTGCGTCCCCGCTTCCCGCTTCGCCGTCCCTTATTCTTGCACGCTGTTGTTTTGCTTCTATGACTGACCAAACCGCCGAAGCCCTGTATGCAAGCTGTGCCCAGCAAGTCGTGGGGGCGGCTGTATTCGACTGGAACGGGTTGCCGAAGGAGTATTTCACCACGGACCAAAACAAGGATATCGGCTGGGTACAAACGGTGTTTCAGGTCTTGGGCCTCCGATCGCTGCTGATGTCGTCCCTGCGCCTTGAGGGATTTATGCATGTCACCGTGAATGGATCCCCCTACCAAGCGGTGATCGTCAAGCACCATGACGGGTATGTGGCACTCCTCGTAAATCCCCAGGCGGGGGATGAGATTTCAGAGGAATTCCTGGAGTGGGCACAAAGCTTCAACACCCAGCGCCTCAGTTCCGATCCCCGCTTCCACGGCGCTTAATCCTACAGAGTCACCCCAATAGCTAGGGCACCTCGATAGATAGGGCACCTCGATTCATTGTGGCCGGCGGCTGTGCCGCCGGCCACAACCCTGATTCTGCCGTGGACACCGGGGTAGAAATTGGAATTTTTCGAGGTGCCCTAGCGTCAAAATGCAGAACCCCCCGCACAAAAGCAATGCCTGCGCGGGGGGTTCACGGTTATAACCCTATGCCGATCGGGAACGTCGCCCTAGGGCGCCAGGGCATTCCCCCGCAGCAGGCTACCCACCGTCTTAGCCGTCAGCTTCAACTGGGTCAGGGGAGCCATGGGCACCACCGTCTTGTAGAGATAACTGTCAAAGGTGAGCTGTTGCACATCCAGATCGTCGCACATCTCCACAAATGCCTCGCGGGTGGCATCGGAGCGATAGAAGATCGTTTGCAGCACATCCAGCACCTTGTAGGTGAGGCCATACTTACGATCCCAACGCTTGAGATAGAGTTTCAGGTCCCGCTCCGTGGGAACCTTCGCACCATTTTCAGAAATTTCAACGATCGTCTCGGCACACATCCGGCCCGACTTCGCTGCAAAGTAAATCCCCTCACCGGAGGACTTGGTCACATAGCCGGCAGCATCACCCACCAGGGCAACCCGACCGACAACGCGACGGGGGCGGGGATGCTCGGGAATGGGGTGAGCTTCCACCTTGATAATCTTGCCGCCTTCCAAGCGCTTCGCAGCCCGTGCCCGAATTCCCGCTTGGTACTTCTTAATCTCGGGACGGTTGATCACCGTACCGGTGCCCACGGCCACGTGGTCGTACTTGGGGAAAACCCAGGCGTAGAAGTCGGGGGAGACATCGTCGCCCACGTACATTTCGGCCAAATCTTCGTAGTAGTCCATTTGGCCCTCGGGCAGACGAATCCGCTCTTGGAAGGCAATGGCATAGTTGTAGTCACCGGCATCGATCGCCTTGGCAACCCGGGAGTTGGCCCCGTCGGCTCCCACCACCAGGTCCACCTGGAGGGTCTTGGCCACACCGGAGATACTGCCATCGGAGTGATCGGCGTAGTGGAGCGTGTAGGGATCGGTGCTGTTGGTGGGGAGTTCTAGCTTATGAACGGTGCCGTTGATGAGCTTGGCTCCCAACTTGGCAGCCCGATCGCGCAGGAACCCGTCTAACACTTCCCGACGGCACATGCCGATGTACTCATCTTCTTTCCGAATAAAGATGTCCACTTCCCGGTTAGAGGGAGAGATCATCTTCATCTTGCGCACCCGGCGATCGATAATGCTTTGGGGAATGTCAAATTCGCCCACCATACACAGGGGAATAGCGCCGCCACAGGGCTTAGCATTATCGAGCTTGCGCTCAAACAAATAGATTTCGATACCTGCTTTTGCCAGGGTTTCAGCAGCAGAAGACCCCGCTGGCCCTGATCCAACAACCGCGACCCGTAGTCCCAAAACTGATCTCCGAAAATTACTATAGATTTTGCCAAAAGGGCACCTCGATTAATTCAAATTTTCACCATAGTGCCTACGGCAGAATCAGAGTTGTGGGGGGCAGCTTCGCCGCCCCCCACAATTAATCGAGGTGCCCAAAAGATAGACCGGCAGCGGGAGCTCGATCGACTAAACCCCGTCTCGGGGCAGTCCGCCAGCTCCGGCTTCACCTTGGGCTTAGACCCTGAAAGAGCCACTGGGGCAAGGTTTTCAGAATCCAAACTTACGAGAATGGATCCTAACACGGGCTTCGGAGGGGGGGTCTCTGACCGGGGAAGATATGACTGAAATGAAATATTCGTTAACGTTTTGCCATTTCCCGTGGGAGTTCTTAATGATAGGCATTGCCGATCCCCCCGTGGGCAACCCAGCGATTACCATACAACAGCGTCGTGGCGCAGGGGGAAGCCGTGAGGAGGCCCAGCTTCTGTGGTACTGTTGGGGATTGTATTCCCCCTTTCTCAAAAGTTTACAAACCGGGCACCTCGAAAAATCCAAATTTTTGCCCGCGTGTCCACGGCAGTCTCCGGGTTGGGTTCGGCAGTACCGCCGCCCAACCCAATTAACGAGGTGTCCAATCGTTGATTACGGGTCATTACAGCCCGTCACGGAACGCTCAAACCCCAGGGATTAGGACTCAATCACCCATGACGCAAGAAAGAACAGCTCCCGTTTACCAGGCTAGTGCCGACGAAATCGATCGCGAGGAAGCCCTAAGGCTCTACGAAGACATGACCCTGGGGCGAGTCTTCGAGGACAAATGCGCCGAAATGTACTATCGGGGCAAAATGTTTGGCTTCGTCCACCTCTACAACGGCCAAGAAGCTGTTTCTTCGGGCATCATCAAGTCCCTCCGCTCCGACGACTACGTGTGTAGCACCTACCGGGACCATGTTCACGCCCTCAGTGCAGGGGTTCCGGCCCGGAGCGTCATGGCGGAACTGTTCGGGAAGGAAACCGGCTGTAGTAAAGGGCGGGGTGGCTCCATGCACCTCTTTTCCTCGGAGCATAACCTGCTGGGGGGCTTCGCCTTTGTGGCGGAGGGAATCCCCGTGGCCATGGGGGCAGCCTTCCAAACCCGCTACCGGCGCGAGGTGATGAAGGACGACAACGCCGACCAGGTGACCTCCTGTTTCTTTGGGGATGGGGCCGCCAACAATGGTCAGTTTTTTGAATGCTTAAATATGTCGGTGCTGTGGAAGCTACCGATTCTCTATGTGGTGGAGAACAATAAGTGGGCGATCGGGATGGCCCACGAGCGCGCCACTTCCGTACCGGAGATTTATAAGAAAGGGGAAGCCTTTGGGATGCCCGGTTATGAAGTGGACGGGATGGATCCCCTGGCGGTGCGAGCCGTAGCCAAGAAGGCGATCGCCCGGGCCCGAGCCGGTGAAGGTCCGACCCTGATCGAAGCCTTGACCTATCGCTTCCGGGGCCACTCCCTCGCGGATCCCGACGAACTGCGCTCCAAGAGCGAGAAGGATTTCTGGTTCTCCCGCGATCCGATTAAGCGCTTGGGAGACCACATGACCCAGTATGAACTGGCGACGGAGGAAGAACTGAAGGAAATTCAGCGCAAAATCCAAAACTTGGTCGAGGAAGCGGTGCAGTTTGCCCTGGAAAGCCCCGAGCCCAAGCCCCAAGACCTCTATCGCTACGTCTTCGCTGAAGACTAGGGCCACACCATGGGCCAGCACCCCAACCCCCGATCGACCCGTAGTTTCCAGCAGGGCCTGGGCGGAGAAATCCTCGTCGCCCACTGGCTCCAACAGCAGGGCTGGCGGATCTTGCACCACCGTTGGCGCGATCGGAGGGGGGAGCTGGACCTGGTGGCCCAGTTTAGTGGCGGGGACTCTGGAGAATCGATCGGGTCCACCCGTAGCCCGAAGGCCCCAGTCGATCGGGGATTCAACACACAGAGGCAACGCAACACATCCTTGGAGTCAACGCTGAAGGCGGACCTCTCTCCCCCCCGCTCCACCCTGGCCTTCGTGGAAGTCAAAACCCGCAAACAGGGGAACTGGGATGCCAACGGCCTCCTGGCAATTACCCCGACCAAGCAAGCCAAGCTCTGGCGCACTGCCCAAGCATGGCTAAGCCAATTCCCCGTCTGGGCCGATCGACCCTGCCGCTTTGATGTGGCTCTCGTCCAACATTGGGCGATTCCCCCATCCAGCGCCACCCCGCTTCTGTCCAGCACCTTGACCCCCCCTCCTACGCTTCCCCTCCATCTCCACCAGCCCATTCAATACAAGCATGGGTGTTTTGCGCTCCACACCTATCTACCCCATGCGTTTATGGGGCACCTCGATTAATTCAACTTTTTGGGAGACAGCCCACGCAAGAATCAGGGCTTGGGTTGGGCGGCTTCGCC
>JAYKIB010000221.1:0-6467 GCA_035285005.1 Prochlorothrix sp.
CGCGCCACCGAATCAGCGTAATTGCAAAGATTAGGATACAAAACACCTGGGATAAAATTAAGGCCCCCATCGATCCAGACACCACAGCCGCCGACAGTGTGATCAGCATGGGCAGAATCTGGGCAGGACCTTTTTCCTTAGACTTAAGAAATTCAATAAAGAAGATGCCAGTGGTGAGTGTCATCGCACCACCAAACTGGTTCTTATGTTCAAATAACCCTTTCCAAGCACCGGGCCACTTCTCATGGTGAACCCCAATGTGGGGAAGAAATAACGCATAAAAGACACTGGTCAGGGACACAAATTTCATCGTGAGCCCGATCAGGTTAAATTGCATTTTCAGGGGAATTCGAGCCGCCACATATAGGCTAAATAGGGCCATGGGCAGGAGCTCACTCCGAATAGTTCCGAGGGGAATAGGAGGATTTGAAGACCACAGAAAACAGAGCATCCCCAGCAGCATAATAAACCATGCATATTTGCCATGAATAATCTGTTGGAGGATATGCTTGGGTTGAAGGAGAATCAACAGTAAACCGGGCAGAGTAATTCCATAGCGCATCAAAGTAAAGAGCTGACTGGGAACCCCAAACGTGTCAGTCAGAATGGTGGGCAAGGCTCCGGTGTAGAAGAGGAATCCGGCCAGGACTGTAATATACTCAGCCGCGATGATTTGTTTTTGGTTGATGCGGAGAAGAGACTGAATCATTGACAAAAACGTTGGCCCCTTGCGATGTTGGCCCCATGAAACTACCGAGTATCTCAATGAATTGGGTTGGGCGGCGCAGCTGCCAAATCCAACCCCAACCCTTGGGTGGGTCATAGGACGAAAGTGTGAATGAATCGCGGTACCCTACAGGATATCTCGATCATTGTGGCGCGCGGCAAAGCCGCGCAACCTGACCCTGATTCCGCCGTGGGTACTGCGGTGAAAATCTGTATTAATCGAGGTGCCCTGTAGGGTACCTCGATTAATTGTGGGGGGCGGCGAAGCCGCCCCCCCACAACCCTTATTCCTACGTGGATCAATGGGCGAAAATTTGGATTTTTCGAGGTACCCTACAATGAAACCAATGAAAAGAACGACAGCACCCCACACCCTGATTATTGGCTATGGTAATACCTTGCGGCAGGATGATGGCGTGGGTTACCGGATGGCAGAAACGATCGATCGCTGGGATCTTCCCGGTGTAATCAGTCGATCGGTCCACCAACTGACCCCTGACTTGGCCGCAGAGTTGGCTTCGGTGCATCGGGCAGTTTTCATTGATGCGTTTCCCTGGGATCCAACCTCGGATCGATCGCCGGCCCCTCCTGCTTCCTCTCCCCTTGCTTCCCCCCACCCCAGCAGCGGTACCCGTGGCCCCCACAACACCGGCCACACCAGTCACACCACTGAAGCGGAAGCGCTCTATCGCTTGGAACCCCTAGACATTAACCAGGATATTAACTCAAGTTCCGCCCCTCGTTTCCCAAGCACCAGCTTGGGATCCCTGGGCCACAGTAGCAACCCCCGATCGCTGCTCCTACTGGCTCACACCCTCTACGGTACGACCTGTGAAGGCTGGTGGTTGCTGATTCCCGGACAGGACTTCGGCTTTGGCGAAGACTTCTCGCCCTTAACCCAAGCGGCCCAGCAGCAGGCGATCGATTATCTTCGATCGATCCTCTAGCCCCGGATCAATTTTCTAGCCCCGGATCGATCGCCAGGGGCCCCCATTCCGCAGGGTACCGTGATGCACTGCGATGCCCTAACGGACCTTCAGAAACTTATGGGTTTGCAGACTAATACGCCAATCCGGATGTTGCAGCACATAGTGATAGACCAGGGTTTTCGCCTCCGGGCTACTCCATTCCGGTTGCAGCAACTTCAACGTTGCAGGAGCCACTTGGCTCGCCTGGGCCTCGGCCCAGTCTAAATCCGCCGGCTCCGCCACCACCACCTTCAGCTCATCCACATGGGAATAAATACTGGGATCGGGCGATCGCCAGGGTTTTGGGGAAAGGGTTACCCAATCAAACTCACCCTGGAGGGGGTGGGCACCCGCAGTTTCCAGATGGGGCGAACAGCCCGCCCCCCGCAGCCCCAACACCAGGGGGCGCAAATCGTGGAGCGTCGGTTCCCCTCCGGTCACAATGACCCGAGGACTGGCAACCCCGGCAGCCTCCGCAACCAAGTCCCGGACCGATCGCTGGGGGTGCCGATCGGCCTCCCAGGAATGCTTCGTATCGCACCAGGTACAGCCCACATCACAGCCACCCAAACGAATGAAAAAGGCACTCTGCCCGGTCCAGTAGCCCTCTCCCTGCACGGAATAGAAGGTTTCCACGATCGGGTACATGACCTCCAGATTGGTGGCCTCCAGATTAGAGACTTCCGGATTAGAGACTTCCGGATTAGAGACTTCTGGATTAGAGACTTCCAGATTGGCAACCTCCTGGTTGGAAGCGAGGAAGCGAGAGGGGGGCGCGGTAGCCGCCGCCCGTGGCTTGTCCAAACCGTCCCATGAACCGCCTCGTAAACTGTCCCGTGAATTATCCCGCACATCACCCCGTAAACTACCCATCCCATTAGTCCTCCCAATACTCAGCCCAGGAATTCGGTGTTTCAGACACAGCCACCTTCAGGACAATGCCGGGGGGCAGACTAGCCCGGGTCCGATCGAAAATATATTTGGCGATCATTTCTGCGGTGGTTTCATATTCCGGCGGCAGCACCTCATTCAGAACGCAATGGTCCAGCCCGCCCTTCGTTACATCACGCTTCGCCCAACGTAGGGTTCTAAAATCCGAGACCATCACAGGATTGGGGCAAAACTCAGAGCCATGTAACTGGCTAGCCTGGGCCTCCACCCGCACGGTATAGGTGTGACCATGCATCCGCCCACAGGGACCGTCGTAATCCTTGATAAAGTGGGCCGCACTAAAGCTAAATTCCGTTGATACTTTCCAGGGCATAGACTTAAGCCTCCAAACCGCTATTGCACTGCAAAAGAGGGGGCGATCGATCCGCGTTCGCCCCGATACACAGCGATCGACTCCACCTCTAACCGAAACGGACCCGCCTGGAATCGGGGATTCAGCGCCCCATCATACTCAAACTTACTTAGCATCAACTGGAGCGAAGTGACCTGGGCAGAATCGAACGGGGGCGCATCGGCAACCGTCCGCGCCCGAAACACTGGACGCAACGCCGCAAAGGGTAAACGCACGGTTTGCCAAGCCTCTGCCTGGGTAGAGGGGTCTGGAGTCAGGATATTACCGTTAGAATCTCGGGCTAGGACCGCTTCCGTGTCAAAGCCAGCCGCATAGGCCAAGCTATCCCAACCACTACTACTCCGCAGCAAAAATTTATAACGCTGCCCATCGCCTCGGACCCGCAGTTCAATGCCGTCATACCCCGACAGATCCAGGGGAGGGGTCAAGTTGCGCGTTCGCACCGAAGCAAATCCGCCCCCATTACCCGTGGAAACATAGCCACCAAAAATGCCGCGCTGGTCTTGCCACTGAATCCGGCTTTCGCTCACCCCTCCCATGACCACATCATCCACCGTGCCCCAAATCTGTTGCAGGGCGGGACTCGATCGACGGAAGTCAAAGATCACCCGCACAGAGTCGGCAGCGGCAGCGGGATCCCCCGCCATTGACGTAGAAGAGGAGGCAAGGGAGGTCGTTGTGGAGTCCATCGCATTGGGACCAAGCTCAGGGGCGGGAATCGGAGGGGGCGGGAAGAGCCAATCGAGATTCCCAAGAAAGGGAACCACCTGGTAATAGGCCAAGGTTTGCACCAGGCGGATGGGGTTCCAAATTGGCGGCGGCGGGGGCGGAGAGGGTGGCATAGCTGGGGGCAAGAATTCAACGGGAGCAAAGCTGAGAGGATGTTGGGAAACTTTGGTTAAGAGGATGTTGGGAAACTTCAGCCAAGGGCCGTAGGCCCTTGTAGAATTCCCCTCAGTCCCCCTTTTGAAGAGGGGGAAGAAAAAACGGTCCTCTTGTAAAGGGGAGTCAGGGGAGATTTTCGTAGGTCTCCAAATATCCTCTGAACCAAGGCTGAGCCAGGGCTGAACCAGAACTGGGCACCTCGATTAATTGGGTTGCGCGGCGAAGCCGCGCAACCCAACCCTGATTCTGCCGTAGGCACTCCGGTGAAGATTTGAATTAATCGAGGTGTCCCACTGAACTAGAGGGCACCTCGATTAATTGTGGCAGGCGGCTTCGCCGCCTGCCACAACCCTGATTCTGCCGTGGACACCGTGGTAGAAATTTGAATTTTTCGAGGTGTCCAACTGAACTAGAGACACTAACCAATCCCCAACCCTAGCCCCAGCCAAAACTTGAGTCTACTCCACTTCCGTGAGCTGAAGATCATAAACCAGGTAGGTGTCCGGGTCCGCCGAGCCGACCCAGACCTCATAGGTTCCCGGCAACCACTGGCCCCCAATCCGAGGATCCTGGCCACTGGCATCATCACTACACCACGTTCCCCCCGGTCCTCGAATCACCAGCGTGGTATCCCCTGCGCTAGCCACCCCCACATTGAGATAATCAAAAAACGTCGTGAGCACCAAGCGATGGTCTGGTTGCTCACTCACATAGCCCCAGTAAATGCCCGTTTCGGTTTCGCTACGACCCGCCTGGGCTTCCGCTGACAAACGTCCCCCACTGATGCCAGAAAGGTAGAAGGGATCCGGTGTAAATCCCGGCGCGAGGGTGATGGGGCGGAACAGACCCCGTTGGGGCAGAGGCGGTAAAAGATCGTCCGAGACTTCGTCCGGGGATGCATTCAGGTCGGTCTCCGTCAGATATTGGGACGGTGCTTGGGCGATCGATCGAATCGATGGCAACACCGGATCTCCTCCCCCGATCAACGGTGCTAGCTCAACAGCTTTGGATACCTCCCGGGCGCGAGAACCCTGGGAAAGCTCAGGATTGGAGGCTAAATTCTCTGGCATCCCTTGCCCCAGCACCGCTGGCGAAACAGCCGCTACCCCAACACTGCTGCCGAGGACCAGCCCGAACCACGATCGGCCTCCCCAGGACAGGGAAGGCACCCCACCTCCCCGAGACCCCCAAAACCGGGCCCAAACCCGCGTCTGGATGCCGCTTGCCATCACTCCCCGAGTCGTACGCTCCAGGCTCGCAGCCACCCGACCCTTGCCGGGTTTTGTCTTGTGGGTCTGGTGTTGATTTTGAGTCACCATGTCACAGCCCTCATAGTTCACCAATAGAAACCTTGCGCTAGGAGAGTTACACGCACGCCCCAGTTGTAGGAGCTAGGGGCTGTGTCCCTGATGACGCCTATGCCGCCCACCCCTAATTCTGACGCAGGCTACTTCCCAAAACGGGAGCGTTGCCGAGGTGCCCCCAGCTGTTTGGACCTAGGCCTTCTTACTCTCGATCGCCCACCGGGCCAACTCTGTGCGGTTATTCAGTCCCGTTTTTCCCAACATATTAGACACATGACTTTCGATCGTCCGCTGGCTGACCCCCATCTGTTCTGCCACATCTCGATTCGACATACCTCGGGCCACAAACTGCACCACCTTAAGCTCAGTGGGCGTTAGCTCCACCGTTTCAGGCACTTTCAAAGATTGCTTCTGGTCCTGGGATCGGCCACCACGACGCTGGGCTTGTCGCAGGGAAGACTCCACTTGGGCCACCAATTCCTCGGGCTCAAAGGGCTTGACCATGTACACATCGGCCCCCGTTTGGAGACCTTTGATGCGGTCTTGACTTTGGCCCTTAGCAGACAGAAAAAGAATTGGGATCCAACTAAAGCGACTATCCTGTCGCACCCGCTGGACAAAGGTATAGCCATCCATTTCTGGCATCATGACATCGCAAATAATCATATCTGGAGTCACGGTATCCAAGATTTCTAGCGCAGCTATCCCCGACTCCGCCGTAATTACCTTAAAATCCCTAAATTCCAGGTAATCCTTCACTAACAAGACGAGATTAGGGTCGTCATCCACCAAAAGGAGGCGTTGGACTCCACCCGAAACAGTATCCTTCATAGTTCAGCTATCAACAGCGACTAAGGATGTAAACAATCAGGAGCTTCTTAGCCACTGCGACTGCACACCGGTGCTCAAAGCAAGGGCAAGGTTCGCGGGCTCTTTTACAGTAACAGCAAGTAACAGCCAGGAACAGTCATAGCACCAAACGGGTCAAATCCCGAACAATACGCTTCGCTATCGCAAGACTAGATACCAGAAAAGGTAACAGCCCCAAGTTACAGCACTGTTCGCCACAATACCGTACAAGACGGGAGTTTCCTCGCCGAAGGCAAGGCGACTCCCTCTGTACCGGACAAAACTTTGGAAACGCCTACCATACAAGGGTTTCAGACGATCAGACTCAAATGCCTACCCTGTAAGGGTTTAGGGCCATTCTGATCACTTTTTTGTCCGGTACTGAGGTTGAGCAATAAATCGCCCTGTCTGCATCGCCCAGCACAGAGCCAG
>JAYKIB010000222.1:0-12050 GCA_035285005.1 Prochlorothrix sp.
ATCCAAGGGTTTGTCCAATGATCCACGTAAGAGTCAGGGTCCTAGGGAGCGGCCTCGCCATTCATAACCGTGACCTGGTAACGATCGCCGCCCTAATCCCCCCCACGCATCGAGGTGGGTCTAAGGAAACCTCTTGCCACTGAGCCTGCGATCGCCCGACAGTTTTGTGTGAATTAGTTCCAGATTAGACGCAAAACATCCCGAAACAAGAATCAAGTCCGGATCATCATCTACGTCTTGGCAGCGGGATAGACAACCGCTGACCGGTGCCACGGATAAGTCTAGGGAAGGGATCCTCCGCTGTGCGCAGGATTCCGGGCCTCACTCTATTCCAAGCAGCTGGTCAGTTGTCATAGCCCGGATTAGAGCCTTCATACCCAGGGCATAACCAATAGCGGTTAACCGATGGCAACTGCCAAGACGTCAGCGGCAACCCTGGAGCATATTTCCCGCAGGAGGTCTGGCCGCTCCGATCCTGACTGACGAGACACTCCCGACCTTCCTTGTCCTCTCAATCCTTGGATACCGTCTGCGTCATCCCCAGGAAACCTCGAAAAATTCGAGGTTTCATCCCCGAACTCACGTAAGAATCAGGAGGGATTGTCCTACAATGCACCCTAAGGCTCGCATCATGCGGAGTGCCTCGAAACATCCCCAGTGTTACTGGGTAACCAATCTTGCTGGGTAACCAATCTTGCTGGGTAACCTAGACTGGGTGACCAACAACAATCAAGGTCGCGGATGAGCGGTACCGCCCTTCATCCCAACGAATCGAGGTACCCTGATTACAAAAGTATGGCCGTGATTCGGTTGCAGCAGATGCAGCTAGAGGGTGTTCTCTGAATCTTCTGAGTCTGTTATGGATTCGTGGACAGAGAGTTACCCCGCGCCCCCTCGCGTTAGCTGCTATAACAGGGCGATATGACAGGGGGTTACAGAAGTATCGTCCGACTCAGGCGCGTTGCCCCCCGATGCGGGGCGTGTTGCGGGTCATGACCGGAACCGATCGATCTCGCTTGCTCAAAGGCTGTTCTAGAAAAGGTGGAGGAGTACTGCCGTGGATGCTCAGCGCCAACAGGTATTAGGGTTCTTCATTGAAGAAGCTCGGGAACATTTAACAACGATTGAAAAGGGGCTACTGAACCTTCAGGAGGTCTTGGCAGATTCGGAGCAGGTGAATGAGCTGTTCCGGGCCGCCCACTCCGTGAAGGGGGGAGCGGCCATGTTAGGGTTCTCCAGCGTTCAAAAGGTGGCGCACCGCCTAGAGGATTGTTTCAAAATCCTCAAGGAAGAAACCGACAACCCCCAAGTGGACCAGGTGGCGGAGGACTTGTTTCTGCGGGGGTTTGATACCTTGCAGCAACTATTAGAAGAACTACAAAGCCCCGAAGGTCTTGCGGATGATGAGGGCGAGCAGGCCGTGGCCGAGATTAAGCCTGTTTTCCGGCAGCTCCAGGATCACCTCAACCAACTGACCGGTGCCGGGGGCGGGGCGGCACCGATTCCACCGGACTTCGCACCCCAGGTGATGGGTGTGCTCAAGGAAATGTTGGCGTTGTTTAAGCAGGCCGAGAGCGATGCGGCCCGTCAGAAGCTCCAGGGATGCTGCGATCGGCTAACAGGTTTAGCCGCAGAGGTGGCACCCTGGACGAATTTGACCCAAACGGCGAAACGGGCCGTGGCCAATCCCCGGGCCAAGTTCCAAGTTTTAGCGCCCGTTTTGATCAAGGAATTAAAGACGGGCAGCGAAACGGTGGCGGCGGGTAAGGCGGAAAGTATTCAACTCAGCGCCAACCTCCAGAAGCTAGCCGGAGCCGCCCCAGCCGGGGCTACCCCAGCGCCAGCCGCTGCCCCAGCCGCCCCAGCCGCCGCCACTTCCAACGAAATTGTGATTCCTCGGGATCCCAAAGGTGCAGCCCAGGTGCTGGTGAAGAGCTTCGATCGCAAGCAGTTAACGGAGCTAGCCCAGATTCTGATCAAGGTGATCAAAGGGCAGTAGGTGCGATCGAGTTTGAGGTTAGCCGTAGCATCACCGGTATCCCCCCGCTAAACGCGGGGGTTTTTCATGCGCTATTGTGATGCGCTAAAGGGGGCAGGCGCTAGGGCATTTCATCAATGAACGGTAGCGCTCTGGCAATATCAGCGTTACAGGCCCGCGCCAGTTTTATGGGCTAGGGGCTGTGTCCCTAACTCTGAGGGCATTCTAGGGTTAAATGATGACAGCCCCGAGGAGGGGGCAAGGTCACCAGTGCCCCTAGCCCAGCTACCACCGCAGTAACGCAGTAACCATTGGCTTGCAAGGGGAGTGAGGTTGTCATGGATGTGACGTTTCAGTTTCGGCACTACAGTCGGGTATTTCGCCATGCCCTCTTTACACCCCTGGGGGTGTGGAGCAGTCGGCTAGGCATGGTGGTGCGGCTCCAGCAGGGCGATCGCGTGGCCTATGGCGATATCACGCCGATTCCCTGGTTTGCGGGGGAAAGTTTTGATGAGGTCTTCCAGTTCTGTGGGCGCTGGCAGCGACAGTTAACCCATGGGGTCACGGCAGAGGCGATCGCGGCAATTCCCGCAAGTTTGCCCGCCACGCAGTTTGGGCTGGGTTGGGCTTGGGAGCAGTTGCAGCGCCTAGAGCAGGCCGAGCAGGCTAGGCAAGCTCGTCAGGAGAGCGAACGGGAATCCCCAGGGGATCGGGAGTCAGGACTGGCTCCCAACACGGTGAGAGACCCAGGAATAGAGACAGGAGCAGTAACCCGCACATCGGCAGGCACATCGGCAGGAGCATCAGCAAGCACCGTACCCAAAACGACCCACACCAGGCCTCCTGGGATCAATCCCGCCCAGTTTTGGCCCGACCAAACCCAACTCGATCGGGAGCCGGCCCTTCCCCAGGCAGCCCTGCTACCCCAAGGTCAGGGGGCTTTGGCGGCCTGGGAAGAGCTATGGACCCAGGGCTATCGCACCTTTAAGCTCAAGGTGGGCGATCGATCGCTGGATCAGGATTTAGCCCTGATTCAAACACTCTGTGGTGCGCTGCCCGGGGAAGCG
This sequence comes from Prochlorothrix sp., assembly GCA_035285005.1. GTDB lineage: Bacteria > Cyanobacteriota > Cyanobacteriia > Prochlorotrichales > Prochlorotrichaceae > Prochlorothrix. The sequence goes on from JAYKIB010000222.1 coordinate 3,046, forward strand.
CGACTGCGCCTGGATGCCAATGGCAAGTTGGAAGAGGCGGAGGCACGACAGTTATTGGAGCAGTGCGATCGGTGGGACTCGATTGAATTTGTGGAGCAGCCGATCGCGGCGCGGCTCTATGCCGACATTTCCCTGGGACCCTTGGAACCGGAGGTAGCGGCGGCGATCGACAACTATACGCCTTGGCCACTCCTACAGCGCCTTGCCCAGGACTACCGCACACCGATCGCCGTGGATGAGGCGGTGACCACCGTGGAGCAGGTGCGATTAGCCTACGATCAAGGCTGGCGGGGGGTATTTGTCCTCAAACCGTCCCTGGCGGGATCGCCCCAAGCGGTGCGGGACTTGTTCGCATTACCGGCGTTGGATCTGGTGTTTTCGTCGGCGTTTGAAAGTGCGATCGGGCGACAGGCTGTCTTAGCCCTAGCGGCGGAGTGGGCAACTCAGAACCCCGGCCACCAAAGGGCGGCAGGCTCAGGGGTCAGCCAATTTTTACAGCAGGATGGTTTGGACTCAGCCACGGCGGAGGCGGTGTGGAAGTTTATCCATTTCTAGGGCATATCATCAATCAACTGTAGGGCACCCCGATTAATTCAAGTTTTCAGGAAATAACCCACGCAAGAGTAAGAGTTGTGACGTGCGGCTTCGCCGCACGTCACAATTAATCGAGGTACCCTGTAGAAACCTGGCGACATTAGAGTTACACGCCCGCCTCAGTTCTATGAGCTAGGGGCTGTGCTCCTGATTCTGAGAGCATTCTCGGGCCAAAGGATGACAGCCCCTAGAACTGCCCTTGCCCAAACCCAAGCGTTAGCCGCGATCTCATCGCCCACGTTGCACCCAACCTATCCCTTGACCCACATGCTTGATCCATCCGATCCAGATTGCGGGAGCGCTCGTTCCTCCGTGTCCTTGGCTTGGAGCCAGGAACGGGCCCAACGGCCGTGGCTATGGGGGGTTTCAGGGGAACAGTTACAGGCAGCAGTGGCCGATCGGGTGCGGCAACTTCAGCGGCTTCGGAGGCAGACGATCAAGCAGAGGATCGATCGGAATCCGCCTGAATCTAGCCAGGAGATGACTGAACCCCTGCGTGTGATTCTCTGTGCCACGGATCCCCTGGACTTTTGGGCCAGTTTTTGGGCCGCCATGCAGGTGCCCAGTGTGCTGTTTTTGGCCAATCCCGCATGGCAGCACCGGGAGTGGCAGCAGGTGATGGCCCTGGCCCAGCCCCATGGCATTCTCGGGCGATCGATCGTAGCCCCCAGACCAGAGGAACATCTCCCCGAAACAATCAACCCCACTGTCCTCCAGGAATGGCTCCCCAAGGCCCTCAGCACGGGCAGCCCGAACGGTGGGCGTGACCCACAGGGGAGACACAATCAGGCAGCGGGGCTATGGCCCGATCGATCGCAGCAAGGCCAATTACAGCAAGAACAAGCTCAAACCGATCGCGCCTGGTCCGATCGATCGCAACCTGATCAATCGCAGCCAAACCAATTACAGCAAGCACAAGCTCAAACCGATCGATCGCAGCCCAACCGATCGCAACCCGATCGATCGCAACCTGATCAATCGCAGCCAAGCCGATCGCAGCCAAGCCGATCGCCGCTCCAGGCAGGCTGGATTTTAATCAGTACCGGCGGTAGCTCAGGGCAACTGCGGTTTGTGATCCACACCCTGGAAACCCTAGGAGCAGCAGTGGACGGGTTGCGGCGATCGTCCCTAATCCCAGCACCGGGGCATATTCATAGTTTCTGTACCCTGCCCTTCCACCACGTCAGCGGCCTCATGCAGGGCTTACGCTCCTGGGGCACAGGGGGCCAACTGGTCACCCTACCCTTCAAAACCCTAGAAACCGCACTGCTGCAAACGCCAAACCAGTTGGCAGCCTATCCCCTCAATCAACTGCCCTTTTGTTTATCCTTGGTGCCAACCCAACTGCAACGCCTCCTGGCTGCCCCCGCTGCCCCCGCTTGGCTAGCCCAGTTCGCCCTAATCTTCCTCGGCGGTGCTCCCCCCTGGCCCACCCTCCTCGATCGAGGTCGCGCCCTGGGCCTGCCCTTGGCCCCCACCTACGGCATGACAGAAACCGCAGCCATGGTGACAGTGCTAGCCCCCAAGGATTTTTTACAGGGTCGATCGGGAGCCGGTCCCGCCTTACCCCATGTGAGCTTGACCGTAGCTCCGGGTGCAGGACAAGGGCCGAACAGCGAGCCGATCGGCCCGCTCCACATCCAAACACCAGCACTGGGCTTGGGCGACTACTCCCTTCAAGTCAGTTCTTCCAGGGCAGATTTACCAGCGGATTTACCAGCCACTCCCCAGGGACTGGCCCAGCAGTTGGGGTACCCGCCCGAGACAGGGCCCCCGGTGACCGCCCGAGACGGGACCAGCACCCGAGACGAGGCCAACAAGGAAGGTATCCCAACCCTGCACATCTGGGAACGCGATCGGTTTTGCCCCGACGACTGGGGCCGCGTTGGGACGCACGGCAGCCTGGAACTGCTGGGTCGCGAGAGCAGCAAAATCATCACCGGGGGCGAGAATGTGTTTCCGGCGGAGGTGGAGGCAGCGATTTGGGCCAGTGGAGTCGTGACCGATGTGGTGGTGCTGGGCCAACCGGATTCAGTGTGGGGGGAGAGGGTGGTGGCGGTGTATGTGCCCCAAAAAGGCGGCCTGAAGAGCAGCGACAAGGACCGTCCCCACAGCCAATTCCACAGCCAATTCCACAGCCGATCCCAGACAGAAAGCAAACCAGATTCCCCCAGTCAAGAGACCGATAGCGTGACGGAGATTGAACCCACGACGATCGAGACGCACCTACGCCGCTGGGTTCGGCAGCACCTCGCTGCCTATAAATGCCCTAAACAATGGATCCAACGCGATCGACTGCCCCGCAACGCCCAGGGCAAACTCGATCGATCCCAATTACAAAACTGGATCCGCTCGTCCTAGGCCAAAAGTAGGGTCGGATCATCCCCAACCTGGGGACCGGTCACACCAATCTGGTTACTGTGGAGGTACCCCGCATCTCGTAACGCCTGGACACAGGCCAGGGCCCGATCGACGGGCACCGTGGCCAACAGGCCCCCCGAGGTTTGGGGATCGCACAGCAGCCCTTCCAGCACCGGAGTCAGGGGCTGGGACCGGGGATCGAGCCATGACAGCGCCTGGGCATTGGCCGGGTGTAATGAACTGACAATGTGCTGCGCCCACAGCACCTCCACACCGGGCAAGCGGGGAATAGCCGCTGCCTCCAACTGGATTCCCAGCCGAGATGCCCGCATCATTTCCACCCCATGCCCCACCAGGCCAAAACCTGTGATATCGGTGCAGGCCGTTGCCCCATGGTGTCGGAAAATCTCCACAGCCGCCCCGTTGGACTGGCACATATTGGCGATCGCCCCATCCAGCCAGCGTCCTCGCGTCTGTCCCAGCATCGCCCCCGCAAAGAGGCTCCCGGTCCCCAGGGGTTTCGTCAAAATTACAGCCTGTCCCGGTTCCATACCCCCCTTAGACCACAGCTGGTCCGGCTGTCCCCAGCCATTACAAGTGAGCCCAAAGGCCAAGTCCGAGCCCGTGGTGGTGTGGCCCCCAACCAAATCCACGCCCAGGGGATCCAAAACCTTTAACATTCCCGCTAGGAGTTGGTACAGGGTTTCCTCCTGGATCCCAGGAGAACCGGGGGGTAGGGTGACGATCGCCAGGGCACTGTGGGGGGTCGCTCCCATGGCAAACAGATCGTTAAGGCAATGGTTGGCGGTAATTTGGCCAAACACAAAGGGGTCGGACACCAGCGCCCGGAAAAAGTCCACGGTCTGCACCAACACTCCCGTCGAGGGCGGTTGCAGCACTGCAGCATCATCAGGCGTATCCAGGCCCACCAGAACGCTAGCAGTCGATCGGGGGGGATAGTCGCGGCGCAGTCGGGCCAAAACCCGATCGAGACTGGCCGCCCCCACCTTCGCACCACAGCCGGCACACCCCGGGGAGGCCGCGTCAGGGCGCGGCGCGGTGGCATCCCCAGCGGAGATGACCGACGGGGCAGCCGAAATCGGCAGCCGAGGGGCTGACGCAGCCATCGCAGCTATGGGAGGAAGCTGGGCAAACTGCGCCATAAAGCGACGATCGATCCGATCTTTCCAACGCCACAGCAGGGAAGAAAAGGGCAAACTCCACACCCCTCGGGAAGCGGCAGCACGCCCCTGGCCATCCCCAATGAGAGCAAGAATTTGGCGCTGGGGACGGTAGGGGCGCGGCGACCGGCCTTGGCAGAGGGCGCGAAGGTTGTCGAATAGAGGCTGACCCTGGCGCACCGCAAAGACACCGGCCTTAGGGCGAGGATGGTGCTGAATCGTGGCGATATCTCCCGTGGCCAGCACCTGGGGGTGGGACAAGGACTGGAGGGTTTGACCCACGACCACAAAGCCCCGATCGTCGGTTTGGAGTCCGGCCTCCCGGAGCCAGGGGGGAGCACTCGCGTCCGTCACCCAAAAAAGCCGATCACAAGAGAGTTGCAATCCCGACTGGTGCTCCAGTTGCAGGTACCGGGCATTCGGACTCAGGTCGCGGGGCTGGCTCGGGTCGCGGGGCTGGCAGAGCACCTCCGTCACGGTTTCACCGCTGTGCAAGCGAATGCCGAGGGTCTGGAGATGTTGGCGAAAGAGGGCTTGGATCCGGGGACTATGGCCTTTCATGGGAGCCTTACCCCGGTGAATGAGGTGAAACTGAATGGGCAAGGTGGGACGGGATTGGGAATCACCGAGCGTCTGGCGATCGGGGCCAAGACGGTCATACAAGCGGTCCATGCGCGATCGGAGGGACAGGGCTAACTCCACCCCCCCCGCGCCACCGCCCACGATCGCCCACTGACGCGATCGATCGGGTTCCGCCTCCACCTCGGTCAAAATTTGCTGCCACTGCTGTAAAAACTGGGGCACGGGCTTGGCGGGAATGGCCCACGCTGCGGCACCGGGAACAGCCCCCACGTTAGGCGTACTGCCAATATCCAGGGAAAGCCAGTCAAAGGTCACGGGCGGATGATCCCCACAGAGCACCCGTTGCTGGGACAGATCCAACCCCGTGACCCGATCGAGATAAAACTGGGCACCTGCAAACTGGGCCAGCCGCCGCAAGTCAATGTGGCAGGTATCAAAGTCATAGAACCCAGCCACATGGCCCGGTAGCATACCGGAATAGGGGGTGTGGGTTTGGTCCGTAATCAAAATCAGGTGGACCCCAGGGAGGGGATTCATACCCCAAAGCTTCAGAACCAGGGCATGGCTGTGCCCCCCCCCCACCAAGACCACGGTTTGATTCGGTCCCAGGGACCCCAGCTCTCGTGCTTCCATCGTGACCAACTGACCGTACCGATCGCTCTAACTGTGAAGCACCCCCTACGCGCCAGAGGTCGGATGGGTAATCTCCACAATATCCTGACGTTCACCGGCGGTATCCGTGGGCAGCACTTGGCGCACATCGGTAATCAGCCAGTCTAAAGCCGCCGCCTGCATATCGATCGCCGTTCCCGTCTTATCCACACAGTACCGACCAAACACCAGCTTATCCACCAGTCGCACATCCGGCCCCAGCCGCGAGTACTCAAAAATCACACTGTTCTCCACCCGAGCACCGCTACAAACGCGGCAGTTGGGACCAATCATGGCCGGACCAATAATCGTCGCCCCATCCTCAATACAGGTCATGCCACCAATATAAACCGGTCCCTGCACCGTCACCTTGTCCCAGTTCACCGCCACGTTCAACCCCGTATGGATACCGGGACGAACTTCCTGACCGGGAATCGACACATTACGCACCTGTCCCGCCAACACATCCCGCACGGCCTGCCAATAGTCCGGGACTTTACCAATATCCACCCATTCAAAGTCCATGGGAATGGCATAAAAGGGAGCCCCCGTTTCCACCAACTTGGGGAATAAATCACCCCCAATGTCATACACCTGTCCCGAGGGAATCAGATCGAGGATTTCTGGCTCAAAAATGTAAATTCCTGTGTTGATCGTGTTGCTGCGGGCCTCCTCGACGCTGGGCTTTTCCTGGAAAGTTTGAATGCGGCCCTCCCCATCGGTCACCACCACCCCATAGCTCGAAACTTCATCCTGGGGCACCGTTTTGGTAATAATTGTGGCGATTGATCCTTTTTCCCGGTGCCATTTCACCGCTGCGGTCAAGTCCAAATCAATCAGTGCATCACCACACAGGACCACAAAAGTCTCATCAAAGAAGGGGTGGAAATCCTGAATGCGGCGCATTCCACCCGCGGACCCGAGCGCTTCCCCAATCAGATTCCCGTCCACAATCCGCCCTTCAAAGGAATAGGCAATTTGGACTCCAAAGCGTTGCCCGTCGCGGAAGTAGCTCTCGATTTCTTCCGCAAGGTGGCTCACGTTCACCATGACTTCAGTAAAACCGTGCTGGCGGAGCAGTTCCAACAAAAATTCCATCACTGGCTTTTCCAGGATCGGGATCATCGGTTTGGGGATGGTGTAGGTAATAGGACGCACACGGGTCCCTTTCCCTGCGGCCAAAATCATGGCTTTCATAGGATTGCGCTCAAACGTTGAACTCAGCAAAGGGGAATTGTATCGAACCCAGGCCGCACCAAACAATGATGGTAGCCGCCCCCTCGGGAGCAACAGATCTGGGGCGTGAAACCGCAGCCATGCGGGACGTTCACACTTCGACACACCTTAACGGACCGGTCCGTTGCCCTAGGGAACTGGGACGTTAAGGCTATAGCCTGTTCCAAGGCCAAAACGCGGCCAAAATTCGGCCAAAACAAACGGGCCTCAATCGCATCAGACTGATGCTCATGGTAGCGTGATCCGGGAAATCACCCTATTCTTAGTTCCAAGCTTTGCACGGAACTCTGCCAACCTGGCAGGATCTGTCGGATGTCCGTCGGCCTTGTTACCCTCGATCTCAAATCTGCGTGCTGTCATGGCGAATCCCCGTATTGTCCTGCGTAAAACCCACCGCTTTCTCGTCCCGATCGCGTCGGTCCCCCTCCTGTTAACCGCACTCACGGGCGTCGCCTACCAAGCGGCCCTCCTCAACAATCAGGGGGGAGACTTCTACTGGCTGATGGCCGTTCACCGGGGGCAGTTCGGCCCCATTAACCTCGAGGCCGTCTATCCCTTTCTCAATGGCATCAGCATGTTGGTGTTGGTGGGAACAGGCGTGCTGATGTGGTTCGGCTGGCCGCGCCGTAAACCCCATCCGGGTCAATGAGTCCCACCACTCGCCCTAGGGAACTTTGAGGCTATCCCCCACGCGATCGAGGGCCTGACTGACTAGGGATTTCACCGATCGCTTCAGCTGTCGCCGCCGTCGCCAGTTTTGAAACCGTCGATCGTAGGCTTCTCCCCCGCGCTGAAAGGTTTGCCAGGTTTTGAGGCTAAAGCCCATCCCCCAGAGCAACAGAATCACAAGGGACCAGTGCAGGTGTTGATCACTGCTCGTGAACCAATCTAGGGTCAGCAAAAAGCCATTAATAATCGCAAACTTGACCCCATTTTGGGTCCAGCGTTGGCGCTGCTCCTGGGCAAAGGCTTGACGCTCCGTGCTGAGGCTCTGGGCCTGCTGCCACTGACTTTCAGCCCACTGCAAGTCCTCGGCTTTGATCCCCAACTCCTGGGCCATCTCTTGCAGTTGCGATCGACTAAAGGCTTCGGCCCCCTCCTGCTTCGCAAAGGCGAGTTGCAGAATTTGCTGGACGGCTTCGGGACTATAGGCCTCGCTGGCCGGCGGGGGGGACTCGGCCTGGGTCGTGGATCCCGGTTGGGGGCTGGAACCGGGGTGTGAAGCGGGGGGGACATCCATAGGGCAGGAGTGAGGTGAAAGTCCAGATCAAGAGCCACACAGGGCCTAGGGCGATTATAGCTGCACTTCCCAGCCCGCATCGCCCAGGCAGACCCGATCGCCCGATCGTAATTTCCGCCCTCGCCGTGTCTCCACGGCCCCATTCACCACCACTTGCCCCGCTTGGATCAGGACCTTGGCCTGTCCACCCGTGGACACCACGCCCACCACTTTCAAAAATTGATCGAGCTTGATGTAGGACTCAGGGGGATTGGGAAGGGGAGCATTGGCACTGGGGATATTGGGGCGCGATCGATCGGCCATAGGATACCTCACAACGATAAAACCTGAGAACCACAGGACACCCTGATTAAGGGGGGTTGGGCGGCGAAGTCGCCCAACCCAATCCCTACTGTTTGGGTGCATCTCACTGTTGGGGTGCGTCTCACTGTTTGGGTGCATCTCACTTTGGCGCGTCTGGCCCTCATCCCCTAGCCCCCTATGCCCTCCGGGCAGGCGAAGCCAACGACTGCGCTCAGGGCACCGCCCGTTCGACTGCGCCCAGGACATCGCTTCTCCCAAGCCGAGAGGAGCAGCTGCCAACCTAACCCACAACGGGAGCACAAACCATAAAAAAGCCCTTCCTCACCAGAGAAGAAGGGTAGGGGAGCAACACCAACTCCCAACAATCACAAGGGAGCACCTCCAAAAATGCAGGGTTCACCGCAGTGGCCACGGCAAAAGCAGGGTTAGGTTAGGCAGCTTTGTCGCCCAACCCGACTCATCAAGATGCTCAAGTGTCCGCTAGCGCGGCAGGTAGGCCATGGGGTTCACAGCCCCTTGACCCGAAGGATGAATTTCAAAGTGCAGGTGGGGACCCGTGCTGTAGCCCGTGCTACCCATCTCCGCAATCTGCTGACCCTGGCCAACACGCTGACCTGGACGCACCAGGATGCGGCTGTTGTGGGCATAGAGCGTCACGGTACCGTCGGGATGCTGGATTTCCACCAGATTGCCATAGCCACCCGAATTCCAACCTGCGAAGGTCACCACTCCATTGGAAGCCGCCACGATCGGCGTTCCCACCGGAGCCGCAATGTCAATACCCTTGTGCATCCGACCCCAGCGCCAGCCATAGCCTGAAGTCAGCATCCCCTGGGCAGGCCAGATAAAGCCATTGG
>JAYKIB010000223.1:0-8604 GCA_035285005.1 Prochlorothrix sp.
CTAAATCCCTCTCCCAAAGAGGGAGAGGGACTTTTCCCCTTCTCCCGACTTGGGAGAAGCGGTGCCCTGAGCGCAGTCGAAGGGGGCTAGGGGATGAGGGCCAGACTCGCCAAAGTGAGATGCACCCATTTTGGCAGGCGGCGAAGCCGCCGGCCAAAACCCTGATTCTGCCGTGAGCACTGCGATCGAAATTTTAATTTTTCAAGGTGCTCTCTTGAAAGTCTTATCGTTAGGAGGAAATTTGGAGTCGTGATTAATCCGGATGCAGAGGTGATTCTATCCGTTAAGAATCTCACCGCCAACATTGATGACACCCCCATTCTCAAAGGGGTTAATCTGGAAATCAAAGCGGGCGAAATCCACGCCATTATGGGGCGTAATGGGTCGGGTAAAAGTACCCTCTCGAAAGTCCTGGCAGGACATCCCGCCTACACCGTAACCGGCGGAGAGGTTAGCTTCCAAAACCAGCCGCTGTTGGATTGGGAAGCCGACGAACGGGCCAAGCAGGGAGTCTTTTTGGCATTTCAATATCCCCTGGAGATCCCCGGTGTCACCAACTTGGACTTTCTACGGGTCTCCTACAATAGCCGCCGCAAAGCCCAGGGCTTGGAAGAGTTGGATGTGTTTGACTTTGATGACCTAATCCAGGACAAGTTGGACGTGGTCAAAATGGATGCCTCTTTCCTCAGCCGTAGCGTCAATGAGGGCTTTTCGGGCGGAGAGAAGAAGCGCAACGAGATTCTCCAAATGGCTCTGTTAGAGCCCACCTTGGCAATTCTGGATGAGACGGATTCTGGCCTCGATATCGATGCTCTGCGCATTGTGGCTGATGGGGTCAACCAACTCACCCGCCCCGATAATTGTGTGTTGATGATTACCCACTACCAGCGGCTCCTCAACTACATTCAGCCAGACTATATCCATGTCATGCATGCGGGTCAGATTATTCGCACCGGGGGTAAAGAATTAGCCCTGGAACTGGAAGAAAAAGGCTACGACTGGATCGATGCGGAATTTGGTCCGGCGGATGCCACGGCAAGCGCTAATCCTGCCTTGGAGGTGGCGGTCTAATGAGTGTTCAAGTTGCACCCGAACCCACAGGCATCACAGCCAATTCCGATGTCGTGGCCCCCAAAACCAGTGCCGAAAAGCGATCGGCCTACCTGACCCAACTCCTGGACCTAGGCCAGTCCATCCCCACGGAATTTCCGGAGTCGATCGCCCGTCTCCAACGCCAAGCAGCGGCCCGGATTCCAGAACTCGCCATTCCGTCCACACGCCATGAAGACTGGCGTTTTACGGACCTTTCCGCCCTGATGCAGCTTCAGCTCCAGGCCACGGCCAACGCCTGTAGCTTCACCCTGGGCCAACTGGAAGCCTTACTATTGCCGGAAGCACCCCACCGCCTTGTTTTTGTCGATGGGATCTATGTCCCCAGCCTCTCGGCCACGGCGGGATTGCCCTCGGGAGTCACGATCGGGAATATCAGCAGCCTCGATTCCGATCGGGCCGCCCCGGTCCTGGCTCAGCAGCCCGGTTCCGATGAGGTCTTTACCACCCTCAACACCGCCAGCTTCCACGATATTGCCTGGATTCATCTGGCAGCGGATACCATCCTCGAGGCTCCAATCCAACTCCTCTGGATCTCCACCCTCGATCCCAGCGCCCCGATCGCCAGCTTCCCGCGAGCGCTAGTCCTAGCCGATCGGTGTAGCTCCCTCCAGCTCGTGGAAGATTTTGTCACCCTGGGCCAGGGCTGTACGAATGGATTGGCTGCGGGCACCTATTTCAGCAATAGCGTCACGGAAATTCTCCTGGAGGAGGGGGCAGCGGTCCACCATAGCCGCATCCAGCGGGACGGCACCGGTGCCTTCCATATTGGCAAAACTGCGGTCAGTCAGGGCCGAGACAGCCGCTACACCAACGTGGCCATCCACCTGGGGGCGAACTTCTGCCGCCATAACCTGGAGGTGGTCCACCAGGGAGAGCAGGCGGATACACAACTCCAGGGACTGGCACTCATTAACCAGGCGCAACTGGTGGACACCCACAGCAGCATCTGGTATCGCCACCCCCACTGCTCCAGTGATCAGCTTTACAAGGCGATCGTAGCCGATCGGGGCCGATCAGTCTTCAATGGTCGCGTAGATGTGCCCCAGGCGGCCCAGTTGACCAATGCCCAGCAGTTAAACCGGAATTTGCTCCTGTCTCCCAAGGCACGGGTGGACACCAAGCCCCAGTTGGAAATTGTGGCGGATAACGTCAAATGTACCCACGGAGCCACGGTGAGCCAGTTGGAGGATGATGAGATTTTCTACCTCCAAAGTCGCGGGATCGATCGTCTCAGTGCCCAGCATCTGCTCCTCGATGGCTTTGCTGCCGATATTCTCCGCAAACTCCCCTTTGAGTCTCTGCGCCAGAGTCTGTCGCGCTGTGTTGCTTGCCGCACCATGGATGTTTAAGCATTAATGGGAAATGCGACAGGGGGCGGGTTTGGTTCATTTCAGTGTTAATCACAAAGATGGTTCCCAAAACCTGCCCCTACAGCAATCATCCGGATTCAGAACCTCTGGTATGGTTTTTACAGACTTCAAATCCATTGCTCAAGTCCAGGAAGCCTATGGAGTAGCCTACACAGAAGCGTCCTTTTGTGAGGCGAAGGATCTAATGGTTCCTGACTCTTTCCGCCAGGAATTAGAGTTTAATCGCCAATATATCGATGTTTTCACTTCGGAAGCATCCCGCTGTGAAGCCGTCATTTACCCTGTCCTACGAGAGGTGTACAAAAGCTGGGCCGACCGAGCCAGCCTCTGGAGCCACCGCAACCTGACCTACGATGCCCAATTGAGTGGCATTCCAGATTACCTGGTGGCCACCCGATCGCCCCTGGGTAAAACGGTACTAGGTCAGCCGATCGTCCTCATTGTTGAAGCCAAGCAAAATAACTTTGTGGAAGGGTGGGGCCAGTGTTTGGCGGAACTGATCGCAGCCCAGCGGCTGGGTTCTCCCGAGCAAGTCTATGGCGTGGTCACTGATGGGGAATTTTGGCAGTTTGGCCAGCTGCAAGGGAGCACCTTTACCAAGGACACCCTTCGTTTAACCCTAAGCGACCTCGATCGCCTCTTCCAAACCCTGGGGTTTCTCATCGATCGAGGTCTCCCGCCGCTCCCCTAGCCTCCAGTTCAACCATGGCCTACAGTGACTTTAGCCTTGAAACCCTACTCCTGACCTTTGGCCTCACCGAGGAGAGCGATCGGCTCTTTCCGGCGGTAACTCCCGCTGAACCCAGCGACTGGCTCCAGGAGACCCTACGCTTGGGGCTAGATTTTGGTCTAAAGTCCGGCAGTGAGAAAGCTCGATCGGAGTTTGTAATTGCGCCAATCCTGCTGGAACTGGAGCGCTGGAGCCAGGAACAGCAGCGATCTCCCTTTGTGATCCACTCCGGTAAGGTCTTAACGGCAGATGCCAGTCAAGGCTTAACGGGAGAATGTGACTTTATCCTCAGTGCTGGCTCCTATACCCGCACCATTCAAAACCCGATTTTTGCCCTTGTGGAAGCAAAAAAGCAGGATTTGGACTTGGGCCTTGGCCAATGTGGGGCGCAGTTGCTGGGAGCACGACTTTGGAACCAGCGCAAAGGGCATACCCTAAATTCTCTGTTTGGTTGCGTCACCACCGGAGAAACCTGGCTTTGGTTACAACTAGACGACAATCGACTCATCCTCGACCAAGACACCTACTATATTCATAATCTCCCTAAAATTCTCGCTATTTTCCAATCTCTTCTCCCCTAAAACTCCCGATAATCCCATGACTCAACTGCAAACCTCCACCCTCGCCTCCCAGGTTCGCGCCGATTTCCCCATTCTAGCCCAGCAGATTCACGGGAAGCCCCTGATCTACTTGGATAATGCCGCCACCTCCCAAAAACCCCAAATGGTGCTGGAAGCCTTACAAAACTACTATCACCAGGACAACTCCAATGTTCATCGGGGCGTTCATACCCTCAGCGGTCGGGCCACGGATGCCTATGAAGGAGCACGGGAAAAGGTGGCCCAGTTTGTCAATGCTCCCAAACCCGAACAGATCATTTACACCCGCAATGCCAGTGAGGCCATTAACCTCGTGGCCTACAGTTGGGGTATGGCCAATCTCCAAGCGGGGGATGAAGTGATTCTGACCGTGATGGAACACCACAGCAACCTCATTCCCTGGCAGATGATCGCCCAAAAAACCGGGGCTGTGCTCAAGTTTGTGGGGCTAACGGCAACCGAAGAATTTGACCTAGAGCAGTTCAAAACCCTGCTCAATCCCAAAACGAAACTCGTGTCTCTCGTCCACTGTTCCAATACATTAGGCTGTATTAACCCCGTTGAGGAGGTGATTCGCCTTGCCCATGCCCAGAGCACCCGTGTTTTGGTTGATGCTTGCCAAAGTGCGCCCCACTTACCGCTGGATGTGCAAGCGATGGACTGCGATTGGTTAGTGGCTTCGGGGCATAAAATGTGTGCACCGACGGGAATCGGCTTCCTCTACGGTAAAGCGGAGGTCCTGCGATCGATGCCGCCGTTCCTGGGTGGGGGTGAGATGATTGCCGATGTTTTCCTGGATCATGCCACCTATGCCGATATTCCCCACAAATTTGAGGCAGGAACCCCGGCCATTGGCGAAGCGATCGCCCTGGGGGCCGCCGTGGATTACCTGATGGGCATCGGCATGGACACTATCCACACCTACGAAGCAGAGTTAACCCAGTATTTGTTCCAGCGCCTCACGGAAGTGCCCACCCTGCGGGTCTATGGCCCCCAGCCCCAATCCGATGGCTTTGGTCGGGCTGCCCTGGCCTCCTTCACCACCGGAGAAGTCCATCCCCACGATCTCTCCACTATCCTCGATCAGTCCGGTATTGCGATCCGTGCCGGTCACCACTGTACCCAGCCGCTGCACCGGGAAATTGGAGCCCAGTCCACGGCCCGCGCCAGCCTTTATTTCTACAACACAAAGGAAGAGATCGACACCTGTATTGAGTCCCTTAAGGAAGCCGTGGAGTTTTTTGGTAGTATCTTCTAGATTTTTGTAATCTCGGCGATCGTGCTAAACCTCTGGTAGGGGCGCAGTTTTCGCGCCCAATGCAGAATTTTTTGTCAGTCCACTAGGAATGGAACTCTGGATTTTTTGAGGTGTCCTTTAGAGAATGTTTGAAAACCTAAGAGAATCCCCCCTAACCCCCTTTTACAAGGGGGGGCAGCCTCTTCTTTCCCCTTCAAAAGGGGGACTGAGGGGGATTCTACAAGGGCCTACGGCCCTTGTAGAATCCCCCTTTGGGCATGGCGGTTCAGGTTTGCGGTGGGGGAACTTGGTACAATCTGAAGGGCACCTCGAAAAATTCAAATTTCGACCGTAGTGCCCACGGCAGAATCAGGGTTGTGGTAGGCGGCTTCGCCGCCTACCACAATTAATCGAGGTGCCCTGAAGACTTTAGGTGGCTTGATGCCAAGCTTAGGCTTGGCATCAAGCCGCCCGATCCCCGAGCCGTTCAGCACCGCCGCCCAGAAACTCCATGACCCCCAACCTGCCCCAAGAAGCCCAGCTCGACTCCGCCATCCAATTCAATCAACCCCTCGCTCCCACGGCTCACCATCCCCAAAACATCCTTCTGACTGGAGCAACCGGCTTCCTGGGTGCATTTCTCCTTGAAACCCTCCTCAAGCAGACCCAGGCTAGAATTTACTGTCTCATTCGGGGTCAGAATCCCGCCGCAGGCCGACAGCGCCTGATCGAGCACCTCAGTTTTTACAAACTCTGGCAACCCAAGTGGGGCGATCGCATCGTGCCCCTGATGGGCGACCTACGCCAGCCTCACCTGGGTCTGGGGGCCGCAACCTGGGATACCCTCACCCAGACGATCGACACCCTCTACCATGGAGCCGCCATGGTTAACTCGGCAGTTTCCTACGAAATCCTCAAGCCAATCAACGTCCTCGGCACCCAGGAAGTCCTGCGCCTTGCCAGCATCCACCACACCAAACCGCTCCACTTTGTTTCGACCATGGCGGTCTTTCTCAACCCCCAGCAGCCCCTCGACCAAACCGTGCTCGAAACCACCATTCCCCCCTGGGAGGGCCTCAAGGGGGGCTACAAGCAAAGTAAATGGGTTGCAGAATCTCTAGTTCGCGAGGCCCAGAAACGGGGACTCCCAGCCTGTATCCATCGCCCTGCTCGCATTATGGGGGACAGCCGCACGGGAATCACAGGTAATCTCACAGATTTTCTCTGTAGCTTGCTGAAGGGCTGTATTCTCTTCGGGAAAACCCCCCAGTCTGAAGCAGTCATCAATCTGATGCCGGTGGACTATGTGGCTCAGGCGATCGTCCATCTGGCCCAAGGGACCCTCAAGGCCACAGATCCCAGTCAAATAGATCCCAGTCAAACCAATCCCGGCCAAACCAATCCTGGCCAAGCTAAGACACAACCGATCGCGCAACTCCCTTGGGGTAAAACCTTTAACCTCATGAACCCCAAATTCATCCCCTGGGATACGCTCTCCAGCCAAATTCGAGCGTTGGGCTACAAATTAGAACCCGTTAGTCACGGGGACTGGATGGCAGAACTCCAAAAGCGAGTCAGTGACCCCAGTCTCGACCCCAGTCACACCGAACTCTATGGTTCCCTACTGCTCTTGCTCACATCCCCCCTTAACCTGTTTGCCCCCAAACCTCCCATCAGCCTCGCCAATACCACCGCCGGCCTTGTGGGCTCCGGAATTACCTGCCCACCCGTTGATCAATCCCTCACCACCCAATACCTGACCTACTTCCAAAATAGCGGTTATCTACCCACCGTCGCCCAACAGTTTGATACGCCAGCAATAACCAAACCTCCCAGCCCAGACCCTCCTAAAAAAGCCCCCTCAGCCTTCTGGAAAGGAATTCGCAGCACCAAACGATCGAACCAAACCGCCTTTAAAATCACCCCCGTCGATCGATCCCAACCCCTCCCCCTCTCCTTTGGTCAAGAGCGTCTCTGGTTTATTGAGCAACTGCAACCGGGCCTCCCCGTCCATAACCTACGAGGAGTCTTCCGGCTACGGGGGGCCTTGGATATTGACTGTTTAGGCCGGAGTTTGCGGGAGATTGTACGGCGACAGGAGGTGTTACGCACCAGTTTTCCCGCCGTTAAGGGGCAGCCTACGGTTAAGATTTGGCCCGAGGTGGATTTACCGCTCCCAGTGGAAAGCCTAGCGCACCTCACACCGGAAGAGCAAAATCGCGCGATCGCCCGAATTGCAGCCGAGGCTGCCCAAGAGCCCTTTGATTTAAGCCAAGCACCCCTAATGCGGGTGAAGTTACTCCGGCTCAGCGACACCGACCATGCCCTCGTCCGCACAGTCCACCATATTATCAATGATGTCTGGACTGATACCGTGCGTCTACGGGAGCTCGCTGCCCTCTATACAGCCTTTAGCCGGGGGGAACCCTCACCCTTGCCAGAATTAAAGGTGCAATATGTGGATTTTGCCACCGCACAACGTCAGTGGCTCCAGGGCGAGGTTCTGCAAACACAGATCGACTACTGGAAAACCCAACTTTCCCCCCCCCTACGCTTGCTGCGTCTACCCACGGACCACAAACCCGATGCAGCCCCCACCTATAACGGGGCAGCGATCGTGGTGTCCCTACCCCCCGCCCTCACCACTGCCCTGAAAATGATTACCCAGGAAGCAGGAGTCACCCTGTTTACAACCCTGCTCGCTGCCTACAAGATTCTCCTCAACCGCTATACCGGTCAGGAGGATCTCATCCTGTGCTCGCCCGTCGCTAGCCGTAAACAACCCGCCACAAAGAAGCTCCTGGGCTACTTCAGTAATATTGTCCTCATTCGGACCCAAATTCAGGAAAATCTTAGTTTTCGCGAGATCATTAAGCGCGTCAGCCAGTCCGTCCTAGGCGCTTTTGACCACAACGACTTGCCCTTTCAGCAACTGGCCGACGACCTGCGAATCCCCGGTGCTTTTCTCTCCCGGGCCATGTTCACCCTCCAGAACGTCCCCCCCCAGCCCAAGGAACTGGCCCCAGGAATTGCCCTTAACCTTCAGGAAATGGAGGAAGGAATTTCAAATTTCGATCTCTCCCTCTCCTTAAAAGAGAAAGATGAGGGTTTAGTTGGTATTTTCCGTTATAAAACCGACCTATTTGAAGAGGGAACCGTGGCAACCCTAGGTGAGAATCTGGAACATTTACTCACCACTCTGGTCAGTCACCCCGATCGCCCCCTGGGGGATCTGCCCCAGTATGCCCCCTGGGATGGATCCGCCAACCTGGAGCCCGAGTGTCCTAGCATCCCCTACGTGGCGCCAGAAACCGAAAGCCAGCGATCGATCGTGGCGATCTGGCAAAACGTGCTCAAGCTCGATCGCATCGGCATTGACGACAATTTCTTCGATATTGGGGGCCGATCCTTGGCCATGATTCAGGTTTACGTCCAACTCAAGGCACTGCTGCCCCTCGCAACCCAGGACCAACTGGCGGTTCCCGAACTCTTCAAACGGCCCACGGTGCGCGGCATGGCGGAGTATTTCGATCGACTGACCTGAGCTGGCGCGGG
>JAYKIB010000224.1:0-11909 GCA_035285005.1 Prochlorothrix sp.
GGCCCTGAGCCGAATCCCCCTCAGTCCCCCTTTTGAAGGGGGAAGAAGAGGCCGTCCCCCCTTGTAAAGGAGGGCTGATTAAGTTGCCAAAATGGCATCCAACAGTCCCGCTCCCCCATAGCGGATCACATCCGTGCAGGGGAGATTGGTGCTGTTTTGGGCCTGGTCGATCGCGGCGAGGGCCTCCGGTTCCGGCAGGCCGAAGGTGTTGAGGGCAACCCCGACCACGCGGGCTGCGGGGAAGAGTCCGGCAGCGGTGGCGAGGGTTTCATACAGGGCGATCGCCTCGGGCAAGGGCGGAATCGGGAAATCGGGGAGCTTGCGGATGTGGGTTTGGCTGGCGCGGTGGACCAGGATCAGGTGGGTGGGCTGGGAACCGCGCAGGAGAGGGAGGGGGGCAGTGGAACTAGGGTGAAAGAGGGATCCTTGGCCCTCCACAAAGACCAGATCCGCTGTGGCTCCCTGGTCCATGACCTGTTGTTGCACGGCTCCCGCCGCAAAATCCACCCGAATCGCATCGAGGGGAATGCCCCGGCCTCGAATCATAATTCCTGCCTGTCCCGTAGCCACAAAGGCTGATTTCAGTCCCCGGCCCCGCGCCAGTCGCTCCAGTTCCAGTCCCGTGGACATTTTGCCGACGCTCATGTCGGTGCCCACCATCAGGATGCGCCGACAGGGGAGGGTGCGGGCAAGGCCGTTGGCGGGGGTGAGGCCTGCGGGTTCCTGGCGCAAGTCCCACACCCATTGCTGCGCAGGGGCAACGGTTTGGAGGTGGGCCGCGATCGTCGGATCGGTTCCTAGTTTTTGGTGCAGCCCATTGACCACGGACAGCCCTGCAGCGACGGCCTGCCGGACTTCCGATAACCAGGGGTCTGGTAACTGTCCCCCCAGGGGCGCAATGCCGATGACGAGAACATCGGGGGTGTGGGCTAGGGCTTCGGTGACGGAGGCGACGATCGGGATATGGCGATCGATTCCGGTTAGGGTGTGGAGGTTTTGTCCGGCGCAGTCGGGGTCAATGACGGCAACGATCGATCCTTCTCGGTACCGCAGGAGGGCTAAACCGGTTTTACCGTCGGTGCCCTGGATACCCTGGGGCAAAAAGAGGGCAACGCGATGTTGGGGGGTGAGCATGGTAGTTCGCCTGACTGAGGGGGGGACGGGAGACCGCTATGCTAGCCCATGCAACTGGGGCGGGCATATAACGCTGGGGCACCTCGATGAATATAGGGCACCTCGAAAAATTCAAATTTCGACCGCAGTGCCTACGGCAGAATCAGGGTTGTGGCCGCCGGCCACAATTAATTGAGGTGCCCTATAGATTTTCACCGCAGTACCCACAGCAGAATCAAGGTTGGGTTGCGCGGCTTCGCCGCGCAACCCAATTAATTGAGGTGCCCTCTGAATATTGCAAGGTTTCTACAAGATTTCTACAGTGAAGGGATGATACGCCCCTGGAGAGTTGCCCTAGGACTGGCGACCCGGTGGGGACGTGGGCTGTTGCGGGTTTTGCCGCCGATCGGGACGGAAGGCGGGGACTCGACCCGCCGTAATAATCCGCCGTAATAATCCGCCAGCATTCATCGCGGCGTGCTGGATGTTATTCACCCTGGGCGATCGATCGGGCCTGGTCTAAGCGGGACCGATCCCAGCCGCGCTGGTTTAGCAAAAGCCAGGACTGCTGCACATCTGGACCCTGCATGGTTCCCATCAGTGCCGCCCGCAATGTCCGCATCACCAGACCCTTCTTGACCCCCTGGGCCTTTGTCACCTGGTTAATGAGACCCTTGGCCGCCACCGCATCCAGATTTTCCAGACTTTCCGCCAGAAATCCCTCCAGCACACCGACTGCCCCATCCTGGCTCAGTTGGGCGCGGGCACTGTCGTCATAGTCGATCGACTCACTGACGTAGAACCGGCTCAATTCCACCGCATCCTTCAGCAACGTCAAACTGGGACCAATCAGTGCCGCCAACTCCTCTAGCCAAGCCTCCGGGCTGTGACTGAAGTCGTACCCGGCAGCGGACCACACCGGTCCCAACCGACTGACTAACTCACCGGGGCTGAGATCGTGGAGCACTTGGCTATTGAGCCAGTTGAGCTTATCCCAGTCGAACTTAGCCCCGGCCTTATTCACCCGATCGAAACTAAACTGTTCCGCAGCCTCCGCCAAGGTGAAACGTTCGGTCATGGGCTCGGGGGGCGACCAGCCCAGTAGGGTCATATAGTTGCCGATCGCCTCCGGGGTATAGCCCAGGGCTTGGAAGTCAGAAATGGAGGTGACCCCATCCCGCTTCGAGAGCTTTTGGCCCGACTCATTCAGAATCAACGGTGTGTGGCCAAATTCAGGAACTTCCGCGCCCAGTGCTTCGTAAAGCAAGATTTGCTTTGGAGTATTGCCAATATGGTCCTCACCCCGAATGACATGGGTCATGGCCATGTCTAGGTCATCCACCACCACCACAAAGTTGTAGAGGGGTTGGCCCACGGACTGTCCCGACGCAGCCCGGGCAATGACCATATCCCCCCCCAGGTCGCGGCCACTCCAGGTGACGCGACCCCGCACCAGATCTATCCAGCTAATGGTGCGATCGTCGTCAATTTTGAAGCGAATCACGGAGGTGCGGCCCTCCGCCTCAAAGGCGGCCCGCTGCTCTGGGGTCAGGTTGCGGTGGCGATTGTCGTAGCGTGGGGCTTCTCCTCGGGCTTTCTGTTGCGATCGCATCTCGTCCAACTCGTCCGGCGTGCAATAGCAGCGGTAGGCCAGCCCCCGATCCAGCAAATCCTGGATCTTCTGTTGGTAGAGATCAAACCGATCGGTTTGGAAGACGGGGCCTTCGTCCCACTGCAATCCCAGCCAGCTCAGACCCTCTAGGATGTTTTGGGTGTATTCAGGGCGCGATCGCTCCTGATCCGTATCCTCCACCCGCAGCACAAATGTGCCGCCCTGGTTGCGGGCGAAGAGCCAGTTAAAAACCGCTGTGCGGGCGGTGCCAATGTGAAGATTTCCCGTGGGGCTGGGGGCAATGCGAACGCGAACAGTCACAATATTTAAAGATCCAGTCTCGTAAAGGTCCAGTCTAGAAACGACAGGGCACCTCGATTAATGCAAATTCCCGTTCTGTGACCCACGTAAGAATCAGGGGTGCGGGGGGTGGCTTCGCTGCCCCCCCCAATTAATCGAGGTACCCGACAGAGCATCTCAAGCAACTCCCCATGCTATCAGTTTTGGACCCTTCAGCTTGCGGGTATGGCGATGAACTGGTCGGGACTCAGACTGGTTGAGGCCGGGACGGGTCGAGACCGAGATTAGGTAAGGTCGCCATGGGCGAGACCGACAACTGCGAGGGCCACCGTATTGCTCCGATCCACTTGTCTTCCTCAGGGCACCTCGAAAAATTCAAATTTCGACCGCAGTGCCCACGGCAGAATCAGGGTTGCGGCAGGCGGTGAAGCCGCCTGCCGCAATTAATCGAGGTGCCCCTCAGTAATTCTCGATTTCCCGATTACAATTACCCTTAACCCTTAGGACACCTCGAAAAATCAAAGTTTGTACCCAGTGAACCACGTAAGAGTCAGGGTTGTGACGGGCGGCGAAGCTGCACGTCACAATTAATCGAGGTGCCCCTTAGGGTTACCGACGCAAAACTTAGGGTTGTGGTTGGGCAGCGACACTGCCCGTCCCACTTCACCGAGGTACCCAAAACCCCGCTAGGAGTTCATTGCCCCGCCAGGGAACCTGCATATGTCTAATCCGCAACATCCCTCCCCACCCCCCCCACCGCCCGTTCCCGGTCGGCCTCGCATGGATGCAACCGAGGCGACCATGCCCATTGCCCCGCCCCGTGCTGCCGCTGGGGCACCGCCCCCCGGAGCGCCCCCCCGTCCGCCGGGAGCGCCGCCTCCACCGGGGGCACCGCCGCGTCCGCCGGGAGCGCCGCCTCCACCGGGGGCGCCACCCCGTCCGCCGGGGGGGGCTGCGCCCCGTCCTGGTGTTCGGCCCCCCGCGCCCGGTGGGGCTCCTCGGGGAGTGGCTCCGGCTGCGCCCACCGGTCCCAGTCCCGGTCAGCCCACTCTGTATGATGTGGTGAAACTGGCCAGTGACAATGGTATTTCCGACATTCACGTGGGGGTCGGGGAAGTTCCGCGCTACCGCGATCGGGGTCAGATTGAGTCCACGGATTTTCCCGAGACGGATCTGCCCACCTTCATGGCATGGCTCAAGGAGATTATGAGCGATGAGGAAATTCGTCGCTTCCAAGAGACGCTGGACTTTGATGGGGCGACCCAGTATGACTTCGCCCGGGCGCGGATCAATGTCTTTGACTCCCTCAAGGGGCCGTCGATGGTGATTCGTTTGATCCCGCTGAAAATCTTGACCTTGGAGCAGTTGAAGTCACCGCCGATTTTCCGGGATATCTGCCACTACCACAAAGGTCTGATTCTGGTGACGGGGCCAACGGGCTCGGGTAAGTCCACGACGATGGCGGCCATGATTGACTATATCAATCGGGAGATGCCGCACCACATCATCACGATCGAGGATCCGATCGAATTTGTTCACCAAAGCCGCAAGTCCCTGGTCAAGCACCGGGAGGTGGGCATTCATACGCTCCAGTTTGAGAATGCGTTGAAGGCATCTCTGCGGGAGGATCCGGACTTGATTCTGGTGGGGGAAATTCGGGACCAAACGACGATTAAGACGGCCCTGAAAGCAGCCCAAACCGGTCACTTGGTGATGGGAACCCTGCACACCAATAGTGCGGTGAAGACGATCGAACGGATTTTGAATATGTTCAGTCCCGCTGAGCAGGATCCAATCCGGGTTGCGGTGGCGGAGTCGCTGATTTGTGTGGTTGCCCAGGGGCTATGCCGAACGACGGACGGTAAGCGGGCGGCATTTCACGAGGTTATGCTCAATACCGATGCAATTAAGGACTTCATCCGTCGGGGTGAGATCGACGAAATTGAGGCGATCATTCCGCGCTGTACGTTTGATGGAATGTGTACGTCGAACCAGTCTCTGTATCGGCTCTATGAGGAAGGGCGGATTACGGAGGAGACGGCGCTGGAGAATTCGGCGAAGCCCAATGAGATGGCTCAAATGCTGCGCGGTCGGGTTTAATTCCGGCAATTGCGTTTATGCTGGGGCCCTAACCTAACAACAATCTGCGGCGATCGATCGGGTTCCGGTCGATCGCTATTTTTTTGCCTGTCCTTACTGCCGGACCTCCAGCGGCAAAAATACCGTCAACACCTCCCCCTGGTGCGACTTCTCCCGTACCTTCAACTTCCCGCCCAGGGCTTGGAACAAATTCTTCGTCACCTTTAGATTCAAGCTGACACTACCCGTTTCGGGCTGGAGCATCAACAAATGACCTAGGGACTGAAACTGGGGCTGGGTTCCCTCCCCACCGACTCCCTCGCCCTCCAACCGATCGGCATTGGCCAGGGGCGGAAACGCCGATCGACCCGATCGCACGTTGGACTTATCCGCCCGTAACTGTAACTTCAACTGCTCCCCCGCCAACGACACCAGCACCTCAATGTGGCTGCCCGTCGGCAAATGGCGCGTAAAGCGCTCCATCAGCCCCGTTAGCGCCTGTTCCAACATCGTCGGATCACTCACCACCAACGGCATCTGGGGCGGCAGCACCACCGCCAATGTCAAACTGCGCCGCTCCGCCTGCTTCTTCCAGCGCGGCACGCTTGCCCGGAAGACCTGATCCAGTGCCGTTGCTGCCAAATGTTGGGATCGCAGGGGGGGCTGGGTTTTGGGTTCCGCTGCCATTTCTGCGGCCCGGAAAATCAAATTAAACCGATCGATCTGTTCCGTACACTCATGATCGATCACATCTAAACGCTTCAGCACTTCCGGTGCTAGATCTTTACGCCGCAAGAGAAGGCGCGTCATAGTGCGGATTGTGGCCAGCGGAGTGCGAACTTCGTGGGCCAGGGCTTGGAGAAGCTGAATATCTTGAATTTCACCGGTACTGGACTCTAGCGAGTCCGATAATGAGTCTGAGGTTGCGGCAAAAACCGGGGCGACCGGAGGGAAGCGATCGGGGTGGAGGTGATTGTCGCGGATGCGATCGGGGTGAAGTGGGTCGCCCTGGGATCGATCGTCGGCAACCGGAGCCTCATCGGTGTCGTTGAGGTGGGATAGGGTTTGGAGCAGGGTGCGGCTGAAGCGACTGACGAGGTGGTAGTCCGGGGCGATCGGTGGGAAGCGCTCCAGCCAATGGGCGAGGGTTTGGGCCTGGTGGGGGTAAGCCTGGGCGGCGCGCTGCTGTAGCACTCGGGCGCACTGGGCCACACAGTCCGGGTCAAAGGAAAATTGAAACCCCCGAGGGGATGCCATCGCCGCCTGGGTGGGATCCTCGCTGGCTTGGTTCAGCACCAGGACGAGACTAAACTCCGGTGTCAAGACCAGACAGAACTGCTCGCGGTTGAGGGGATCCTGGCGGGAGAGGGGGAGGAGTTGGGGCGGCAGCGGACAGCCGGGGGGGGGCGCGTTGTCGGCCCAGGGACTGGTGAGATCCGCGAGGTCAGCGCCGCAGGGTAGCAGCGATCGGGTGGGACTGAGCCAACTGGCCAGCAAATCCGGCACAAAAATCCAGGTGGCCAACTGGGTCAATAAATCGGGCTGGTTAAAGACAGGCAGAGGGCCACACAGGACGAGCCCCCGCTGGGGCTGGGTTTGGGATTCGGGATCGATTGCAGCTTGACTGGTAGCCTGCCTCGGGGCTGGGTTCAGGGACTGGGGGACCGGTGTGCATTGCTCCTGGGTGTCCCGCAACAATTCTCCCAGGGCCACCACTGCACTGCTCCACTCGCGTTGGGAGAGGCGGTCCAAGTGCCGACCTCGATCGATCCCCGGTCTCTGGAGAGACGGAGTACCCTCCTCAGTAGCAAGGGAGGTCTGCACCAATTTACTTAGGGTTGGTAACAGCCACTGGCCCATGGATGTTGCCCTCACGACGGCATTTGCTTCTAGCCTACCGACTTGAGGTCGGGGGTGGAAGCGGAAACCCGATAGGGAAAGGGACGGTTTTCAAGGACAAGGGATTCGTAGGATGCTTGCGGGGACCCTAGCGATGCTTGGGCAGGACGCATGGGAGCCGGCAAGATTGTCCGCTGTTGTCCGTTGCTGCTGACTGACTGACAAAAGTGGGTCAAATCCGGGCACAGAGGGCGGGCCAGGAAATCTGATCCCTAGGGCCCAAACGTCGGGTAGGGGCGCGGTTTTCGTGCCCAATCTCCCTATTTGTACCCTGGGGATCGATCGAGGATTCGCAACGCTCTAACCGGCTGTTGCTTCCGCAGGCACCAGGCCCACGAGCTTCGCGCTCAGATCCCACAGCTTAACCGCCTTCGCCTCATCCAGAGCCTCATTCGAGACCTCCTGCATAAAGGAGTTGCGGCCCTCCTGCTGGCGGTTGCCCCAGCTCCAGTAGACCCCGGACACCCCAAAGCCCTCGTCGGCCACCACCTGGGCTACGCGCTCCCCAGCCATCTCCTGGGACACATAACCACCGGTGATATTCTTCTGGAACCAGGGGAAGATCGTCCGAAAAGCCTGGAAGTGATTGCGGAACAAGCCGGTTTCCGCCACACAGCCGGGATACAGAGCGTTAAAGGTAATTCCTGTCTCTTCGTGGTAGCGACGGTGCAATTCCCGCATGGTCAGCATATTGCAGAGTTTGCTGTCCTTGTAGGCTTTTCCGGACTTGAAAATTTTGCCATCGGCCATGGCGATCGGTGCTTTGAAGCCCGCTTCCATGCCCTTGAGATCCCCCAGGTCCGGTGGTGCGGGAATGGGAATCTTACCGCCGAGTTCCTTGGGGTTGGCCGTGACGGTGCCAATGATCACCAAACGTCGATCGGGGTGGGTGGATTTCTTCATATCCTCCAGCATCAAGTTGCAGAGAAGGAAGTGCCCCAGGTGGTTGGTGGCCATGGAGATTTCATAGCCATCCTCGGACCGGAGGGGAGTCTTTTGTAGGGGGAGATAAACCGCCGCATTGCAGACCAAAGCATCCAAGGACAGACCTGCAGCCCGAAAATCGTCCACAAACTGGTGCACACTCTTCAGGGATGCCAAATCCAGTTTAATTGCGGTATAGCTGTCTGTCGGAATGCCCGCTTCTTGGGCGACCCTTGCGGTCTTTTCCAAGTTGCGGCATGCCATGACCACATGCCAGTTGCGCTGGGCGAGGGACTTTGCCGCGTATAAGCCAACCCCGGAGGAGGCTCCTGTAACAACAACAGTGGGTTTTGAAGTGGATGCCATTTTCTTAAGTTTCTTTGAGCTGTATAAACCGATGTGAATTGTAATTCAGGATCCCACAGGGGCCGATCGTCCATCGCACCCTGCAATAAACCTTAAGAAAACGTCGGACGGGTAGCGCAGGACCAGGAGACGTGCTACCACTCAAAATTCTCTAGGCCCGTCTTTGCTTCGGCATAGGCCGCTTCCGCTTGGGTCACGCGCTCAAGGGCTTGATCTAAATTGCCTTCCCGAGCTTGCTGTTCCAGGAGCAGGCAGAGCTTGGACAGACGGGTGGCCCCCAGGGTGGCACTACTGGACTTGAGGGTGTGGGCACTGCGGCGCAGCCCATCCGCATCCTCTTGCTCGGCACTCTGCCGCATTTGGGCCAACATTTCCGGCGTGTCTTGGGTAAAGGTTTCCGTCAGGAAGTTCAAACATTCCGCAGCATCCTCACCCAGGGCCCCCAGATTCAGGCGAATCAGTTCCGCATCGATCGCGGGTAGAGCCTCAGGCGTTGAAATATCCGCATCCATCATGGCAATCTTCTCAGTTCAAGTTGGCACGTTAGGGCTGAAACGATGGGGCTGAAACGATAGGATTGGGGCTGGTCTGACGATCGTCGTACTATCTCACCATACCCAAAACCTACCCTTAAAGGTTACCCCGTGAAACCGATCCCTGTTCGATTTCTACTCCAGTCTTCCCCCCGTCGTCGCTCCCACAGGACTCGGTGGCGGAACTTTAGGCTCCGGCATGGCCGAGGACGATGGTTCCGAGTTGGGGTGTTGCTTGGAAGTGGATTTCTGGGGAGTTGGGGACTCTTCGGAGGGGGGCCGATGTTCGGAGGAGGGGTAGAGGAGGGGGGAGGGGTAACGCAGCTGGCTCTGCAAGATTTCTCACAAGTTCAAGATTTCTCACAAGTCCAAGACTTTTCACCAGTGCGATCCCAGCAATTCAGCAACGCGAGCCGCAACTCAAGCTGGGTGCATTTATTTGAGTGGCCCTGGAAGGCGATCGGCCCGGAGTGTGAGACGGTTCTTGGGCCAGCGGGGGTGGCGGCAGTCCAGATTTCTCCGCCCCAGGAGCATCGCCTCATTATTGCGCCCTGGTGGAACCCGGCGGTTCAGTTTCCCTGGTTCCAGCGCTACCAGCCCGTGAGTTATCGTCTCGAAAGTCGGAGTGGCAGTCGGGCCGAGTTGATCTCGATGGTGGCCCAGTGTCAGCGGGCCGGGGTGCAGGTGATTGCGGATGTGGTGCTGAATCATATGGTGGGGTACGGGGCCGGAACCGGTTTCGGGAGTGGGGGCGGCTTTTTCGATCCCGATCGCTGGCGTTATCCTCGGGTGCCCTACGATCGATCGGCTTTCCATGATCCCTGTGGGATTGAGCCAGAGGACTATCTCCACAATGCCGATCGGGTGCAACGCTGTCAGCTACTGGGCCTTCAGGATTTGAAAACCGGGGATCCGGCAGTTCAGGCTAAGCAGGTGGCCTATTTAGATGATTTGCTGAGCATTGGGGTGGCAGGCTTGCGGATTGACGCAGCTAAGCACATGGCAGCGGCGGATATTGGGGCAATCCTCGCCCAAACCCGGGATCTTAACCCCCAGTTCCATGGCGAACAGCGTCGCCCGATCGTCTTCCAAGAGGTCATTAACACCCGTCCCGAAGCTGTTACCCCCGAGCCATACCTGGCGAACGGGGCCGTGACTGAATTTCGTTACGGGCAGCAGTTGGGGCGGATTCTGCGGCGGGGGGACTGGCAGGCGTTGCGATCGATCGGCTCCGGGGCTTCCTGGCTCCCGTCGCATGGGGCCATCGTTTTTATCCACAACCACGACAGCCAGCGCGGCCATGGGGCAGGGGGCTTTGATGATCTGATTAGCTGGTTTGAACCGGCGGATGGGGGCCGTTTATTCGGTCTGGCGCTGGTTTTCACCTGGGCATGGCCCTATGGAACCCCGCGCCTCACCAGTAGCTACGACTGGGTCCGGGATTGGGAGACGGATCCGGCGACGGGGCAGCGGCGCGATCGCAATGACTGGATGGGGCCACCGGCGGATGCCCAGGGGCGAACCCTGGAGGTAACCTGTGGCGAGGGTTGGATCTGTGAGCATCGTCGATCGGACTTTTTAGCGATGGTACGGTTTCGGCAAGCCATGGGAATGGCCCCGGTAAGCCACTGGTGGCCCGGTCCGGCGGGACAGCGGGTGAATCGGGTGGCCTTCGGTCGGGGCGATCGGGGGTTTGTGCTGCTCAATGGCGAGCCGGAGGCTTGGGTGGCCCAGCTGTCCACCGGTCTGCCTCCTGGGCACTACTGCGACTGGCTGACAAGCCAAAATTTGGATTCCGATCGACTAAACTCAGATAACCTTGAACTATCCTGCCCACTTTCAGCCCAGGTCAGTGCCACGGGTCTACTCCAGGTCACTGTCCCCCCCCATCAAGCGGTGGTCTTGGCCCGGGATGGGATCTAGGGCAGATCCAGGGCAGATCTAGGGCAGATCCAGGATAGATTTAGGACAAGGCGCGGTGATGGGCAAAATGCTGCCATTATGGTCAAAGGGCGTTGCCTGCTGTCAGGATGAGCAAGGCCGCTGGTTTGGGGTCAATCCTGCGCTCCTAGAAACCAAGTATTTTCAGCGCTAAGTTGCTATGGATACCCACAAAATTCCTGAGCCAGTGGTTGGGCCAGACCGCCTGCCCAGTAGCGAAGAACTGCCCTACTCCGATGACACGCCCGTGGACAACGAAGATCAGAACCTGCTGCCTAACTGGTTGTTTGCGGCGCTGGAGGAAATTTGGGCCGATCGGCGGGATTGGTATTTTGCGGCGGATATGGCGGTGTATGACCGGGAGGGGCAACGTCGCCGCACCCCGACCGTTGTTCCCGATGGTTTCCTCGCGCTAGGTGTACCACGCTATCGCTATCCCGATCGGGGGCGATTAAGCTATGTCATTTCTGAAGAAAACGATGTGGTGCCGATTATGGCCCTAGAGCATGTATCCCATAAGTATGGGGGCGAGTACGATCGCAAGTTCGAGACCTATGCCCAGTTGGGGGTGCTGTACTATGTGATCTACAACAGTCGGCGGCGGCACAAGCGGCGCAAGCAGCGCTATGAGGGGTGGGCCGTGGAGTATGCTGCTTCCCAAGCTGCCGCGAAGGGGAGTAATGGGGCGGCTAATGGCAAAAATGGGGTTAATGGGGTAGCTCAGTCGCAATCAGTGCCGGTGGATGTGCTGGAGGTGTATCGGCTGGAGGCGGGGGTCTATCGCCGCATTATCGGGGATCCGGTGTGGATGCCGGAGGTGGGGCTGGGAATTGGCTGTGTGCAGGGAGTGTTGCAGGGACGGCAGCGGGAGTGGTTAGCTTGGTTTAATGAGGCGGGAGTAGCCTACCCTTTGGTGCAGGAGCGGGCCGAGCAGGAGCGGCAGCGGGCCGAGCAGGAACGGCAGCGAGCTGAACAGGAACGGCAGCGAGCCGAGCAGGAACGGCAAGCTCGGTTACGTTTGTTGGAGCAGTTGCGGCAAATGGGGATTGATCCGAGCCAGCTTGAAGACCGGGAACTTGAGGAGAACTAATCTGGAGGATTTGATGATGCTCTCTCCCAATGCGGAACAACTGAGCGCGGAA